>JBGTGL010000029.1:0-2758 GCA_041746755.1 Acidimicrobiia bacterium | reverse complement strand
TGAGCGGCTGCAAGCGCTCCTTCTTCGTCGACCGTTATGAAGGCTTTGATCCTGGTGTCGTGTTCTCGGATGCGGGATATGACGCGTTTAGTTATCGAAATCGGGTCGACTTCGCCATTTCGATACATTTGACCTATCTCGGCTATCGACGAGAACTCGATGGGGGATGTCTCGATTGACTGAGTCACAAGGGCTGTGGCTCTTGGTTCCAGGGTTTGGCGTCCGGAATCGGATTGGTCAAGCCGAGGTCCGCGATTCTCGCGTTGAGGGTTGCCAACCTGCTGATCTCGTCAGCATGTTTCGATGCAACGAGGGCGTCGACTTCGATGCCTCCGATCTCAAGAAGCGCGGCTATTAGCCCGTCGGAATGCGTGTCAACCATCGAACTCTCCGAGCGAAACTTCTCGCTTCGGTACGAGTCGCATGTCTCGACAGCCAAACGCCGAGAGGTTCCGGTGCCCCTTGCACTCTCTTGAGTGCCTCAAACGTCTAACTCTCGAGGACTGGACTGCGCCGCGTAGCCATGGTGCTTTAGGAGCTTCGCGATCGCGTCCTCGGCGAATCGGAGGCCGTCGTGAACACCAAGTCGAAAGGCGTTGTCGCCTTTTGCATCGTTGTACGCAACCTCCTCGCTAATGCGATTGAGAAGGTTGACGAGGCCTTGCCCTACATCAGCTCCAAATTCTGAGACACTCTCATTGACCTCATCGAGCGAATTTCCCGGCGGGACAACGCCACTCATGAGCTCTCGCGGTAGCTTGTCACGAAGTTATCCAACGCTTCCGGGTCAAATCCGCTGATTCGGTCCTCTCCCGCCACGAGGAGCGGAACCACAAGCTCCCCCGTGAGACCCATCAGCTCGTCCTTGGCTGTCGCGCTATATCTTATGTTTCGCTCGTCGAACTCGACGGAGTGCGCGTTCAGGTAGTCCCTTACGCGACAACACTCCTGTCAGGTTGGAGTCCGCGCGTCGGACTCAAGGGTGTAGAGGATCGGTACGGTCATGTTTCTCCTGCTGTTGTGACCCTTAAGGTCGGTTCACTGCACACCTTGGCACTTTTGGCTGAGAAGTCCAATTATCGCACATATGTGCGGACAACATCTAGAGCCACACAAGACAGATTTGACTGGCACCATCCATAGACAGGGTGGACGACGGCGTGGCTACTTCACCGGTTGAGTTGCTGGCAGCGAAAACCCTGGGGCAGCGCGTTCAAACTGAACTGGCCACTTGGCTGGGACCCCCAGTTCTGACGCGGCAAGGAGGGGCCAATTTGGTTGCCGTAACAGTTCGCGAGCCATGAATACCGCGTCGGCCTGACCCGAACCGACAATCTGGTTTGCCTGCTCAGGTTTCGTGATCATCCCGACTGCAGCCGTGGCCACGTTGGCATTCTTCCGAATGTGTTCGGCGAATTCGACTTGATAGCCCGGACCAGTAGGGATCTTCGCGTCGGAAACAGTGCCACCCGAAGAACAGTCGATAAGGTCCACTCCCAATTCTCCAAGTAGTTTGGCTGCCAAGGTGGTTTGTTCGAGATCCCAACCATCTGTGACCCAATCAGTGGCTGAAATCCTGACGAAGAGGGGCTTCTCCGATGGCCATACGGCCCGAACAGCTTCACATACCTCGAGTAGGAGCCGAACTCGGTTCTCGAAATCGCCTCCGTACTGGTCAACCCTGTTGTTGCTCAACGGCGATAGAAATTGGTGAATGAGATATCCGTGGGCCGCGTGTATCTCGGCAACATCGAATCCGGCGTGGTTTGCTCTTATGGCGGCTTCTGCGAACTGATTAGGAATCGCACTCGTCTCGGCTGTAGACAAAGGTATCGGTGGAGGTAGAGAACCGTACCCGATAGATGAAGACCCAACCGTGAGCCATCCACCGTCGGTTTCAGGGACGAATTTTGTGCCTTCCCAAGTCGGTGATGTGGAAGCTTTCCGGCCGGCGTGACCGAGTTGGATCCCGGCAGCAGCGCCTTGACTATGGATGAAGTCCACGACCTCCGACCACGACTCAACCTGTTCATCATTCCAGATTCCCGTGTCTTGCGGGCTGATGCGCCCATTCGGGGCCACCGAGGTGGATTCAGTCATAACGAGCCCCGCCCCGCCGACAGCGAACTTGCCCAAATGAACAAGATGCCAGGTGTTAGGTAGGCCATCGACGGACGAGTATTGACACATCGGCGACACCCATACCCGATTTTTAAAGGCGACGTCCCGGATGGTAATTGAATCGAACAGCTGACTCATTGAGCTTCGACCTGCAAGCTCTTGCCACACGCCCCCTTCTTCGCTGAGTTGATTGCCAAGCTAAGAACCTCTACATTTCTGTTCACATTAAGAACGAGTGTGCAGTATACGCACATTCCAGGCTTCCGCAAAGGACCCGACAGACCAGATTATCTCGACTTTCAACCGATAGTCCCGTCCGAGGCGAGATCGCAACCGAGATTCGTTGTTTCGGTGGAGTTCCTCCGCTTCACCGAAACATCGAATATGTTGGCGAGAGATGAAACCTCGGAGCCAAGCCGGCTACTGTTTTTTGCGTCAGCAAGACTCCCAGATTCACGCTGAAAAGACAAGGTTGCCACCATTTCATTGCTCTCACGTTCTGCTCACGTAGCTCGGATCCCTTTTGAAGTCAGCTTTCTCGCGGCCGTTCACGAAGGAAGTCGAATGATCGGGGGACGATTGGAACGCTGATGAATCCGGCCCCGCACATCGAATCCAACCGGCGAAAGACACCCCC
>JBGTGL010000028.1:0-4511 GCA_041746755.1 Acidimicrobiia bacterium | reverse complement strand
TGCTTCGGACGGGCGAGTCTGGAGATTGCGACCACGAAAGCAAAACCCACAATTGCAGCAAGAATCGAAGCGAGGACCTGAGAATCGGGCGAGCCGAGGGATGCACCGTTAACCCCATCTGGCCACGGCCACAAGATTCGTAGCGACCCCACCATCAGTCCGATGAGGGACGCCAGCACCAGGTCGTGGGCCCTTTGAAGAGCCCAGTAGAGAACCTGCGAAAACACGGCAAGTCCGACGATCGCACCGAGGGCAAAAACCCCGACCTCGGCGAATTCGCGGTCAACTACCGCACCGAGCACCGCGTCGTACATGCCGATGAGCACCAGAATCAGCGAGCCTGAGATCCCAGGAAGAATCATCGCACATATAGCGAGAGCACCAGATCCGAAGAAGACCAGCAGAGAAGGCGAGGCAACCGGTTCACCTGATCCGAATCCCAGAGCGACAAACAGAGCAATTCCGACAAGGCCGATAACCACGATGTGGGCCGCTTCAACTTGTCTGATGAGACGAAAAGCCACCACAATCGAGCCGACCACCAATCCGAAAAAGGCGGCGGCGAGGACAATCGGATTCTCCTCTAACTGGACCGAGATGAAATGAGCGAGGGTCAGGACCGCGGTCAGTATTCCGGTCAACAAGGTGATCAGGAACGCCCACTCCACCTCCCCAAGATGTGCCTTGAATGACGACACATCACCTTTGATCAGCGAACCAAGGGCGGAGCTACCAGAGCGGATGCTCGCGATCAAGCGCTCATAGATCCCGACGACCAGAGCGATCGTGCCCCCGGACACTCCAGGCACTACATCGGCAGCGCCCATGAGAAAACCAGAAAGGAACGTCCTCAGCGTGGGCTTCATCGGCGGCATGCTACGTGGGTTCCGATCGGATGCTTGCATACCGGCCAATTAGCTAGTGAGAGATGCATTCGCGCCCGATATCACGGCCACCACGTGCTCCCCCATCGCCGGCTCGATTCGGCCCTGTCGGATTGCCGCAATCCCTACCGCCGCGGCGGGTTCAACCCAGAGGCGGCATCGCTCCCATAGCCAACGCTGAGCAGCCAGGATCGATTCTTCGTCGACGAGCACCGAATCGTCGATCCACTCATTGACGGCCCACGTATGGACCCCAATTTTGCGTGCGCCCAAAGCTGAGGCTGCGATACCGCTCACATCAACCTCGACCGGCTCCCCTTGCTGCCGAGCGCTATGCAAGCTGGCGCACCCGGCCGACTCGACACCTACCAGTCGAACTGTTCCCCGGTACCAATCGGCAATTCCACCAATCAATCCACCACCGCCTACCGGCACGATCACCGTTGAGGCATCAGGGACCTGGGTTGCCAACTCGCTGGCGATTGTGCCCTGCCCAACCACCACCTCGTGCTGATCGAAGGCATGGGCGAGGAACGCCCCATTTGCTTCGGAGAATGCGTTGCTAGCTTCGAGAGCCTGGTCATAGAACCCCGGTACCAATTCGAGGTTGGCTCCATACACCGCGATCGCTTCGATCTTCTCCGGGGGTGAAGTTTCGGGGAGGAAGATCGTCGCAGGGATGCCGAGCACCTCCGCTGCGTAGGCAACCGCCTTTCCAAAGTTCCCTCCCGAGGCAGCGACAACTCCTGGCGGAGACGTTTCCAGCAGCAAGTTGAAGGCTCCTCTCGCCTTGAAAGCTCCCGTGACTTGGAGGTTTTCCAACTTCAAACTCAGTGACCAATTGTCGGACAACGCCGGACCCAGCTGGAGAACGGGAGTGTTTCGGACGTAGGGCGCGATCAATTCGGCCGCGACCATGATGTCGTCTTGAACTATCTGCTTTAACACCAGGGGAGCCTATTCGCCGACACGGCGGCTGCCGGTAACCTCGCTCCCATGACTCAGATGGTTCTCGGGCTCTTTCCCGATTCGGCCGGATACGGACGGGCCGTCGAGCTCGACTCCAACGACCCGTTGGCACATTTCAGAGAGCGGTTCGTTATCGAAGACGGGGAGCTGATCTATCTGGATGGAAACTCTCTCGGACGCCAACCTGTGGCCGCCCGATCGGTTCTCATGGATGTCATTGACAGCCAATGGGGCGACCGACTGATCCGGAGTTGGAACGAAGGATGGTGGGAGCTGCAACTGGAACTCGGTGACCAGCTTGCCCCTATCGTCGGTGCTCGGCCGGGCGAGGTGATTATTTCGGATGCGACATCGCTAAATCTGTTCAAACTCGCCGAAGCTGCCGTTCGAGCCCGCCCGAAACGCGACAAGATCATCACCGACGACCTCAACTTTCCAACAGATATTTACGTCCTGGACGGGATTGCGCGCGCCGGCGGCCTCGAGTTGGTGATAGTGGAGTCGGATGGCATCAACGGTCCAATGAAAGCCCTCTCGGCGGCCATCGACCAGGCCACGGCGTTGGTTTCTCTATCCCATACCGTGTTCAAATCGGGTTTCACCTATGACATGGCGGAAGTGAATCGAATCGTCCACGACGCCGGCGCCCTGGTCCTGTGGGACACCTCACACTCCGTCGGTGTTGTCCCCATCGACCTCGAGGGATCCGGCACCGACCTCGCCGTTGGCTGTACGTACAAGTACCTCAACGGTGGCCCAGGAAGTCCGGCGTTTCTATATGTTCGGGAAGCCCTCCAATTAGAAATGGAGAATCCGATCACGGCCTGGTGGGCGCACACTCAGCCATTTGACTTCGACCTCAGGTTCGAACCCGTCGTCGGTATCCGAAAGTTCCACACCGGGACGATGCCAATCCTGTCGCTCGCCGGAGTCGGACCTGGCCTGGCAGAGATTGCCGACGCCGGAATCGAGGAAATCCGAAGCAAGTCCGTCCTCCTCACTGAATTTCTCATTGAGCTATGGGAGTCAGAATTGGAAGACCTGGGATTCGGGATGGCCTCTCCCCGCCAGCCTGAGAAGCGAGGTTCGCATGTCTCGCTAAGCCATCCCGAGGGCTACCAAATCACCAGGGCCATGATCGAGCTCGGAAAGGTGATCCCAGACTTCCGAGCACCGGACAATATCCGCCTCGGACTTTCACCGCTCTACACGCGCTTTGTAGATATCCACACGGCGGTTCATCGCCTCCAAACAATCGTTCGCTCCGGCGCACACCGGGCTTTCGACGTTCAGCAAGCGACGGTCACCTAAAGGGTTTTGCGAAACGCTCTCGGTGGGCGGTACAGGACTTGAACCTGTGACCTCTCGCGTGTAAGGCACAACGGCGCTTGAACACTCCTGTCGCTCAATGTCCACCGTTGTCGCCGTTGCCCCTGGTCAGAGAAGAGATTTAACGCGATCTCAAGCGATTGTCCTGGTCAGGGCAGAGGCCGCTTTTCAGACGATAGGCACCCTGATAGGCACCCTATGCTGTGTTCGCGTTCCACAGATCGGCCGCTGCGGAGTCGGTGAGTTGGTCACGGTGGACGTAATGCTTGTCGATCATTCGCGTGGTCATGTGCCCGGCGATGTCGACAAGCTGATCGCGAGTAGCGCCCATCTCACGCAGCCGAGTCAATGCCGTCTGCCTCAGATCGCATGGAGTGACGGTCCCTTCGATCTCGGCGTCTTTCGCCCACTTCGTGACTAGTCGACGCATGTTTGAGTCACCAACAGTTGTACCCGCCTCAGAAACAAACACGAGATCCGCCCACTTTGGCGGCCACCTATCTCCCATCAACAACCGCTCCTCTGCCTGTTGCTTTCGGTGGTTGCGGAGAGCATCGACCGTATCGCCGGGCATCGTCAAGGTGCGGATCCCCGAGGTACCCGTTTTGGTCCCTTCTTTGAGCGTGCCGTCTCTCAACATTGTTCGACGGATTGTGACTGTCCCCGCATCGAGGTCTACCGCATCCCAACAGAGCCCGGAGACTTCGCCAGGGCGTAGCGCCAAAGTCAGAGTGACGACTACCCACGACCCAGGGCGATGGTCTGACGCCACGTTGATCAGGGCTCGTCTCTCCGCCGGCAGGAGAGCTCTCGGATAGCGTTTCTGTTCGGCGTCGGCCGGCAGGAGGGCCACCTGAGCCGGATTCCACGACAGGTAGCGGCGTGCGACTCCGAAGTCGAAACTCTGTTTCAGGATGGTTTTGAGCTTGATCAGCGTGGACTTGGAAAGAGTGCCAACCCTGGCCTCAAGGAAGTTTGTTGCCCGAGGGTCACGTTCACAACCTGACAACTGGACAACCCCAAAATAGAAAACACCCCGCCCGACCAATCATCTCGCGGGGTGTTTCCTTTGTTGTCGATACGAATGAGTAGTCGTGACCCTGTGCAGACGGATGTTCTGTGAGCGGTGTGAGCAAGGGGTTTCCGCTTCCTGGCGGAACACCGGGTTTTGGGGCGACGCTTTCGTAAAGCTGCGAAACGGGCTGCAGCAGCGGATACAGCGGGACGTTTCGCCGGTTGAACCACTGAATGAAGTGGGGTGGCGGCGCGTCACTTCTGACATCCTCCTAGCTCCTGTGCTGATTCCCGAGCTTGCTCGGCCTCCTTGAG
>JBGTGL010000027.1:0-19688 GCA_041746755.1 Acidimicrobiia bacterium | reverse complement strand
GCAGGCAAGGGCACGTCCCGAGTCGCTGGTTTCCAGCATCCCCTGACTCAAGATCGCCGTCACCTGGGAGGCGAGTTGCGATCGGACAATGGGTTGTTTCGATTCCGGGAAGAGGGAGACCACCCGATGAATTGTGTCAACCGGATCGGTGGTACGCATCGAACTAATTACCAGATGCCCTGTCTCGGCCGCAGAAATCGCAGCCTGGGCCGTCTCAACATCTTCGATCTCGCTCACCATGATGACGTCGGTGTCGTGGCGCATCGCGCTGCGGATGGCTTCCGCCGGGTCGGTGGTATCGACTCCTACCTCGCGTTGGACCACAACCGACCTTTTGTCAGGATGGAGAAACTCAATGGGGTCCTCAACGGTAAGGATGGCTGCAGCCTTGTTGGTATTGATCCAGTCCAACATCGAACTGATAGTGGTGGATTTGCCCGATCCTGAGGGACCAGTGACCAGAATCAGACCCGAAGGCTCCTTCACCAGTTTCTCGACAATCGGCGGAATCCCCAGCTCGCTGAACGACTTGGTCCCCGCCTGGACGCGGCGCATGATCAGCGAAACGGAGCCTCTTTGCCGAAAGGCGCTAACCCGGAAACGACCAAGGTCGTGGCGGCCATAGGCAAAGTCGGCCGCACCGGAGTCTTTGAAGTCGGCAGCGGCCCGCGGGGTCAGGATCTCCTCGGCAAAAGCCTTGGTGTCGGCAGGTGATAGTTTCTCGTGACCTTCGATACGCCGAAGCTCGGTATCGACGCGCATAACGGGCGCCGAGCCAACCTTGAGATGAAGATCTGATGCTCCTGCCTCGACCACTTGGTGCAAGAGCGCATCAATATTCCCTGCCATTGTTCCTTCCAGATAAATCAGTTCTCGTTATCGGTAGGAAACAAGGGTGGGTTGAGATGGGATTGCCCGGCGATCAATTCGGGATTGGCTAAAGCGGGAAATATCCGGAAACGCTTTTCCGGGCCAAACCGAGGGCATCCCACGACGAGGCCGGAGAAACCATCGGGCTGACATCAGTGAAGTGGCCGGCCAACCCGGAGACTGTTGTGGATACCGACTCTCTAATCCCATCGAGGGAGTAACCACCCTCCAGGACAATTACGGTTCGATTTACCGGGTGCACCATTCGGAGTTGGCTGGACAGAAAACCGTAGTCGGCACCGATCAATCGAAACGAGGCAAGAGGGTCGAGATTGTGGGCGTCATAGCCGGCACTAATCAGAATCCAGTCCGGAGCGAAAGACTTCACGGCGGGAAGAACCAATCCACTCCAGGCTTCGCGATAGACGTCCCCACCTGTTCCCGCGGGGAGCGGGATGTTGACAACGGTACCCGGAGCGGGACCGTCATCGATCGCCGATGTCACGCCATCGAATGGATAGAAGTTGCTCTGGTGCACGCTTATGTAGAGCACCTCAGGATTCGATCCGAGACTGGCCTGGGTGCCATTGCCGTGATGAACGTCCCAATCGATTATGGCCACCCGGTTTCCCCGCTCTGTGAGCCATTTGGCCGCGATAGCGACGTTGTTGAAGAGGCAAAACCCCATCGCCTGGTCAGGCAACGCGTGGTGTCCCGGTGGTCGTGCCAGAACGAAGGCTGCGGCATCCGAACGTTTCTCGAGTTCTTCGATGGCCGCCAGAACTCCGCCGGCAGCGGTCAAGGCCGCCTCCCACGAGTCCGCCGAGACAATCGTATCCATATCCAAGGCGCCGCCTCCCATGGAACAGAATGCCTCGACCATGTCTACGTATGAGGGATCATGGATTAGCTCGAGTTCAGACCGGCGAATCGCCGGCGACTCGATCTCAATGAGCTCGATACCTGAGTCGGTCAGACCGGAACGGGCCGCCATTATCCGCTCGGGTCGCTCCGGGTGATTTCGGCTGGTGTCGTGTCTCAGTGCCGCAGGGTGGCTGGCAACTAATAGCTCCATCTACGTACTCTCCCACATGTGTCCGGACCTTTCCAGATCGAGGGCGAGTGGCCCGCTACTACCACCTTGCGCCGCGGGTGGGGACGCGCCGCGGCCCGTCCGTGGAATCGGAGTTCAGGGATCGGTTCTGTCAGATTGATACGGGGCAATACGGCCTTCCTCGCCGACACCTCCGATTGGACTGCGGAAAGAGCGGGTGGTGTGGTCATGTCACCTGCCCTGTATCGGACGGCGACCCGGATCTGGAAACGGGTGGGATACCAGCAAGACATCGAACTCATGATCATGGAGAAACGTTTGGAAACTAAGGACATCGATTTTGACCGGGTCCAATCGGTTGCAGACCCCGATCTGCTCCTTCTCGAGGCCGTTGACCGACTCGCGTTCGACGAATTCTGGCAAATGGACGCCGCCGGATTGCAAGAGGCACTCGATGCCACCCCGCGGCGATGTGTCTTTCAGGTTGGTGTCGGCGATGAGGTGGCCGGATATGCCATTGTGGGCGCCCAGCTCGGCGTCTCATATCTGCAGCGAATCGCGGTCGACCCGGCCAAGCAGGGACAGGGCGTGGGGACTGACCTAATCCAAGCTTCGTTGGCGTGGGCCGCATCGACCGGTGCCACCGCGATGGTCCTCAACGTGCGAGAAGAGAATCAGGTTGCTCGCTCGGTTTACCGGACACAAGGGTTCATCGAAACCAAGAACACACTCCAGGTCTTGCGCTACCAGGCGTAAACGCCGATAGCCTGCTCCCAAACCATGCCCATCCGCATACCCGACCGATATCGACTCGAGATGAGGCTCGGTCGAGATGGCGATATCGAGGAGTGGCTTGCCGCCGACACCTCATTGGATCGCCCCGTCCTGATTCGCTCGTTAGGGCCGGACTCTTCGTCGGACCGCCGGAGTCAGTTTGTGGCCAGCGTCTCAGCAGCCGCCAAGGCCCACCACCCCCACCTTGCCAAGGTGTTCGTCGTCGAAGAAACGGAGAGCGGGGCATATTCGGTGGTGGAATGGACCGGCGGGTCCTCGGTTGCCGATCGGATTGGGGCATCGTTTGGGATAGAGCTCGACGAGTTCCTACCCAACGCGACCGGGCTCGCCGCGGCGTTGGCCGAACTCCACGCAGCCGGCGCGGTTCATGGGAGCATCGATCTGTCGGCGATCGCCTACACCGAGGACCACCCGGCCAAGCTCGGGGGGTTCGGGCGGCCCTATCAGGGTGACGTTGATGGAGATGTCAGAGCCCTGGCAGCAGCACTCGAGACCGCCCTAACCGGGGAGCCGCCCGGCGGGCCCCCTCCCTCAGAATCGATCGACGGGATCTCGCCGGAAATCGACCGGGTGCTGCGGGGCGGCCAGTCGGGCGTCTACACGGCGGAACAGTTGGAGAAAGCTCTGAGTGCCGCTCCCACACCAAAGAAGCCTTCGCCGTCACCGAAGTCCTTCTCGCGCAGACTTCTCCTCACCGCTGGGGGGCTGGTGATACTGGCCGTCGGCCTGGTGGGATTCGGCGCACTATTTGGAACTCCTTCAGAGTCAATCCTTCCCACCCCGACTACCCAGCCTCCCACCACAACCAGCACGTCCCAGCTACCCATCGATCCGGCGGCCCCGATAATTACCGAGGTCAATTCGTTTGACCCTTTCGGTGAGGGCGGAGAGAATGACGCTCTGGTCGGGAACGTCATCGATGGAAATGTCTCGACCATCTGGCAAACCGAACAGTATCGAGACGCCATTTCGACATTGAAACCGGGGGTCGGCGTGGTAGTCACCGTGACGGGTGTGCCCGGCCAGATGCAGCTGCTTGGTTTCACAGCCGGCACCGGCTTCGAGATCCGGTGGGCCGAGTCGATGCAGGGCGACCCGACCACATTTGAGAGGGTGGCCGCCGGGACCAGTCCGGCCGGGACTACCACGGTCGAACTCCCCGGGCGCGACGGAGGATTCTGGTTGCTCTGGCTGACGGAGCTGCCGATTCAACCCGACGGATCTTACTTCGCGGAGCTATCGGAATTACGATTGCGCCCGTGACTTCGCCACCGACCGATACCGACCTCATCAGTCGTGTGGCCGCAGGTGACCGGGGAGCCTTCGACGAGATCATGCGGAACCACGAGGATCGGGTCTTCTCGGTTTGCCTTCGCATAATGGCCAACCGCGAGATGGCGCTCGACGCCACTCAGGACACCTTTCTCACCGTTTTTCGCAAGGCAGACCAGTTCAAAGGGAACTCGGCTCTGGGCACATGGATTTATCGGATCGCGGTCAACACCTGTTACGACCACCTTCGGAAAGTCAAACGGCGCCGAGCGGAAACGATTCCAGAAGCCTTCGATCCGGCAGACCCCTCCGCTGAAGAGGCCATTGAATCGGCTGGGATGCGTCCCGAAATCCAACTCGCTCTTGATCAGTTACCTCCCGACTTCCGGACAGCAATAGTCCTCTCCGACATCGAGGGAATGGGACTCAACGAGGTTTCGACTGTGCTTGGTGTGCCGGTGGGGACGGTCAAATCACGGCTCTTTCGCGGACGTCGACTCCTCGCACAACAACTCGGGAACCAACCAGCTAGTTAGAAACATCCAAAGAACAATGCACCGACACAATTTCGAACTAATCGCAGAGTATGCGCAGGGGAGCCTCGATGATGAGGCCCGCGCCCGCTCGCTGGTCGAGAGTTGCGCCCGGTGCCGCACTATTTACGACGAGCAGCTTTTCGCACGCAACGCGCTCGGTCCGGCTACGACCGCATTCCTTACCGAACACGAGAAGGCGGCCCTCCACCGTGACTTGTGGACCGAGCTTCGCTCCCCCACCGCGGCCACCGAGAAGCGGACGTGGTGGCGATCGTCGTGGGCCTTTGGTGCGGCCACCGTCCTGGTGATCGGGATCGGCCTCGCCGGCGTTCTCAACAATCAGGACGCGACGACTGAGACCTTCTCTGAGGTCGGCGCTGATCTAGATGGTGGGGCTTCGGACGGCCTTGAAACAGAAGATTCCCTTGCTCCGTCGGCCGAAACGCCCTCTACCCCGTCGGCCGAAACGACCTCTACCTCTGCAGTTGCAGCAGTTGCCGACGTCGCCACGTATGAAGGGGTCACCGAAGAGGTACGTTCGGCCGAGGGCACCACCGACAGTTACAGCAAAGCTGCCGTTCCTGAGGAAGGATCAACACAGCAGGAATGCCTCCAGAACGCCGGATTGGACAACTTCCTAATTCTGGAGGCTTTCGAAACCGTCACTTCTCTGATCGTCGCGATTCCTCAGGATCAGATGCTGTCGACAACTCCGATAGTCTTCGTTGATCCGGATACCTGCACAATTGTCCACCGCGAGAACTGATTCGTCTTCGTAGAAACTAACCTCCATTGATATGGAGGAACTTGCCGCACGTTTTGCTGATCTGCTCGAGGGAATAGCCATCAAGATTCGATCGCTCACCGTCGATCGGGTCGACCGTGGAATCCGGATCACGGGTTTGGGAATCATGGGGGCCACGCTGGCGTTGACAGCAGTGATGTTCCTGGTGTGGGCTCTGTTCGGTGCCCTGGAAATCCCGCTCAGCACCGCCGGCGCATTTGCTGTTTTTGCCGCAGTCCTCATTGTGATCGGTTTCTATCTCTGGAAGAAGAAGGCCTCGAATTAGATGAATCACGAAAAGCTGATAATTATCGGATCGGGACCCGCCGGACATACCGCCGCGCTTTATGCATCCCGGGCCAACCTCGATCCACTTATGTTTGAAGGGGCCGTTTCCGGCGGACAACTCATGATCACCACCGATGTCGAGAACTACCCGGGATTTCCCGACGGGATCATGGGGCCGGAGCTCATGGAGCAATTCCGCAAGCAATCGGAGAGATTCGGTACCCGGATGAGGGCCGTCGACGTCACTGCTGTCGACTTTTCCCAACGTCCTTTCAAGATTTCGGTGTCCGGTGACGACTTCACTGCGGACGCTGTAGTCGTGGCCACTGGCGCCACCGCACGTTGGTTAGGAGTGCCTGGAGAGGAGAAACTCACCGGCAAAGGTGTCTCCGCATGCGCCACCTGCGACGGGTTCTTCTTCAAAGAACAGGAGTTAGTAGTCGTCGGCGGAGGCGATACGGCTATGGAAGAAGCCCTATTCCTCACCAAGTTTGCGTCAAAAGTGACCATCGTTCACCGCCGCGACGAATTTCGCGCCTCCAAGATCATGGCGGAGCGGGCAATGGCCCATGAAAAAATCGACGTCATCTGGAACACCGTTGTCACGGAGATCCACGGAGACTCCACGGTCACCGGAGTGCTCCTTCAGGACACATTGACCGGCGAAGAAACCAAAATGAAGACTGATGGCGTCTTCGTTGCCATCGGGCACAAGCCGAATACAGAGATCCTCGTCGATCAACTCGACCTCGATTCCAATGGTTATGTGATCACCGAACCGGGTAGTACCAGGACCTCGGTTGAAGGCGTCTTCGCTGCGGGCGATGTCGCCGATCACGTTTATCGCCAGGCGGTCACTGCTGCCGGGACCGGTTGTATGGCCGCCATCGACTCGGAACGCTGGCTGGCCGACCAGGAATAGTTCACAAACGAAGGAGAACAAATCATGTCAGAGATAATCAAACTGAGCGAGGAAACGTTCAATGAAGCCATCAGTGGCGACAAGCCGATTCTTGTCGACTTCTGGGCCGAATGGTGCGGGCCATGTCGTTTGATCGCACCGGTCCTGGAAGAAATTGCCAAAGAAACTGATGCGCTCACCATTGGCAAGCTCAACATCGATGAGAACCCGAACCCCCCATCGCAGCACGACGTTATGAGCATTCCCACTCTGATTCTGTTCAAGGATGGTGTCGAGAAGAAGCGCATCGTAGGTGCTGCGCCGAAACATCGGCTCCTTCAAGAACTGGCCGAGTTCATCTAGTCGAATCGGGTCGTAATCCGTTTAATCCAGCCCAATGAGACTTTATAAGTCGGGCGATGAGGGATCGCCGGTCCGCGATATCCAGGACCGCCTCAGCGCACTCGGCTACGAGTGCCAACCCGATGCCAGAGGGACATTTGGCTCGGGAACCCAAGATGCTGTCGTCCATTTCCAGAAGGACAAAGGTCTTGACGGGGACGGGATAGTCGGCCCCGATACCTGGCGTTCGTTATATGAAGCCGGCTACCGGTTTGGCGACCGACTCTTGTTCTTGCGGCGACCGATGATTCGCGGAGAAGACGTCTCCGAGTTGCAATCACGGATTAGTTCTCTCGGTTTTGACCCGGGAAAAATCGATGGAATTTTCGGACCCGTCACCGAGAAGGCCATCCTCGAGTTCCAGCACAATCGGGATCTCGCCGAAGACGGCAAAGTCGGGCCCGCCGTAGTGACCGAGATAAATCTGGTTACGCGAGGCGAGATGAAGCGAGGACGCGAGGCGATCCGGGAGCGGGAGTGGTTGCGGCGGCTTCCCCCCTCGATCGCCGGAGCTCGAATATATCTCGATGCCGGTTGTCGAAACGAGGAAGAATCGATAGCCGCGTGGCAGGCGGCCTCAGGGACTGCCATCCAACTTCAGGAGCGCGGAGCGCTGCCGGTAATGTCCCGGTCCCACGATGCCCGTCTCCCGGAAAGGGTCCGGGCAGGACGGGCTAACCGGCTCGGGGCCGACATCATCGTGGCCTTCCAGATCGAGGGCCAGGGAGAAAACGGGGTCTTCTTCTTTGCGTCCGAGCACAGCCGGTCAGAAGTCGGCGAGAACCTGGCCAAGAACATCGCGGCGCGAACCGGTGGAAAGGTCGAGGGTCGAGCAAGCGCTCTACTCAAAGAGACACGAGCTCCCGCTGTAATCATCAGTCACAACCCGCTCAGTGACCAACTCGGAGAAAAAGTAGCAGTAGGGCTCGAAGAATTCTTTGCCGAGTTCTCCAACAACTGAGACCGACTACTCCACGATGCTCCGATAGAGGCGCTCCAATTCGGCGACCGACTCGAACTTGATCTCAACTTTTCCCTTTTGGTTGCGGTAGTTGATTTTCACCGGCGCCGACAATTGTTCGCCGAGACGCTTCTCCAGTTCGATGATTTCCACCGGCCGGATTGAACGCACCGTCGAAGTCGACGAAGTGACACCGCCTTCCATCTGCTTCCGCACCCGCACCGCATCTTCCATCTGGCGGACACTCCATCCCTCGTCCACAGCCTTACCGGCGAGGTGGATTGCGTACTTGGTGTCGTCGACACCGAGCAAAGCCCTGACATGGCCCCCGGTGAGAGACCCGTCCTCGACGAAGGCTTGGATCTCCTCGGGAAGCTGGAGGAGACGTAACGTATTGGAAATCGTGGGTCGTGATTTGCCGACGCGCCCGGCAATCTGATCTTGCGACATTCCATATTCTTCCAGGAGACGTGAATACGCACGAGCCTCTTCTAGTGGACTGAGGTCGGCCCTTTGTACATTCTCGACGATGGCTTCAATGAGGGTATGGGTCCCGGTAGCCTCTCTGACCACCGCGGGAATCGTGGATAGCCCGACCCGTCGCGCCGCCCGTAAGCGCCGTTCGCCGGCAATAAGTCTGAATCCGTCGGGTACCTCTTCGACTATCACCGGTTGGAGAACTCCGAACTCCTTGATCGAATCTGCCAATTCGTCGAGCGTTACGTCGTCGAATGTGGATCGAGGTTGATCAGGATTGGCTGCAATTTTATCAATTGCAATCGAGGAAAATCCCGAGGTGGCCGTACTCGGGTCAGTGGGGATCAGTGCTTCCAACCCCCTCCCCAAGCCACTCTTTCTGGTCGCCATGATGGTGCCTAGTCCTTCCCTAATCCGTGTCGGTTGACAAACTCCTTACCCAGTTGCCGATAGGCGATCGCCCCGCGACTCATCGGATCGAAAGCTTCAATAGGCTCGCCGTATGACGGGGCTTCGGAGAGACGAATCGACCGGGGGATGACGGTGCGATAACAAACGTCTCCAAAATGGGCCCGAACCTGCTCGGAGACTTCTTTGGAGAGTTTGGTTCTTCCGTCGTACATGGTGAGAACTACCCCACCGACCTTCAACGTCGAGTTGAGGTTTGTAGTCACCAATTGGACATTCTTGAGAAGTTGGCTTACCCCTTCGAGAGCGTAATACTCGCATTGGATGGGGATCAGGACTTCCGATGCCGCCACTAAAGCATTGACTGTCAATAGCCCCAACGAAGGAGGGCAATCGATGAGAACAACATCAAAGTCCTGGTCAAGACCGGAAATTGCAGTTTTGAGCCGGTTTTCACGTGAAAACAGGGATACCAATTCGATCTCGGCCCCGGCGAGGTCGATCGTGGCGGGTATCACAAAGAGATCGCGCACCGACGTCGGTTCTATCGCCTCATCGAGATCCGCCTCCTTGAGCAGAACGTCATAGATGGAAAGATCGATGTTGGATCGGTCGATTCCCAAACCAGAAGTAGCGTTGCCTTGGGGATCGAGATCAACCAGCAGGACGCGATGACCCTGAAACGCTAGAGAAGCTGCCAGGTTTATCGCCGTGGTCGACTTGCCGACACCACCCTTCTGGTTGGCCAGGGAGACTATTAGGGGCACTTTCGTTGTTTTGCTCACGTAGTCGACATCATAAGGATCCAGACCTCATTCTTGAGGATTCTCTCACCTATTTCTCGCGTTTGATACCCGGGGTGAGAAGGCCGGGTCTTCCACGACCCGCCGAGAATGGCGTTACCACCCGGTTCCAAAATATTGAGCAGGATCGGGTAGAAACGATCGGGTGGGATCGTCGCCCGGGAAACCACGGTAGGGAACCGTGTGGAAAGCTGCTCCACAGCCCCCTGTTCTGCGGTGACGTTCTTTAGATCGAGGATTCGGATAGCCCGATTGGCGAGGTCGACCCTTCTCCCCGAGCGGTCGAGACAGAGGAACTCGGTTTGAGGAAGAACTATCGCAAGTGGTATCCCGGGAAGACCGACCCCGGAACCAACATCGATAATAGGCCCGTCCTTCCTGATTACCAGCGAAAAGAGGAGGGAGTCTCCGATGTGGCGGTCGCTGAGTCGATCGATTTCCCCTGGCGATACTCCCCCAGCGGCCACCGCCTCCGTGGCCAACCATTCTTGATAGGCGGAAAGTTGTTCTAACTGAGCCGAAGTGGTCTCTATCTCTGCCTCGTCTAGAATCGCCCTCCATAGCTCGAGTGGTTTCACGTGAAACAGCTTAGAGCATGACAAAACCCCAATGCCACAGCATTGGGGTTCTATCAGGGATTACGGGGCAAGACTGACCCCGATTGAATTACTCTTCTTCAGATGCGGCCGATGCCAGGACAACGTATCTTCGCGGAGGCTCGCCCTCGGAGTACGAATTGACCTTGTTGCTCGTGGCAGCGGCGTCGTGGATAACTTTCCGATCGGCCGAACTCATCGGCTCTAACATCAGTTCACCACCGTCGGATTCCAATTGTTCAATCAACTGGTTGGCATAGATGGTAAGCGCTTCACGACGACGCTCGGCATAACCGGCAACGTCGAGGCGGAGTCGCGCCGTATCCTGGGCGTAACGCTGCAACACGGTTCTGGTGAGCTCGTGAATCGCCGATCGAACCGAGCCACGAACCCCGATGAGAGCTTCGGTTTGCTCGCCGTTGATATCGGCGACGATCACTTCGTCGTCGACCCGAGCCACGACTTCACCTTCCAGACCGTAGGCGTCAACCAATCCGGTAAGGAAATCCTTGACTATTCCGGCCTGTTCATCGATGGTCAGAACATCACGGTCGTCTTCGCGGTCCTTGTTTTGACGGCTCATTTCGCGTCCTTTGTCGTGCTGGTCCTTTTTACCACGATTGCGGTCTGAGTTTCCACCACGACCGCCACCATTGTTGCGCTGTTGCGAGTTGCCATTCGGGGAATCCGATCGGTTCTTGTTCCCCCGGTCTCGACGCCGCTTCTGGGAAGGCAGCTGTTTCACGGTCACGATGGCATCAGTTCCACCCATACCGAGAAAGCCCTTTTCTGGTTCCTGAACGACGGTGACGGAGAGTTGTTCCCTGTCGTCGACCCCGAGCTCCTGCATGGCGGCCTCAACTGCAAGATCCACTGTTTTGGCCTTCACTTCTATCTCGACGTAACTCACGTCAATTCCTCCTGCGCCTCCGGCGCTTATTTGTCGCACCCTGCTGCGGTTTGCTGGCCGGTGTCTCTTCATTGGTGACCGGCTTCTTCTCAGCTGGTTCATCGCCTGATCCTGGTGCGGGGGGGCGCCCGTCCAAACGGAAAATCAACACTTGTTGTCCGAATCGGAAGAGGTTGGAGGTTGCCCAGTAAAGGACGAGTCCAGCTGGAAAATTATAGGAAATGAAGCCAATGAACAAGGGCATAATCTTGGTAATTGCTTGCGTCGCTCCCGCTCCAGGCTGGTCGGTGGGACGGACCTGGCCGTAGGTGGAGTGCCACTGCTGGACATACTGTGTGGCCACCATGATGGCCATCATTATCAAGTAGGGGATCGCGGTGACAAAGCTTTCCTGGAGGGCTTGGGCCGGCGAGGTTCCCAGGAGCATCCCCAGAAACTTCTCGGGGGTATCGTCTTGGAGGGCTAGACCCAGCGTCGAGGAGGGGTCGATATGTTTGAGGGGGTCCTGGAGCAACCGGAACAATCCGAACCAAATGGGCATCTGGACCAGCATCGGTAGAAGGCAACCACCTGGAGTAGCCCCCGCCTCTTTCTGAGCCGCCATCAATCGACGCTGCATCTCCGGTGGGTCGTCTTTGTATTCGGCCTGGATCTTTTTGATCTTCGGCTGAATTGCGGCGAAAGCCCTGGTCGCCCTGGTCTGTTTCAGGGTAAGTGGAAACACCACGATGTTGATGGCGATGGTCAGCCCGATAATGGAAAGTCCATAACCCCAGCCCTCGCTGAAGGGAGGAACCAACAAATCGTAGAAAAAGGCCAGCACCGAACCAAGGACCTGGCCGAGAAAATCAAGCATTAATTGGATCTCCAGTTGTCAGGCACCGGGTCGTAGCCCCCCTCATTGAACGGATGGCACCGTCCGATTCGCTTCATTCCCAACCAGGTTCCCTTGAGAACTCCAAATCGTGAAATCGACTCAGCGGTGTATTGAGAACAGCTAGGGGAAAATCGACAGTTTGAGCTGAGGTGGGGACTTACCAATTTCTGGTAAATCCGGATCAGACCAACAGCCCAAAATCGAGGGCGAAAGAAGTCAGACATCGGTGGTCTCGACAAGAGCGCGTTCGACCCACCCTCGAAGGGTGTCGAACGAAACTTGGGTTACCGATTTCCTGGCGATGATGACGTAGTCCATTCCTGGCTGCAATGCCGCTTGGCGAACAGTATGGCGCAACCGCCGTTTCGCCCGGTTGCGATCGACCGCATTGCCGACTGACTTCGAGACAATAAGACCGAGTCGAGTGTGACCCGGGCTGCCGGCGGCCCCGATCAAAACAATGCCTCCGACTGATTTTCTCTTGCCTTGCTCCAGAACCCTACTGAAATCGCGTGAGGACCGAAGCGAATCGACTTTCAGACTGTAAGACGTTTGCGGCCTTTCATGCGGCGCGACTTGATCACATTCCGGCCGGCGCGGTTCTGCATCTTGTTACGAAAACCGTGACGACGTTTGCGACGTCGAACTTTGGGTTGATATGTCCTCTTCATGAGAAATACACCGAGGGGATAAGGGGGGTGAACCCGCACAGATTACGAGGGCAGCAGAAACTATGCAATATCAGGGCTAGTTCGCGAAGAAAGAGGACAGTTCGCGAAAAGAACTAAAAGCGAGTTTCGGTCGATATCCGGCGTCTCGGTATCTACCCATAAGCTGGAAAAAACACTAGTCATCTGGGATTTCTCCTGTGGACATTAGGACCTCGGTTAATCCACAACGGCGATTCTCGCGGTCTTGACGATGTCTCGCCGATAGCCAATACTCGCCGGTCTGAGATTAAAAGAACGTCTGGCCCGCGCCATTGCCTTCCCCGATGGGCCGGGCAGATGTTCGATGAAAACAAGTTGACCAAACGGCAACCAGATATCCACACCTGTGGATCGGTCTGTGGACAACCCGTTTGTAGGAGGAGTGGCTTTGGTGCAGACATTACGGGCTGATGACCTGTGGAAACAATTCCAAAACGTCATCAAATCCAATGTTTCAACAGCGAATTGGCAGACCTGGCTCAGTCGGATCGATGCTGAGTTCGAGGAAGAAAACCCAGTGTTGATCACGCCATCAGAGTTTCACCTCCGTTGGGTCCAGGACAAACATGGTGAGTTGATTGCATCGACCTACAAAGAGATTTTCGGGCCTAACGCCCAGCCGGTATTTCGCGTAGTTGAAGGGGCTCCGGCAGAGTTGCCTTTAGAGCCCCCTGACGATGTGGTTGTGGAAAACCTCCCGGTGGCCTTGCAGACCAGGTCAACGAAACCCATTACCAACCTGGTCACCCGGTATCGATTCGAGAGTTTTGTGGTCGGGCAATCCAACCGATTTGCCTGGGCTGCCGCCATGGCAGTGGCCGAACAACCCGGCACTCACTACAACCCGTTGTTCATTTATGGAGGAGCCGGGCTGGGAAAGACCCACCTCCTCAACGCGGTAGGCCACGAAGCGCTTGCCATGTACCCCAATCTGGTCGTGCGCTATGTTTCGTCAGAGAACTTCCTGAACGACTTCATCGATTGCATCCGCCGGAAACGTCCTGACGATTTCAAGCAACGTTACCGAGGGGTCGACTTGCTTTTGCTCGATGACGTCCAGTTTTTCGAGGGCAAAGAACAGATCCTCGAAGAGTTCTTTCACACCTTCAATTCTCTCTATGAGTCCGGAAAACAGATGGTGATCAGCTCCGATCGGCACCCACGAAATCTTTCGTCTCTCGAGGACCGCCTGAGGAGTCGATTTGAGTGGGGCTTACTCACCGACATCCAACCTCCCGACATCGAGACCCGACTCGCCATCCTTAAAACCAACGCCGAGTTCTCAGCCCGACCCGTCCCCCTCGACGTGTTGGAATACATTGCAGGGCTGGTCTCGGACAACATTCGAGAACTAGAAGGTGCACTAACCCGGGTAACGGCATGGTCGGCCCTGAGCAGACGGGACATCGATTTGGAAACGGCACAACGGGTCCTCCAGGACATGGTGTCGCCCGACGATCCGGTTCCGTTGAGCACGGACGTCATCATCCGTACTACGGCATCGTCATTCGGGTTCACGGCTGACGACGTTCTCAGCCTGAGCCGGCGCCAGCCCCTGGTCATGTGTCGACAGATCTCGATGTACCTGTGCCGCGAATTGACCGACCTCTCACTACCAAAAATTGGTGCAGCCTTCAATCGCGACCACACCACAGTTTTGCATTCAGTAGGGAAGGTAAAGAAGATCCTCCGCTCCGATCGGGCGGTGTTTGACCGGGTCACTCAACTTACACAGGACCTGAGGAAAGGTGCAGGGATATCCACACCCTCTTGAGTACTCCACAGAAACCGATACTTTGTTCGCGAACGGTCCCCAGGGATGTCCACAGGCAAAACACCAGGAACTTGTTACCAAAAAGACCACAATCCACAAATCCACAGCCCCCTACTACAACTAATACTCTTTTAAATGAATAATCCAATAAGAAACAGAAGGGACTTCCACCTGTGAGAATCCGAGCCCAGCGAGACGATCTTGCTGACGTCTTTGCCCGAGCTAACCGGGCCGTTGGCACCCGAACCGCACTCCCGGTATTGCAGGGACTCCTCTGTGAAGTATCTGGAAACACTCTTCGGGTGACTGGAACCGATCTCGATGTCACGGTGCGTACCTCCTCGGAGGTCGAAGTGATGGAGGAGGGGCGTGCCGTGATTCCCGGGCGCCTTCTTTCGGAGGCGGTCCGTAAGATGCCAGCCGGAGAGGTCACTATCGGAGTCAGCGACAGTGAGATCGAGATCCAGGGAAACGGTCCTCGTTTCAACCTCCGTCCCCTCAACGCCGACGACTTTCCAAATCAGGAAGACCTGGTCACCGAGGGCGTCGAGGTAGACGGCGAGAAACTGGCCGATGCGATTGGCCAGGTGACCATTGCTGCATCAGGAGACGGGGCTCGTCCCATCCTCACCGGAGTGCTCTTTGAAGGTACCGAGAACGGACTCCGGATGGTTGCGACCGACTCTTATCGCTTGGCCAAGCGTGAGTTACCGGGTGTCGCACTGGAGGGTTCGGGCTTGGTCCCTGCCCGGGGGCTCCGGGAACTCCCCCGGACCATCGGTTCGGCGAAGGTAACGGCGCAACTTCGCGAGCGAGAGGCAGTGTTCTCTTCCGATAAAGGAAGTCTCCGCCTCCGACTCATCGATGGCAGTTTCCCGAAATATCAGTCGTTGTTGCCTGACACGTATCCCAACCAGATCATGCTGGACAAATATGAGCTACTCGATGCCTTGGGACGGGTGACTCTGGTCGCAGAAGATCACATTCCAGTCCGCCTCAAGCTGCTCGAAGGGGGAGTGGAAGTCACCGTTACCCGCCAGGATGTCGGAGGGGAAGCCGAACACATTTCGGGTGAGTTCTCCGGGTCTGACGAAGATGTGACTATCGCATTCAATCCTCGGTATCTCCAGGATGGGGTCAATGCGATTAGCGGCGACAAGGTGCGACTCAGGGTCATCGATGCGTTCAAGCCAAGCGTTGTGGACTCGGGTGCCGACGACGAGTATCTATACCTCTTGATGCCCGTCAGAGTCTAGAAGTCGGCCTCGACTCGACATGAGGGTCGAATGGATCTCGCTGGCCAATTTCCGGTCCTATCCGAATCTCGAATGGCGACCGGAACCAGGGGTCAACATCCTGGTGGGCCCGAACGGAGCTGGCAAAACGAATCTGCTCGAAGCGATTACCTATCTGGCCACTCTCCGCTCATTTCGACATGTTGTTGACCAGGATTTGATCGCGGATGAGGCTGAGTCGGCGGTTGTTCGCTCTGGGATCAGCTCGTTGGGCCGCGACCGGTTGATCGAGATCGAGATTCCCCAACGCGGGCCGAGGCGGACCCAGGTCGATAAACAGCGGCTGAGACGCACCACAGAACTCCTCGGAGTTCTCCGTGTTGTCGCCTTTCTTCCCGAGGACCTCGATTTGATAAAACGGGGCCCGGCATACCGGCGCGATCTGCTCGATGAGGTGGCAGTGCAACTATGGCCTGCCGCCTATGTCGAGCAGTCCGAGTTCGCTCGAGCCCTCCGACAACGCAACGCCTTTCTCAAGGCCGGTTCTCGAGACGAGGGTGTCCTCGATGTGTGGGATGCCCGTCTTGCCCAAGCGGGAGGGAAGGTGGCTATGAGGCGGGCCCGAGTCGTTGAAGGCCTGGTGCCTTTTTTGTCCGAGGCTTACGGGGAAATTGCCGAGTCAGCGACGCCGACGGGCATCTCCTATCGGACATCGTGGCCAAACGAGAGCTTTGTTGGGGGGAGCGCTGCTGATTTCACGATCGGGATGGTGGACTCCTTCCGGAACACAAGACGGTCTGATCTAGAACGAAGAGTCACCACGACCGGGCCGCAACGCGACGAACCGGTTTTCTTGCTCGAGGACTCCGATTCGCGAACTCATGGCTCCCAGGGTGAGCAGCGGACTATGGCGCTGGCAGTGAAACTCGCCGCCCACCGATTGATTGCCGACGCAACCGACACCCCGCCGCTCCTGATCCTTGACGATGTTTTCAGCGAGCTCGACCCACGGCGATCCAACGCTCTGGCGAAGTCGTTGCCGGGTGACACCCAGACACTGATCAGTTCAGCGCGCCCCGATGAGGTGCCCCTGGGAGGGGTGGTCTGGACCGTGGACGGGGGAGTGAACCGAAGTGAGTGATCGCAACGATATGAGTTCCTTCGAATCGACCATGATGGAGATGTTTCGTCGACTCGGGCTCCCTGATCCGCTCCTGGTTGGGAGGATCAAGACTGAGTGGGACGATCTGGCTGGTAACCCCTGGATTGGCCGTTCGCAGCCGGTCACAGTCCAAGGTAAGACCCTGGTTGTCGAAGCTAATTCCCCATCCTTGGTCGCCTTTCTCCGGTATGGAACCGAGGATCTTTTGCGGTCGATAGAAGGACGGTTCGGTCCTGGCGTAATCGATTCGGTAGAGGTGAGGGGGCCACGATGAAACCTCTTGTATTGATTCGTTTTTGCCAGTAAATACCTTTAGAATGACAATATTGAAACTTTCCCGCTACACCAGCGGATTCAGCCAGGGCTCCAGTGCGGCCAGCAGCGATTACTGCGACACAACGCATCGACACTGTGGCAACAAAAAGGAGGGTCGTGACGGCTACACGCGACAGCTATAAAGCGGAAAATATCACGGTTCTCGAGGGTCTTGAGGCCGTCAAACGCCGCCCTGGTATGTATATCGGTTCTACCGGTCCCCGCGGACTTCATCATCTGATCTGGGAGGTCGTCGACAACTCAGTGGACGAGGCGATGGCGGGCTATTGCGACAAGATCACTGTCACCCTCCGCGAGGACGGCGGAGTCGAGGTCGTCGACAACGGGCGGGGGATCCCGGTTGACAGACACGCCAAGACCAAGCTCTCAGCCCTCACCACGGTTCTCACCACGCTGCATGCCGGAGGCAAGTTCGAGCAAGGAGCGTACACCGTCTCCGGAGGCCTTCATGGTGTCGGCCTGTCGGTGGTCAACGCCCTGTCTACTCGACTCGAGGCCGAGGTGCGGACCAACGGTTTCCTCTACACGCAGGATTTTGACAATGGCGCCCCCAAGGCAAAAGAGCCGAAGAAGGGTGTGGCGGTCAAGAAGACAGGGACCACCATTCGGTTCTGGCCCGCTCCCGACACTTTCACCGAGACCAGAGAGTTTGACCATGAAACGGTCGCATCCCGTCTCCGCGAAACCGCCTTCCTCAATCGGGGCCTCGAAATCACCCTTGCCGACGAACGCGAAGAGGTCACCACGAGCGAGGTGTTCCATTACAAAGGTGGCCTCGTCGATTTTGTCAAACATCTCAATTCGAAGCGCGATCCGATCCACCCTCACATCATTGACATCGCCGACGTCACCGAAGACGCCGAACTCGATGTGGCGATGCAATGGACTACTTCCTACACCGAGACGGTGCTCTCGTTTGCTAACAACATCAACACCCATGAGGGCGGAACTCACGAGGAAGGCTTCCGAAAGGCCCTGACCAAGTCGATAAACGAGTTCGCCCGTGCCAAGGGACTGCTCAAAGACAAGGACCTCAACCTCACCGGTGAGGATGTCAGGGAGGGCTTGACCGCTGTGATCTCCGTTCGGGTCAAAGAACCCCAGTTCGAAGGTCAGACCAAGACGAAGCTGGGTAACACCGAGATTCGCTCCTATGTCGAGAAAGCCCTGAATCGCAAACTCCCGGAGTGGCTGGAGAAGTACTCGCCGGAAGCGCGTCGCATCGTCGAGAAGAGCGTCAATGCGGCCAAGGCCCGAGAGGCCGCCCGCAAAGCCCGCGAACTCACCAGACGTAAGTCCGGCCTGGAGTCGGGCGGATTGCCTGACAAGCTAGCCGACTGCTCGAGCCGCGACCCGGGTGAGTCTGAGCTCTTCATCGTGGAGGGGAAGTCGGCAGCGGGACCGGCCAAATCAGCCCGTGACTCATCGATTCAGGCGATCCTCCCCATCAGAGGCAAGATTCTCAACGTAGAAAAGGCCCGGTTGGCCAAGGCCCTCCAGAACACTGAAGTCCAGGACATCATCACTGCCATGGGTACGGGAATCGGAGACGAGTTCGACGTCACCAAGGCCCGATATCACAAGGTGGTCGTTCTAACCGATGCCGATGTCGACGGGTCCCATATCCGGACCCTTCTGCTCACCTTGTTGTTCCGTCACATGCGCGGCCTCATCGAAGCCGGTTACGTCTATGTGGCCCAACCCCCCTTGTACCGAGTCAAAGTCGGATCCAAGGTCCACTATCTCAAGGACGAGTCGCAACTCAATGCGTTCAAGGTCGACCACCCCAAAGTCAAGCCAACCCGGTTCAAAGGTCTCGGCGAGATGAACCCCGGGGAACTGTGGGACACCACCATGAACCCCGAGACGAGGACTTTGCTCCAGGTCGGTATGGAAGACGCCGCCCGTGCCGAGGAAGTCTTCGTCACGTTGATGGGCGAAGACGTCCCATCGCGCAAGGCCTTCATCCAACAAAACGCCGACGACGTCCGTTTTCTCGACATCTAGCAATGAGTTTGAATTGTGAG
Organism: Acidimicrobiia bacterium; assembly: GCA_041746755.1. Classification (GTDB taxonomy): domain Bacteria; phylum Actinomycetota; class Acidimicrobiia; order Spongiisociales; family ZC4RG35; genus MA-ANB-1. The sequence goes on along the minus strand of JBGTGL010000027.1, from coordinate 510 downwards.
TGACCAACCAACCAATTTCGCAATAACGCCATCTCCGGAGATCGAGATCAGCGATGAAATGGAGCAGAGCTTCATTGACTACGCCATGTCGGTCATCGTCTCTCGAGCTCTTCCCGACGTCCGGGATGGTCTGAAGCCAGTACAGCGACGAATCGTGTATTCGATGTTCGAAAACAACATCGGCCCGGGATCGGCCCATCGCAAGTGTTCCAAGGTGGTGGGTGACGTCATGGGTAACTACCACCCCCATGGAGATCAGGCCATATACGACGCGTTAGTCCGGATGGGCCAGGACTTCTCGATGCGTCACCTTCTCATCGACCCCCAGGGGAACTTCGGGACCATTGACGACCCGCCGGGTGCCGCCCGTTATACCGAATGTCGCCTCACCAAGCTTTCTATCCACCTTCTCGAGGGGATCAAGGAGGACACAGTCGACTTTGTCGACAACTACTCCGGTGAGATGCAACAACCTTCCGTGTTGCCCTCCCGGTTCCCCAACCTCCTGGT
>JBGTGL010000026.1:0-3987 GCA_041746755.1 Acidimicrobiia bacterium | reverse complement strand
ACGGATCGGATTCTTCCGTGCCCGCTACGTTGTCACCGGCCGCGGGAACCGATCTCACCGGTGACTGTTGGTATCTGACATCACGAAGCACCAACTGGGTCTACATCAGTCTATTTGTCAACGGGGACGCCACACTGGGTTGGGATCCCGACCCGGCGACCCCGGGAGGCATCGCCTTTGCCACCGGTCGTATCCCCAGGTGCACCTCTGAACCCAACCCGGCGGTCGACCCCGCCGCCGAGGTCTGGGCATATGTGATGGCCTACATCCATCCGCCACCCGACCCCGATCTCAATCCTCCCGTCGGGGCGGGAGTGACCGGGCTGGAAACCTTCGTTGCTGTCCCGATCCCCGCCGATCACGATGCCTCATTGAGTGCTGGAGGAGTCTCCCTCGACGTCCAAATTCGCGTCGATGGAGTAGTGGTCAATTGGGGCGATAGCAACATCGAAACCTATCCCGCCTCGGCTAGTGCCCTTTCCGGATTTCCCGACGGAATTGCCCGACATACCTACGAGACCAAAGACCAGACTGGCTATCCGGTCGATGTTTCTTACGACTGGACGGCGAGGTGGCGAGTGCCGGGCGGTGCCTGGGAGGTTCTTGGTGTCCCCAATACCACGACGAGCGTTGTTTACCCGGTCGCCGAAATAGTCTCGGTCCTCGGAGGCTGATTTAGCCAACCCGAAAAACCGTGCGGAAACCAATCCTGGTGGCTGTCGGTGGCGAATCTTCCACGCAAACCCCATCCCGAGAAAACGGCTAGGGACGAAACCGATGACGACATTTGCCCTACAACCGATGCGAACTGTCAATCCGCGCGGACGGGTACGCTTCAGCCAGTTCGTCAAGGAAGAAATACTGACCCGGCCCACTCGAACACAATCTGTTGACTCGCCCGACATGGTCGCACTTCTCGGCCGGGTCGCCGATAACGACCGTGCGGCGTTCGCCACCCTCTACGACGCGTTGTCGCCGGTTGTCTTTGGAACGATTCTGAAGACCATTCGATCACGGGACCATGCTGAGGAGGTCACCCAGGAAGTTTTTCTCGAGATCTGGCGCAAAGCAGGCGAATGGGATTCCCGCCTTGGATCGCCGGTTACCTGGATACTGGTGATGGCCAGGCGGCGTGCCATCGATCGGATCCGCAGCGAAGAAGCGCTTAAACGACGCGAAGATCGGGTGGCACCGACTTGGGCTGCCATGCCTCACTCCGAAGTCGAGGAGGCGATTACGACAGATGAAGATCACCTCGAAGTTCGAGAGGGGCTCTCCGCCCTTAGCGACGTGCAGCGTCAGGTAATCGAACTCGCCTACTTTGGTGACCACACCTACGTCGAGGTCGCCGACATGCTCGACCTTCCTCTGGGGACCGTTAAAACCCGGATGAGGGATGGCTTGATGCGTCTTCGCCACGGATTTGGAGTGGTTACATGAGCGAAATGCACGACCTGGTTGCGCCTTATCTTCTTGGTTCGCTCGACGAGACCGAGCACAACTCCTTCGAGGCGCATCTCAAGGAGTGTCAAAGATGTCGGGAGGAGATTGTCGAACTGGAGCCGGGGCTGACTGGTCTCGCCGCCGCCAACGCCGTAACCCCTCCGCCCGACCTGCGCGAACGGGTGCTGTCCGCGGTCACAGCTGAGAGCACTGCTCCACTTGAGGCCAACACGGAGTCCGCCGCACGGGCCGGGAATTGGTGGAGCCGTTGGCTAATGCCCGCTGCCGCCATTCTGATAGTTGTTGTTGGCGCGTTCGCCATCTTTGGTGCCAACCCCATCGACGCCGTCCTCGACGCTCCCGATGCGACCACCGTCGCCCTGGCGGCATCGGAAGAGTTCACCGGGCCGCCGCCAAACGATGCGCAAGTGACGTTCTCAGCAAGTCAACAATCGGCTGTCCTTGAATTCGACACGCTGGTCGACCCCGACGGCGACAACGTCTACGAGGCATGGCTGATTGACGCATCTGGTGCGATTCCAGCCGGAACCTTCACTCCTGACTCGGATGGCACCGTAGTGATCAAGCTCGATGGCACAGCCCAACCCGGCATGGTCGTCGCAGTCACTGAGGAACCTGCCGGAGGCTCGCCGCAACCGACAACGGCGCCGTTGTTCACCGCCGAGTTATAGCCGACAGTGCAGGTCTAACAACGAAAGGCTCCGGCCGGAGCCGGAGCCTTGTCGCTGGAGGAATTGCGTTTGCAAGGAATCTATCGACCGCGGACATGCCGCCTGAAGTGGATTTCTTATTCGGCTTTGGTGGCACGAATCGACCACATCAACGGAATCTGAGCGCTTCCCTCGGGCAGACGCCAAACCCCGGTCCTGTCCTCGACCAGGTTGTCGAGGCCCTGCCATTCACAAAAGTCATACTCCTCGATGGCGTCGAGTCGGAGCCCGGCATTGATCAGAGCACTCAGGGTTTCGCCCACCCCATGATTCCATCCGAACGTCTTCGGACTGGTCACCACACCCACTCCTGCGTAAGTCTCCGGTTCATCGTCCTCTTCCGCTTCGCCCTCGAAATAGGAGTACTTAAAGCTGAGCAGCCCGTCATCGCCATTCTCATAGTCGAGCGCCCAGAGGATCGGGTGAGCTTCCCGCATATAGAACATGCCACCGGGTTTGAGCAGACTGGCAACGACACGAGCCCACCCGGAGATGTCCGGAAGCCAGCAGATAGCGCCAACGCCGGTATAGACGATGTCGAACGTCTCGGAGACCACATCGGGTACGTCGTACAACTCCGACACCACAAACTGCGCTGGCGTGTCGGCGAGCAGACTCAGTTGTCGAGCTGCTTCGATCGATTTCTCAGAAAAGTCGATGCCGGTGACGTCTGCGCCCAATCGGGCCAGGGAGACGGTGTCTGTTCCGATATGGCACTGCAGGTGGACTAGAGATTTTCCCGTGATATCTCCGAGCAAGTGCATGTCGAAGCTGACGACATCGGAGAGATGGTCCGGGTCCGAGAAGCGGGTGACGCCATAGTCGTCGGAGCCGAAATGGATGGCGACCCTGCTGTCCCAGTTGTCGCGATTGGTTTGACGCTCAAAGTCGAGAGGCATACACGGCAGTATGACTTATCCACAGGCAGCGGGTCGTCGAATTAGCGAACAAAACAATCATCGCCTAGCCTTGGGGACCCCAACATGACGAAGCCCGTTTGACCTTTAGACGCGTCCTCGGTGGCGCCTTAGCCCTAGCCCTCATCGCAGCGGTCCTTACCCTTGCGCAGACCGAGCGTGCCGAAACCTCGGTGCTCGGTGAGGAAGCAACAACCGATCCTCACCTGTATGCCGAGCAGGTCGAATCGATTCCCGATGAGCCCGAGGCCCCCGAAAAGGATGAAGTTCTCGAACTTATCGAAACAACCACCACCGTTTATGTGACTACCACGACGGCCGTCGTGGAGACCTCAACCACCTCAACCACCGCAATCCCTGCCACCACACAATCGACAACGGCCACAACCAAACCCAAATCGGGTAGCCCTACAACCACTGCGCCCCCCGCAACCACAACCACCGTCGCCTCCGGCGGTTACAACTCAGGCTACGAGTCGTCTTTCGTATCCAAGATCAACAGTCTTCGCGCAGACAATGGACTCGGCTCATTTGCCCGTAACGGGTCGCTCGACGCCGAAGCCCGCGCCTGGTCGAAACACATGGCCAACCAAGGATCGCTTTCCCACAGCGGAATCGGGAGATTGATCCCGCCCTGGTCCTCAGTGGCCGAAAACGTTGGCTCCGGCCCCAGCGTGAGCAAAGTATTCAATGCCCTCGTTGCAAGCTCAAGCCATCTCCAACACATGTTGGGCAGCTACGACAATATCGGTGTTGGAGTTTGGGTCGATTCGCACGGCGTCCTCTGGACCACCCACCTCTTCTCTAAATAGCCCCTACTCGGGCCCACATTCGGCGTCGCCGGTGAGCACCGGATGTCCCGGCGACTCGATGTAAGCCGGGACCAGACACGCGGA
>JBGTGL010000025.1:0-5053 GCA_041746755.1 Acidimicrobiia bacterium | reverse complement strand
AGTCGATTCCCAGTGGGGCCTAGACGAACTTGCCAGCGACAACCCTATCTAGAACACCCGCCCGGAGTCATTGTTCCTCGCCTCGAGCGACGGTTCTATGGGTCGATCGTCCCAAAGTGCAGGGGGAATATGGTTTTTCTGGGTCTAGCGACCTACGTTTGGGTAGTCAGGCCTGGCCGGCGAGGCGGCGGTTTTTGAACTTCGCCTTCACGAAGTCGGCGTTCATCATTGCGATGAAATCGATCGAGATCTGTTTGGGGCATGCCTTCTCGCATTCCCCGTGGTTCGTGCACGACCCGAAGTATTGCTCCATGGTCTCCACCATTCCTTCGACCCGACTCCACCGTTCCGCCTGACCCTGGGGAAGCAGGCTGAGATGGTTGACCTTGGCGGCGGTGAACAAACTGGCGGCACCATTCGGGCAAGCCGCGACACAGGCCCCGCAACCAATGCACGCAGCGGCGTTGAAGGCGGTATCGGCGACTACTTTGGGGATAGGGATGAGGTTGGCGTCGGGTGCCGCTCCGGTGTCGACTGATATATAGCCACCGCTCTCGATGATCCGGTCAAACGAGGACCGGTCGACGACGAGATCTTTGATGATCGGAAACCCGGCCGCCCGCCAAGGTTCCACCGAAATCGTTGCTCCGTCGCTGAACTTGCGCATGTGCAGCTGGCAGGTGGCAGTGCCTAACTGAGGACCGTGGGCTTGCCCGTCGATCATCACTCCACAACTTCCGCAGATGCCTTCCCGGCAATCGTGGTCGAAGGCGACCGGTTCTTCCCCCATGCCGACGAGGCCCTCGTTGAGGATGTCGAGCATCTCGAGGAAAGACATCTCCTCAGAGACGTTCTGCACCTGATAGGTCTGGAATCCACCGGCGGCGCTCGGCCCACTCTGACGCCAAACCTGGAGCGTGATATTCACTTGTAGCTCCGGGTGGCGAGGGCAACACTCTCGAATTCGAGCTCTTCTTTGTGGAGTTTCGGAGCACCCGCCTTACCGCTCCATTCCCACGCGGCGACATATGCGAAGTCCTGGTCGTCGCGGATCGCTTCACCCTCCTCGGTCTGATGTTCCTCTCGGAAATGTCCGCCACATGATTCTTCGCGGGCGAGGGCATCGACACACATCAGCTGGGCGAGCTCAAAGAAGTCGTCGACCCTTTGCGCCTTCTCCAAACTCTGGTTGAGAGTTTCGGCACTGCCCAGAATCTTGACGTCCTTCTGGAACTCCTTGTGGAGCGCAGGGATCTCAGCGAGGGCTTTCTCCAGCCCCACTTCACTGCGGGCCATGCCGCAATACTCGAGCATGATCTTGCCCAACTCTTTGTGGAAGTAGTCCACCGACTTGGTGCCGCCATTCGTCATGAACCGCCTCACGGTTCCCTCGACGTTTTCCGCAACCGTGTTGAAAATGTGCTCCTGAGGGTCAACGACGGGTTGGTTCAAGAACTGGCCGAGATAGTCGCCGATGGTGTAGGGGAGGACGAAGTAGCCGTCGGCCAACCCCTGCATCAACGCCGATGCCCCCAACCGATTGGCGCCGTGGTCGCTGAAGTTGGCCTCCCCGATGGCGTAGAGGCCGGGGATCGTGGTCATCAAGTTGTAGTCGACCCACAAGCCACCCATGGTGTAGTGGGGAGCGGGATAGATCCGCATCGGTATCTTGTAGGGATTCTCATCGGTAATCCGCTCGTACATCTCGAAGAGGTTGGAGTAGCGGTCCTCGATGACATCCTGGCCGTCTCGCTCGATCGACTGTTTGAAGTCGAGGTAGACGCCGTTCTTGAGCGGCCCGACCCCCTTTCCCGCGTCGACCTGACGTTTCGCAGCCCGACTGGCGACATCGCGGGGCACCAGGTTGCCGAATGCCGGATAGATCCGTTCCAGGAAGTAGTCACGATCTTCCTCGGGGATCATGTTGGCGGGACGATGGTCGTCGACGCGCTTAGGCACCCAGATACGGCCGTCGTTGCGAAGCGACTCCGACATCAGTGTGAGCTTCGACTGAAACTCATCGGAGGCGGGGATGCAGGTGGGGTGAATTTGAGTGAAACACGGATTAGCGAAGGCCGCACCCCGTTTGTGGGCTCGCCAGATGGCGGTCACATTCGAAGCCATTGCATTCGTCGACAGATAGAAGACATTGGAATAGCCACCGGTGGCGAGGACAACGGCGTGGGCGGAATGCCTGGTGATCTCACCAGAGACCAGGTCGCGGGCGACGATGCCCACGGCCCGACCCTCCATGGTCACCAGGTCGAGCATTTCGCTCCTGGTATGCAGGGTGACCTTGCCCATTTCAACCTGACGCATCAGGGCTTGATAGGCGCCGAGCAACAGCTGCTGGCCGGTCTGCCCGCTCGAGTAGAAGGTACGCGACACCTGGGCGCCTCCGAATGAGCGGTTGTCGAGCATCCCACCGTATTCACGGGCAAAGGGCACTCCCTGAGCAACGGCCTGGTCGATGATGTTCAGCGAGACGTCGGCAAGGCGATAGACGTTTGCCTCACGACTCCGGTAGTCGCCGCCCTTGACCGTGTCATAAAAGAGCCGGTAGACCGAGTCGCCGTCGTTTTTGTAGTTCTTGGCGGCGTTGATTCCCCCCTGGGCGGCGATCGAGTGGGCGCGACGGGGGGAGTCGTGGAAGGTGAACGCCTCGACCTGATAGCCGAGTTCGGCGAGGGTCGCGGCGGCGGACGCGCCGGCGAGTCCGGTGCCGACGACGATGATCTTGAACTTCCTCTTGTTGGCCGGGTTGACCAGCTTCACCGAGAACTTGTGGTTTTCCCACTTTTCTTCCATCGGTCCGGCGGGGACCCTGGCATCTAGGTTCTTCATGGCTTAACCAACGAACCCGAACAAGACGGCCAGGGGCATGATGCTGTTGCCGACCACGACCAGGGCAGCCAGGCCGACGGCGAAGTAGCGGCGCCAGTTGTTGAACTTGGGGTTGTTGAGGCCGAGACTCTGAAACATCGACCACGCGCCGTGATAGAGGTGGAAGCCGAGAGCAATCATCGCAAGCACATAGAACAGAGCTACCGGCGCCCGGCTGAAAGTCGCTACGAAATTGGCGTAGATCTCGCCCCGTTCCCATACCTCGGGAGCGACCGGCTTGAGCCCCCATGTGAGGTCGGCGAGGTGGAAGATCAAGAAGAGTAGAAAGATCACGCCACTCCAGCGCATGGTGAGGCTGGCGTAGTTGGCCGCGACGTAATTGCGCGGTCCCTGGTAGCTGGTGGGGCGGGCCCTCCGGTTAATGATCGTCAAGGCGTAGGCGGCATGGATATGGAGCAGAAATGCGACGATCAGTCCCGTACGCAGGATCCACAGGGCCACGTGCGCTGGAAGGAACGGCACCAGGAGCTCGCGGAGGGCGTGGCCGTAGATGTCGATGTCAGGGATGCCGTCGACGTCGGGGAGGAAGATCTTCCAGTTGCCGATCATGTGCAGAATCACGAAGCCGATGATCATGATCCCGGTGATTGCCATGATCCACTTCTTGCCAACCGCAGATCGGTAGAACTCAACGGGGAGCGGGGCCCTTTTCTTCGCCGTTGTCTGCGTCACTATCTCCACTTTGTAAACGTAGACCCATTATGTCAATTCGTTTGGGAATCGCGCTCCTGTGCGGCGCGCGTCTGCGCAGCGGGAGTGCGCCGACTGAAATCCGCGGGCAGACCTGAACTTCGAGATTGCGGACCCCCTCCGCCTCGACCCAAAGCCGTCTCGGCACCTCCACCGTCGTTCCTCCGGAGGAGGAATACCGATCAGTCCGCCGATTTGGTGCGGGCTTACCGTTTGGTCGCGGCGTCGTCCTTCAACCAGAGTGCCATGGCCGAGGGTTGCATGGTGGCGGCGACCGCATCGGTCCACGCTTCGCCGATGACCCACGGATCTATCTGGTCTCGGATTCCCTCAGTCAATCCCGCCGCGACGTTTTGTGCATCGTATTGAGATCTGTTGAACCGCCGATCGACGAAACCGTGGACCCGTCGTCGAGCCGGATTGAACAGGGCCGCGACCACGAGCGTCGAGGCCGCTATCTGCCAACTGCTGTCGTCAACTGAAATCAGGGTGCCGAGCAGGGTTACTGCGCCAAAATATGTACCGGTGAGAATGACCGCAACGATCGCGTAGGTAAGGGTCCGCGAGACGATCCGATCGATGTCGAACAGGCGGTAGCGGAGAATCGCAACACCAAACGACAACGGGAATAGGAGCATCGCAACATATACAGGCGACCACGGGCCATCGTCGTCGCCGCTGACATCGATTACGGATATATAGACCAAGGTGAGGACGATCAGCGTCACGAAGATGCTCAAAGCGAAAACAACCCAGGTGAGCTGGGCCCGCTCGGCGTATGTTGCCTTCCTCCTCTTCACGACGAGCGAGATAGTGCCCGCAAACAGGATTGCCACCACACCGAGCAGTATTGGCACAGAAAAAGAGTCCGGGACGAAACCGATCGGATTGATCTTTCCAGTATCTGATTCAGGACCTCCCAGTGTCTTAGTGAGTGCTCCCATCGCCACTAGGACCGGTAGGGCGTAGAGGGCGATTCTCCCCAGGCGCGCTGAGAGGGTCGGGCCGCGCGGAGGGTGTCCCGATGGGAAGGTCAGTGTCATAGCCGCAAATACCGCAAAGACCGCGGTCCAAGCCCAGCTCTGCACCCAAGAATTCAGATCGTTCCCGACGAAAGGAAGGCGGCCGAAACTATCGGCAAAAGTGATGGCGAGCCCGGAGAGGGCGAGGAGCCATCCAGTGAGGTGGCTATCGCGGCGGAGGATGATCAGGCCTCCAAGGTATGCGTAGACGACGAATGCAACACCTGTGATTACCGGTTCGGAGAATGACGCGTCGCCGAAGAACACGGGGATTGTCACGATGGCCAAACCGGCGATGACTATCAAGCTGAATCGAAACCAACGAAACATCATTGAATTTATAGCGTTCGATCGTTACGGATTCGTTACGGGATCCAAATTGTTCCTTACCCGTTTCGGGGAAGGTGGCTCCGCCGAGGAACGAGGCGGAGACGGAT
>JBGTGL010000024.1:0-5828 GCA_041746755.1 Acidimicrobiia bacterium | reverse complement strand
CTGAAACCGACTCATCCGGCGGTAAAATCACGCCATGGAAGCGCTTCCCCGGACCGTGATATCTTTGCTGGCCGGAGGGATCGCCTTTGCCGGGGCCTTCTATTATCTGATGCCCGCCGGATGCGATGATGTGGGCGGGGTTCCCAGCTGGGGAAGATGCACCAGTTTGGGAGGAACGCCTGCTTTCTCGTTGTCGGATCTTGGTCTCCCCAACCAGTTCGACATCCTGATCCCGCTCATTGCTTTCGCTGTGGTGGCGTCCGTCGTGTGGCTGCTCCTTGGGTATATCGGCAAAGACCGGGATCAGGAAGGCGAGTAAGGCTCCAGGCTTTCAACGCCGCGTCGAGGAAACGCGAGATAGATTTGTTGGATGGATCCTCTGCATTCCGCATTACAAGACGCGGCCGAACATGTCGCCCTCTACCGAGCTGGCCTATTCGAGTCTCGTGTGACGCCCACCGTCTCTCGATCGGCGATTCGCGACAAGATGGCCGGACCTGTTCCCGAGGGTGGTGCGAGCACCAGTGACGTGATATCGGAGTTGATCGATTTGGCAACTCCGGGACTCATGGCGTCGGCTGGCCCTCGATACTTTGGGTTCGTCGTTGGTGGCTCGGTGGACGCGTCTTTGGCGGCCGACTTCCTTACAAGCGGATGGGACCAAGTTGCCTTCAATGAGGCATTGTCTCCTGCGGCGTTAGCGTTTGAGGACGTCGCTGGGAGGTGGCTGAAGGAGCTCCTCCATCTGCCCTCCTCGGCCTCCGTTGGATTCGTCACAGGGGCACAGGGGGCCAACAATGTGGGGCTCGCCGCGGGACGTTGGAAAGTGCTCCGTGATTTTGGATGGGACGTAGGAACTCACGGCCTGTTCGGAGCTCCACGGGTCAGGGTTGTGGCGGGCGAAGAGCGCCATGCAACAATCGATCGTGCAATCCGACTCCTCGGCCTCGGCGAGTCTTCGATCACCACTGTCCCCGCCCTCGGCGATGGATCGATGGATGCTGCGGCGTTGCCCAAAATTCTGGAAGGGGAGCCGTCAGCTCCAACGGTCGTGGTGGCTCAGGCGGGGAATGTCAACACAGGCGCCTTCGACGACCTGGAGAGAATAGCTGATGTTGCCCATCGAAATGGGGCCTGGATGCATGTCGATGGCGCTTTCGGCTTGTGGGCTGGAGTTAGTCCAGAATTTGCCCACCACGTCGACGGAGTTGGGAATGCAGACTCCTGGGGGTGCGACGGCCATAAATGGCTTAACGTTCCGTACGACTCGGGGTACGCGTTTTGCGCGGATCCGGAAATTCATGCAACCGCTATGGCGTATACGGCGGATTACTTGACCGGACAGGTTGCAGGCCGAGATTTCGGTGGCGGTGATTTCGTCCCTGAGTCATCTCGTCGGGCCCGAGGATTTCCGACATGGGCGGCAATCCGATCTATGGGTCGGTCCGGACTCGCAGACTTGATCAACAGGTCTTGCCGACACGCTCGACAACTGGCCGAGGGAATCGCCGCGATACCCCATGTCGAAGTGGCGAATGAGGTCGTTCTCAATCAAGTACTCATTCGCGTAGGTGACACGGACTTGACCCACGATGTTGAGCGGCTCATTCAAGAGGAGGGGGTGGTTTGGATGGGATCGACTTCCTGGCGCGGGGAGAGCCTGCTCAGGTTTGCTGTATCGAATTGGTCGACAAGAGACGAAGATATTGACGCCGCTATTGAAGCGATCACACGTGCGGTGTATGCGGCAAGGCGCTGAACTGACCGGACAACGGTTCTCCACGGATCTAGCAAAGGAGAAGTCTTGACCGTGGAATCGCCACAGGCAACACCGAATGGCTGGATGGTCCACGATGTGATCATCGGACTCCTCGCCGGGGCAGGAGTCGGGTCGATCCTCGGTTTGTTCCTCGCGGTGAGGGTCTCGGACAACAACATGATCACGCTGATCGCTGCGATCGTAGGCGCCATCATCGGTGTCATCCTCCTGATGAGGTCACACCAGAAGCATCCGGAGAAATTCCTCACGGCGGCGGTGATCGTTTCCTGGATCCTCCTCTTGTTGTCGGCGTTTTTCATCGCTGCGTTGGTCCTCGCGATCGCCAGCTTCACGTAGCCCACCTGGATCGCAGTTAAAGTGCCGCGGTCGATTCGCGATGACTCCGGAGGCAGCCAGGCTTGTCCAATTCCAAGGTGACTTCAATGCGAGAGGCGATCGACTCGCTGGTACCCGACGGCTCGGTGGTGTCCATCGAGGGTTTCACTCATTTGATCTGCTTCGCTGCCGGGCACGAGTTGATCCGCCAACGCAAGAAAGACCTGACCCTTTGCCGGCTTACTCCTGACGTAATCGCTGATCAACTTGCCGCCGCCGGAGTGATTTCTGGTTTGGTGTTTTCGTGGTTGGGGAATCCCGGCGTCGGCTCGCTGCATGCGGTGAGACGCCGAATCGAAGGATCGGACCCGAGACCTCTCCACCTGGAGGAGTACAGCCACTTCGGTATGGTCGCCCGCTACACCGCTGGCGCCTCGGGTCTGCCCTTTTTCCCCCTCCGTAGCTACGCCGGAAGCGACCTACCCGCCGTCAACCCCAAGATCGTCACCATTCAAGATCCATATGGAGGCCAACCGGTTTATGCGGTCCCGCCCCTCAATCCGGATGTCTCCATCGTCCATGTGCAGAGAGCCAGCGCCGGTGGCGACGCCCAGATCTGGGGGATCCCCGGATGCCAGAAGGAGTCTGCTTTTGCCGCCGGACGGGTGATCGTGGTCTGCGAGGAGATCGTCTCAGACGAAGTGATTCGTTCGGATCCCAACCGGACCCTTATTCCGGGCACGATCGTCGACGCAGTTGTCGAAGCTCCCGGCGGATGTCATCCGTCCTATGCCCAAGGCTTCTATGACCGCGACAACCCTTTCTATCTGGAATGGGATGCCATCAGTCGTGACACGGGCCGTCTCGATGAATGGCTCGAGGAATGGGTCTACTCGCTCGATGACCACGCCGCCTATCGGGAAAAGCTGGGTTCGGAACGGTGGTCGGCACTATCACCAGGCGATGCCCCGTCCGGCCAGGTCAACTACGGGGACTATTCGTGAGTTACACCCCCACGGAGATGATGGTGGTCGCCGCGGCTCGCAACCTCGCCGGGGTGCGAAACTGCTTCGTCGGGATCGGGATCCCCAATCTCGCCTGCAGCCTGGCCAAGCGATCGGTCGCTCCCGACCTCGAACTGATCTATGAGTCAGGTGTGGTCGGCGCCGACCCCGCTCGACTGCCCCTTTCCATCGGTGACCCCTCCCTGGTAGTCGGTGCCCGCTCAGTCACGTCGATGTTTGACTTGTTTTCGCTCTATCTCCAACGGGGTCTGATCGATGTCGCCTTTCTCGGAGCGGCCCAGGTCGATCGGAACGGGTCGATCAATACCACCGTTCTCGGTCCGTACGAGAAACCCGACGTACGACTGCCCGGCTCGGGGGGAGCCGTAGAAATCGCGCTCAACGCCGATCAGGTTTTCATAATCGTCAACCAGAGCCGTCGGACTTTTGTTGAGAAGCTCGACTTTGTCACCAGCCCCGGTCACATCGGTCCCACGACCGGGAGGGGCAACGGTCCCGCGCTGGTTGTCACCCAGCTGGGGACATTTCGTTTCGTCAATGGCGAGATGACTTTGAAATCTCTCCATCCGGGAGTATCGCGCGAGCAGGTCTTTGATGCCACCGGGTGGGAAATGAGCGTCGATACAGCTGTTGAGGAGAATGAGGCGCCGACCTCCGATGAACTCGATGTTTTGCGGAATCTCGACCCAAATCGGGTTTACCTGAAATGAGCCACGTATTTCATCGAACCGCCGATCCGATCGAGGTGGCCCGGGCAGAGGGGTGTTGGGTCTACGACACAGAGGGCAAGGCCTACCTGGACGCGGCGGGAGGTGCCATCGTTTCCAATATCGGGCATGGCGTCATCGACCTCGGAGATTGGGTTGGGGAAGTCGATTACGTCCATCCCTCGGTTTTCACCAGTCGGGCACTGGAGGAATACGCCGATCGGTTGTCCAATCTCGTTCCGGTCGACGGACCCAAGATCTTCCCTACCAGCGGGGGGGCAGAGGCGGTCGAAACAGCTACCAAAATGGCCCGCTCGTTTCAGATCGCAGTCGGGCAACCAGAACGCGATGTGATCATCTCCAGAAGTCATTCCTATCACGGCAACACCCTTGGAGCGCTTGACCTGTCGGGACGGCCCACCCTGCGCCAGCCCTACGAATCGTGGTTGGGCCGCTCGCAGCAAGTTCCTCAGGTCAACGAGTATCGCTGCCCATCGCCGCAGCATCCCGCTGATTGCGCCGGATGGCATGCCCGACAACTCGAGGAGAAAATCATTGCTATCGGACCAGAGCGAGTCGCCGCGTTTATCGGCGAAGCAGTCGGGGGAGCGGCTACTGCTGCCGCCGTGCCGCCCGATGGATACTGGGAGGCCGTCGCTGACGTCTGTAAAAGCCACGGCGTGCTGCTGATAGTCGATGAGGTGATGACCGGATTCGGCCGCACCGGGAAATGGTTTGCTATAGAACACACCGCCGTCAGGCCCGATATTCTCGTTTCGGGAAAGGGCGCCGGAGGAGGCTATTGGCCCCTCGGCCTCTGTATCGCATCAGCGAAGGTCCACGACACCATCATGGGAGCAGGTGGCTTCGTCCACGGTTTCACATTCTCTCACTCGCCATCAGGTTCTGCGGTGGGTGCTGCGATTCTCGACAAGCTGATTGAAGACGACCTGGTTTCCGCGTGTGAAATCCAGGGAAAAAAGCTGATGGCTCGCCTCCAGAACGCGATTGGTGCGCTCGACGTCGTCGGCGAGGTCAGGGGCAAAGGACTGTTGATCGGAGTCGAATTCGTCTCCGACCGGGAATCGAAGAAGCCCTTCCCGCGCGAAGACCGGTATATCGAGCGGCTGGCTGAAGCAGCTCGCAAAGAGGGACTGCTCGTCTATCCATCGAGCGGTTGTGTCGACGGGACTGCAGGCGACTCGATCCTCCTTGGGCCTCCCTTCACCATCAGCGATGACGAAATCGAAATGGTGGTTGATCGGCTCGGCGTAGCAATTGAGGTGGTAGCCGCGTGAAAATCGTCTACTCAGACTTGCACCAAAGTCACGATGCCGACACCGGCACCTGGGTCGGGGTCACCATCCCCAGTGACGAGGTTCCGGACCGGATCGAACGGGTCGTGGCAGAACTCATCAGTCGCGGCCACGAGGTAGTTGCTGCCCGCCAACACGACGATTCGATCCTCAATGCGGTCCACGATTCGGCGATGGTGGAGTACATGCGTACCGCCTGGGACCGGTGGGTGGAATGGGGTTACCCGGCCGATCCGGGGCAAAACCTGGTGGCTGCGTATGCCTTCCCGATAGAGAAGTTTCTAGGTGGTATACCCCTTCGGCTACCGAGGTCTCCCGGTGCCCTGGCCGGTGTCTATGCGATGGACACGATGACCCAGATAGGGGAGGGGACGTTCGTCGGGGCAAGGTCCGCGGTCGACACGGCACAGACCGCCGCGGAAATGGTGCGCGATGGCGAAGACGTCGTCTACGCAGCCTGTCGGCCCCCCGGACATCATGCCGGAAGCTCCTTCTTCGGGGGTTCGTGTTATCTCAACAACGCTGCCGTGGCCGCGCAAACTCTTATCGCCGCCGGCAGGGGGCGGGTCGCCATTGTCGACATCGACGCCCATCATGGCAACGGCACTCAGGAGATCTTCTACCGCCGTCGAGACGTCGTTTACGGCTCGGTTCATGTCGATCCTGGCGAGGGCTGGTTCCCCCA
>JBGTGL010000023.1:0-7546 GCA_041746755.1 Acidimicrobiia bacterium | reverse complement strand
CTCGGGCCAGTCGGGAACGATTAGGGCTATGGAAACAGACACAGAAACGACAACAGAAACTCCGCTCGAACCGGAGAAGCCACCAAAGATTCGGACAGCCGACCTCACCCGGGCCAGCGACCAACGAATGATTGCCGGCGTTGCCGAAGGCCTCGCCCGACGCACCGGGATCTGGTCGGGTTGGATAAGGGCCGCCTTCGTCCTCCTCGCATTTGCCGGAGGGTTCGGAATCGCCGCCTACCTCGTCCTCTGGCTTTTGGTTAGGGCCGACGACGAAGCAGATACCGTCGCCGAGCGGTTCTTCGCTAGAACTACCAGCGCCGGGGCCTGGATCGGGGTGGGGCTGATATTCCTGGCTCTATTGATAATCCTTGGCCAGGTGCCATTCCTCGATGGAGGCATGGTGTGGGCGGTTGGCCTTCTCACCATCGGTTTTCTTCTCTACTCGGGCGATCTCCCGCGCCTGATCAAGACCGCACCCCAAGACAAGGAGGGAGTTCAACAGATGACAACGACAACAATCACCGGGGCAGGGCCGGGTCAACATGATGTAGGGGGCGGCGGAGACATCAACCCTCCTCCCCCACTTCTTCCAACTCCGACACCACCCATCCTCCCCCCATCCGCACCGCCGCGGGAGAAGTCGATTCTGGGCCGACTGACCCTCGGAGTCATGGTGATCGCAGTCGGCCTTCTCGCGCTGTTGGACACCGTGACTGAAACCGTTAACCCGGCACCCCGGCACTACATAGCTCTTGCAGTAACTGTGCTCGGCCTCGGCCTCCTGGTAGGAACAGTGGCAGGAAGGGCAAGATGGCTCATTCTCGTTGGAGTTCTCTCGGTGCCACTCCTGTTCGGTTCACCCGTATTCGAATTCAACTTCGACGATGTGACCAGCGGCACGAGCTTTGTAATCCCCGACTCGCCCGAAGCGGTCCCGTCGGTGGTTTCGCATGGGGTCGGGGAAGTGGTCATCGATCTAACCGACATGGAATGGGACGGGGCCGAAGTCGACCTCGACGCCGAACTCGACATTGGGCAGATGACCATCTACATCCCCGAAGATGTGGGGCTCGTCGGAGTCGGCCATTCATCGATTGGTGTCGTTGAATTTCAAGGGGATCAAAATGCGGGCTTCAACCCGGCACTCCACTTCGATTCAGCTGGGACCAATGGGACGCTGAATCTCTCCGCAATTGTCCGTATCGGCAGTCTTGAAATTCGCCAAGTCGAAATCGACAACTAGGAGCAACCAACATGAAAACACACAAATTTGACACTGTTTCGTTCCTATCGGGCCTGGTTTTCACTGCATTCGGGCTCCTCTTTCTCATTCCGAGCCAGACCGACGACCTGATCGAATACCTGGCGGGTCTGGGAGGGTGGGTATGGCCGGTGATTCTCCTCGGAATCGGCGTGGCCATCCTTGTGCCCGTTTTTACCTCGTGGAAGAGCGAGGAGCACGACATCGACGAGGATCTGGAATCCATTCAGGCAGGCTGACCGGGCCGAGCAACCTTATAAAAGGTGCGCAACGCGACAAACACAACGAGGACACCAAGGATCAATGCCAGGGTGTCCTCGCTTGCACCCAAAGCAAGTTGGCTACCGATGAGGGAACCTATTGCCCCACCCGCACCAACCGTGAGGCCCTCCCCGATCACGAGGCGTTCGTTTCGATAGTTGGCGATTGTGCCGGCTACCGCCGTCATCACGATGGCGATAAGTGAAGTGCCCTGTGCCTCGTGTTGGTTCATGCCAAGGAAAAATATCCCGGCCGGCACATTCACGACCCCACCGCCGATACCCGCCAGGCCAGCGAAAAACCCGCCTACCAGACCAATTCCGAGGCTAATCAGGGTTTGGGCGACCGAAGATAGGTCGGCGCTACCTGGCAGCGGGTTTCCACCTGCGAGCATCCGAATTCCGGCCACTAGCAGGACAAAACCGAATACCACACTCAGAGCTTTTGGGCTCATCCGGTTCATTGTGTTGGCGCCAAGGACAGAGCCGACGATGCCTCCGGCACCGATCGTTAAGCCGATAGCGAGATCAATTTCCCCAGAAGCAGCAAAACTGATCGCTCCCACGGTGGCGATCATGATTATGGCGGCCAACGACGTGGCATGTGCTCGATGGCGTTCGAGACCGACATAGATGAGCAGGGGCACCAGAACGATTCCGCCGCCAACACCCAATCCACCGCCCATGATTCCGGCCGTCAATCCGACCAGGACGAATTTCCAGGCAAGAATTTGTGACGACGGGGACGATTGACTCACGAGTTGTCGAATCTAACTACGGACTACATCAGATCAAACCGGCGGGCCCAAGAGGAGATTTCAGGCCGAGGAGACGGCCGGCTTCTGGAATGCCTTTGTAAGGGACCGCGCTGCCACGATCAAAAGCAATACACCAAACATTGTAGTGAGGAGTTTCTCATCGATGCCAAGGGCGATCTGACTGCTGACCAGGGCCCCGGCACTGCCACCAGCACCAACCAACAATCCGTCCCGAATCTGAAAACGCCCGTTGCGAAAGTTGACGAAACTTCCCGCTAGGGCGGTCATCACCACGGCTACAAACGACGACCCCTGGGCAACCAGTTGGGGCATACCGAGAAGAAAAACCATCGATGGTACGTTTACCGTACCGCCCCCAATTCCGGTCAGTCCAGCCAACAGACCCGCCACCAAGCCAATTCCGAGGGCAATACCCACCTGGGTGAACTGCGAGAAGTCTGCGACGCCTGGCAACGGCTCCGGGCCGGAAATCATTCGAATCCCAGCGATAAGAAGGACCAGTCCGAACGCGATGGTCAAGCCTCGCACGCTCATCCGGTGCATCGTGGAGGCCCCCAAAATCGATCCCACTACCCCACCAAGTCCGATAGTCAGCCCGACATCCCATCGAACCGAATCTGCTGCACCAAGGCTCAGCGCACCTGTGACGGCGATGAGAACGATCCCGGCCAGAGAGGTGGCGTGGGCGTAATGGCGTTCCAGGCCGATCAGGAGCAGAGCTGGAACCAGAACCAACCCCCCGCCGATCCCGAATAGCCCACCAAGCAATCCGGCAGCCAGACCGGCGGCGACGAATTTCCACCAGACGACTCTGGATTGATCAGTTATCTGTGTGACGATGGGTGGAACTTAATCGTCCGAAAACGGTGCCAAGTCGTAGGCCGTGTGAATACTTATGCGGCGCGCCGGATCGAACGTCGGTTTGAGCAGGCCCAGGTAGGGGTAGTGCCTTCGTGTGCGGAAGCGAACTCTCACCCAGATTTCTCTCAGCATGGCCCTGACGATTGGTCTTGTTGCCTGTGGGGGCGATTCCGTTGTCGTGACTACCTCGGTGTCATCGGCCACCACGACCACGGCATATCTTCAGGATTCAATGGACCAACTGCATGCAGCGATGACAGAAGTTGAGCTCAGTCTGTCGACGCTGGGCCTGGAGGATCTAGACGAGGCGATGTTGGCATGGTCGGATCTCAGCTCGGATCTCGAATCGTCACTCAAAGACCTGGAACGAGACCCGACCAGCGTGGATTTAGATGGTCTCGAAGCCAGAATCAACAGTTTCCAGAATCAATTCGGTTTTGAGCCGAACCCGGCTTGGGATCATCTTGTCGAATCGTTCGACGTATTCGTCGACCAGCTCGAAGTTTGAGTTCGTATTAACAATCCGGCCAAACCTACTGTTTTGCTCGCGACCAATAATCCATCAGCCACTTGAGGTTATCTTGCGACGTAACCCACTCTTATTTGCCTTCCTCGCTGCCCTTCTCGCCGGCGCGTGTAGTGCCGCGGAAACGCAAGCAGATCGGCCGACAACATCCGAAGTCATCACGACAACAACAACCACACCCTCCACGACGACCACTGCGCCATTTGTGCTGGAAGGTGGAGACGCCTCACTGGCGGCGGTGGTCGACACCTTCTACAAGTACACATCGGCACGTAGCGCGACTGCCCCTCCTATGGCTGACGCCATCCTGGCGTCGATCGCGCCTGCTCCGCGCACCATCCCCACGTCGGGCATCGCCTCTCTTGGCGCTTTTGACGAGCAGGCGATAGCCACGGTCACCGCGGGCGATGACCTCTTCCTGCTCGTCGCCGACGGAGGTGGTTGGCGCATCGTTGGCGGAGAATGGCCCAGTCAATCGATTGCTCCCTACTACGGATCAAGCCCCCGGCTCATAGCCGTGGTTGGCTCCGACGCCAGGCCCGGAGAAGACGTTGAACGGTCCCGCGCTGACAGCATCCATTTCGTTGGTCTCGACGGGACAGGAGGTGGGGCAGTCGTAGGTCTCCCCCGCGATGCCTATGTGCCAGTCCCAGGAAGCGGAAAACGCAAGATCACCGGTGCCCTCGCTCTCGGCGGCCCCGAATTGTTGGAGCAATCCCTTCTCGACCTCACCTCCCTCCCCTTGGAAGGCTATGTCATGACCGGATTCAGCGGATTCCAAGAGTTGATTGGCTCGGTCTTGGGAGGCGTCAATGTCGAGGTGCCTTTCGCTATAAACGACGAGAAGGCCAAGGCGGCGCTCAAGGCGGGCCAGCAGCTCCTGGGTGGTTTCGACGCGCTGGCGTTTGCCCGAGCTCGTAAGACTTTGCCCGACGGAGACTTCACCAGGTCGGAGCACCAGGGAGTGATCCTTCTCGGTGCGGCTTACGGGGTCCAGGCTCTCGGAGTCGAGGCCGTACCGGGCCTCATGGAATCAGCCGAGCCGTATATCTTTACAAACTTGACCGCTGAAGAATTACTCACATTCTCGGTGTTGACGATCAAATCGGACCTCGGATCGGTTCCCAACGTGGTTGCACCAGGCAAGCCGGGTACAGCCGGAGGCGCCAGCGTGGTGTTTCTCTCCGATTCGGTGGGTGCCCTCTTCGCCGACCTGGCCGACGGTCGCCTCGAGAACTAGGTCGAGCCTCAAAGCGGATAGCGTGAAAGCATGGCCCGCTATGTGCTGAGACTCTTCGCGCTTGGAGCATCGAAGACGCAGTCAAGACCGCGATGGCGAGTTCGGGGCGAACCACAAGAGGTCACAATTGGGTCCACTGCGTTGAGATCGGGCCAACCTGAACGACGGCGGATCGGTCGATCGCTGGCAGGCGACGGTGGAAGTTGCCTTCGAGATCGAAGAAGACAGCTAGCAAAGGGAGGATGGTTGAGGGGCCGACGCTAGGCGTAGGCCCCTCAACTTGGTCTTTTGGCGACTAAGCCGGGAAGTTCCCGGAATGGAACGCCTTCAGTAGCCGGACGCAGCCCGCCCGGTTGTATGCCGTATACGTGTCGGGATTACTGCCTTCGAACCAGTAGAACTGGTACGGGTACGGACCACCTACGTTCGGTTCTCCCGGATCCAGGAAGAAGGTCGCTTCCAACGCTTTGCAGTTTCCAACTGCCGCGGCATTGGAGGGGAACGCCCCCTGCATCAGCGCCTCGACCCCTACGGACGCCACCGAGCTAACGCAAGCGCCCGGCTTGGTGTTGAGGAATTCGAATGCCTCGGGCTCGTTTTGCTCCAGCCACTTACATATCTGCTTTGGATTATTCTCCGGGCCGGCCACGGCTGGCACCGCGAAAACAGACATTATGAGGGCCAACGCAATCAATACGGTTAGTTTCTTCACGCAATTTCCTTTCTCGCAATCGTCGCTAGCGACGAACGCACTCCAACTCCGGAGCCTGGTTTTGCTTTTGTTTCGCCCGCACCGAATACAGCTCTCCGGGACTCTTCAACCCGAAGCCCAAACTCTGGATGAGGTGGTTTACCTCAGCGCGGGCGTTGGGCTCGAATGAGCCCGGTGTCTTTCCTAGATACGCCGAACACATTCCCATATTGGAAGCCCCGGCCTCCCAGGGACGAACTCCCGGACCATTCGGGCTGGCGAACGCTGGAATTGCGGCCGAAAGCAGAATCCCGACTCCCAATCCAACGATCGATTTTCTCAATCGCAATCGAACTCCCTTCGTTGTTCGTGTCAATGTAGCCGCCCGCCTCCGGCCCTAGCCGAAACCTACGCGACAATCGTTACCCAATCGTTACGAATTGCCCAACCAGCTAGTTTTGAGCAGCCAACGCCCTAGTTTATTGCCGTCGGGAGGGTGGGTTCCTTGTGAGAATCGACGCCGACGGCATGGCCAAGGCTGATAATCGCTCCTTCCGGAGCGACAGAGCATGCAACTCCGAATAAGGCGTTGCCCTCCACGATCGATCGGAATCCTTCCCGAACATCCGGAGCCTTAAGACACCAGCGATGTCGGCGTAGAACTTTCGCCGGTTCCTTGTGTCGATCCCCCGTTACCTGATCGATCTGAGGAATCGCGCAACGTGGCCACGCCACGACGCCGCGCAGCGACGCTTCGCGAATCCGAAAATCTGCACAGGTGTCTTCCTCCCAGGGCTCAGTTCCAGCGATCACGACATGGGGTCGAAAACGATCGATTCCGAAACTCTCCGAGGCCCGTTCTCGGAGCCAAACCGTCGACGATTCAGTGGCCACCAGAAGAAGTGCGGCGTCGGAAATCGGGGATTCTGGTGAAGAATGTCGAGAGTCCGGCTGGGCTAGCCGAGCACGCCATAGGGCTCGCCTGGCGGGAACCGCGGACTAGAGGAGCCACTAGGTCTTGGTGGACTCGGCAGCTACCTTCATACCCTGAGCCTCGACTGTCAGGTAACGCTCGGTCAGACCTTTGTAAAACACGGCGACAACCGGTACCAGCCAGCCGCGCATGTCCAGAGTCAGCGTCAGGCGCGAGCGCACATCGTCAATCGCTTCTACGCGATGGCCCGCGACGTTGGTGACGCCGCCGGACGTCTGACGAAACTCGAAGTAGGAAGGCGCATCCCAGACTGTGATCTCCCATTCGCCCGCAGGCAGCTTCGGCTGCTTGAGGCGTACTTTGCTTCCGACACCGAGGGGACCGGGCGTGAGCAACTCGACGACTTCGACAGTCTCGATGTGGCGGGGCCAGCCTTCGAGATCGCTGAGGACCTCCCAAACGCGCGACTGGCCGGATCCGATGTCGATGGATTCCTCAAACTGCATGCCGACGGCCACCTCGCAAGTGTTCTGATGAGACCAGAAGCGGGAACTTTAGCGGACCCGAATCTGACGGTGATTCCGCTGCGAACAGCGAGTCAACGAGTGAATTCATCCTTCAAAGTTTTCGAAATCCGGCCACGCCGCGATATCGACGCCGTGGTTTTCAGGTGAGGCGAGCGTCCACCATTGCGGTGCGTGCGAGTCGTCAGCGATCCGACCGCCTGCTGCCAGTGCGGCCGCCACCCGTGCCTCTGCCACATCGGCTGGAACACTGACGTCGATGTGAAATCGGCCGCGACCCGGCTTTGGCGGATCCAGAGGATGAAACATCAGGTGCGGGTTGCGTCGACTGGGATCGACCGCGTCGGTAGCGTCCAGGTGGTTGTATCCGAAGGCGGCCGCAAAGAAGGGACGCACATCGACACCGGAATCCTGAGCGATGGCGATGCCGACGGCGAGGAGCTGGGAGGGGTCGGGTTCGAGACCGA
>JBGTGL010000022.1:0-12261 GCA_041746755.1 Acidimicrobiia bacterium | reverse complement strand
CTCGCAGATCGCCGAGATCTGCCTTTATCGCCATTTCGTCGATGGGATCGATTCGCTCCATCAGCAACCTTGTCGGTTCGCGGCCTATCGCCTTCTCTAGCGCATTGTACAGACTGGCTCTATCCGATGTCATCGGGGTTCCTTTCCCTTACCCGCTACTGAATGTATGGGTTGGCTGGGACAGAAATGGATCCATGAATTTGGAAGAAACATCAGGACGATCCAATCCAGATTCCCGAGAGCAACGAATACATGGCGTGACGAACGAGAAATCCCGAAAGCAAGGAACACGACCTTCAGTGCTCCTCTCGGCATTGGCTGGGCTCCTCGCCGGCGGAACCGCCATAGCGGTGGCAGAACTCATCGCATCGCTAAACCCGATGTGGAGAAATCCGCTCCTCACCGTTGGGGACCGCTTCATCTCGGTCACCCCTGCCTGGCTGAAGGACTTCGCGATTGCCACGTTTGGAACCAACGACAAAACGGCGCTTCTCGTCGGGATTGCCATCTTCCTGGCCGCATTCTCTGCCCTCATTGGGATCGTTGCGCTCCGACACAGTTTGAAATGGGGGCTGGCCGGAATAGGCCTCTTCGCAATTGTTGGAGGTCTTTCGGTTGTCCCGGTTTCAGGAGGGCTGTTTGCGGTTCTTCCCACGTTGCTTGGCTCTCTCGCCGCGGCAGCCCTTCTGATCTGGTTTCAGAAAACTTATACGGCTGACAAATCGGCAAACACAAATCGTCGTCAGTTTCTGACCCAGCTCGGCCTGGCCACAGCAGGCGTAGCGGTCGTCGGTGGCGTCGGCAGATTCCTCGACTCCAATCTCAATACCGTCACCACCGACGGGACGACTCTGCCCGAAGTGGCAGCACCACTTCCCCAAGTGCCTTCCGGGGTCGACCTCGGAGTGTCGGGGAATTCGCCCTTCATCACTCCCAACGCCGACTTCTATCGGATCGACACGGCGTTGAGCGTCCCCCAAGTTTCTCCAGATGGCTACAGCATCCGAGTCTTCGGGATGGTCGAGCGAGAGCTGACTCTGACCTACGAAGACATCTTCCGCAGAACCCAAATCGAGTCTGACATAACGATGACTTGTGTCTCCAACGAAGTGGGAGGCCGTCTGGTAGGCAATGCTCGCTGGCAAGGAATCAGACTCGACGAATTGCTTGCCGAAGTTGGTGTAGATCCGTCGGCGGACCAGTTGGTGGGGAGGTCCGTCGACGACTACACCTGCGGCTTCCCGATCGAAGCTGCCACGGATGGACGCGACGCCATCATCGCAATCGGGATGAACGGTGAGCCCCTCCCGCTCGAGCACGGGTTCCCCGCCCGACTGGTTGTCCCCGGACTCTACGGATATGTGTCGGCGACCAAATGGCTCAAAGAGATCGAGATCACCACATTCGATGCTTTCGACTCCTATTGGGTCCCTCGAGGCTGGGCGAACCGAGCACCAATCAAAACGTCATCCCGGATTGACACTCCCGAAGCCTTCAACAACCTGACCGGCGAAGTCATGATCGCCGGTGTTGCTTGGGCTCAGACCCGAGGCATCGACAAGGTAGAGGTGCGGATCGACGCAGGCGACTGGATGGAAGCCAGCCTGGGTGATGAACTCAACACCACCACGTGGCGCCAATGGAAATTCCCTTGGACGGTTACCCCGGGAAGACACACGATTACATGCCGCGCCACCGACCGCCGCGGAGACCTCCAAACCGAGGACCGTGCCCGACCCATGCCCGACGGATCGACCGGTTGGCACTCGGTGGTTGTCATGGGAGCCGAAGTATGAGAAAGATTTTGCGCAACGACGTGCAAAACGTGAGCCCTACTTGTGCTCACGAAAACACACCACGAACGGCAATTTCATATTGCTCGACAATCAAGAAAGGTAAGCAATGAGAACAAGAAAATCACTTGTACGAATGCTCTCACTAGTGGCGGTCCTCGCCCTCGTAACCGCGGCCTGTTCCTCGGAATCCGCAGAGTCCACCACAACGGTGGCTGAAACCACAACCACCGAAGCCATGGCTGAAGGTCCCGACCTGATGGCGATGAACATCGGTGATGCCTGCTCGGCAGTGCCCGCCGATGGCGAAGGAAGCTTCGACGGAATGGCCGATGATCCGGCCGCTACCGCCGCCTCCAACAACCCCGTGCTGTCGACCCTGGTCACAGCCGTTGGTGCAGCCGAACTGGTAGACACGTTGAACAGCGAGGGTCCGTTCACGATCTTCGCCCCGTACAACGATGCGTTCGCAGCGGTCGAGGGACTCGACGACATCATCGCCAACACCGAGCTTCTGACATCGATCCTCACCTTCCACGTTGTAGCGGGTGAAAGCATGGATCTACAGATGCTCATTGATGCTGGAACCGTGGACACCGTCAACGGTGGAAGCCTGACAATCGAGGCCTCGGATGATCTGGCCACTGTCAACGGTGCCAACGTCATCTGTGGAAACGTCCAGGTTGCCAATGGAACTGTCCACATCATCGACGCCGTCCTCGTACCTGAGGGCTAGTCGACCGACTTGCACAGTGCGCAAAAGGGCGTTTTCCGCACCTCTGTGCACAGTGCAAACCACATAAGCGGGGCCTACTTCCTCCGGGCCTGTGAAAAAGGGTGGGTGGTCTTCGGACCGCTCACCCTTCGCTTATGGGCCCGAAGCCCGAACCATCGTGACGGTCAGGTTCTCCAGGTCGATCGGTTGCCGGAAGTCGATGCCCAGAAGGTGAGTGGTCAGAATCTCCGGGCACTCGACGCCTTCAGGTTGGATGGCCCCACCCAAGTTCATGATGATTTCGACCGCCTCTGGATTTCCCGATACGGCGACCTGGGCGGTCGGTGGACACCCGCCCCCTTTCACTGCGATCTGCACCTCCGACGCAGTGGATGTTTCCAAGACCACCGGCTCCTCAAAGCTGTCGGGCGGCATCGGAGTCGGGCCGTCGGTCAACCACTCCATGTTCTCGACGAGCCGATCCGGATCACTCCCGATTATGGGGAACTGGTTCGTCCCGGTCGGTGAGGGCGCACAGGCCGCGCCGAGAACAAGGAGCAGGGCGACGAGGAATCGTGGTGACACCGAGCCAGCTTAAAGATCTTGACAGCAGTGTCCCGACCGGGCATGGTTGAACCGACGTGCATTGCACAACGCGTGGCGAGTCTCGACACCTTGACCACGGTTCCCAAGGAGATGCTTGGGACAAGAATTGGTTTGATCCCGCACGCGGATCACCAGATCTGTCAAGCCCTGGATGCTCTCGCCGACTGCTGACTAGAACTGCTCTTCTTCGGTTGAACCCGCCAGGGCAAGCGTCGAAGCGTTCCCGCCGGCGACCACCTGGCTGACCTTGTCGAAGTAGCCAGCGCCGACTTCGCGCTGGTGCTTGGTAGCGGTATACCCGGCTGACTCCATGGCGAACTCGCGATTCTGCAGTTCCACATAGGCCGACATTCCCCTCTCGGCGTAGTCGCGGGCGAGATCGAACATAGAGGCGTTCAGGGCATGGAACCCGGCCAGGGTGATGAACTGGAACCGGTAGCCCATCGCCCCGAGTTCTTTCTGGAACCGGGCAATCGTTCCCTCGTCGAGATGGGCCGACCAATTGAACGACGGCGAGCAGTTGTAGGCCAGGACCTTCCCGGGAAACCGGGCATGGATCGCCTCGGCGAACTGGCGAGCCTCGTCTAGATCGGGCCGAGCAGTCTCACACCAGATCAGATCGCAATAGGGCGCGTAGGCGAGGCCACGGGCGATCGCAGAGTTCAGACCATCGCGCACGTGGAAAAAGCCTTCCGAAGTTCGCTCCCCCGTCGTGAACTGTCGATCGCGCTCGTCGACATCTGATGTGAGAAGCGTGGCAGCGTTGGCGTCGGTCCGTGCCACCACCAGTGTGGGCACATCCATCACATCGGCCGCAAGCCGTGCCGCCTGCAGGGTGCGGATGTGCTGGCTGGTCGGGACCAGAACCTTCCCGCCCATGTGTCCGCACTTCTTCTCGGCAGCTAGCTGGTCTTCGTAATGGACCCCGGCCGCTCCAGCCTGAATGAACGACTTGGTCAGCTCGAAAACGTTGAGGGCGCCGCCAAATCCGGCCTCCCCGTCGGCAACGATCGGAACGAACCAATCGATCGAGTCGTCACCCTCCGCCCAATGGATCTGATCGGCCCGCCGCAATGCGTTGTTGATCCGTTTCACCATCGCCGGCGCCGAGTTCGCCGGATAGAGCGACTGATCGGGATAAACCTCTCCGGAGAGATTCCCATCACCGGCGACCTGCCAGCCAGAGAGATATATTGCCTTGAGACCCGCTTTGACCATCTGAGTCGCCTGGCCACCGCTCAGGGCTCCAAGAGCGTTGATGTAGTCTTCGCTGGTCAGCTGATCCCAAAGCTTTTCCGCCATTCGACGGGCCAGCGTTTGTTCTTCGCGGATACTCCCTCGAAGGTCGACGACGTCCTGGGCCGAATAGTCACGACTCACTCCTGACCAACGAGGGTTGTCGGACCAATCCTTTTCGATTCGTATAGCTTCGTCGGTCGTGCGGGTCATTGGGCTCTCCATTAGTTGATCAACTCGTAGGCGGGGATGGTGAGAAAATCGGCAAACTCATCGCTGAGGGCCACGTCCTCGAAAATCTTCCTTGCGTCGTGAATCCTCGGGACCTCGTTCTCGAACCTGCGGACTACCTCGCCGGCGATCGATCGCACCAACGATTCGGTGACCGGAGTTCCGGTGTCGGTCACAATCCCGTGGCGCACCCATTGCCAGATCTGCGACCGCGAAATCTCAGCCGTAGCGACATCTTCCATGAGGTTATGAATCGCCACCGCCCCTGATCCAGACAGCCACGATGCGAGATAGAGAATCCCGACTTCGATGTTGGCACGGACTCCGGCATCCGTGACCGACCCGACCAAGTTCATGTCGAGCAAATCATCGGCAGAAACCACGACGTCGTCCCGTTGCCGGCTGAGCTGATTCGGCTCGACGCCAAGCACATGAGTGAAGGCCTCGGTTGCCACCGGAACCAGATCCGGATGGGCCACCCAAGTGCCATCACATCCCGCAGCAGCCTCTCT
The DNA here is from genome assembly GCA_041746755.1 of Acidimicrobiia bacterium. Taxonomy (GTDB): domain Bacteria; phylum Actinomycetota; class Acidimicrobiia; order Spongiisociales; family ZC4RG35; genus MA-ANB-1. Next base: position 7,168 of record JBGTGL010000022.1, on the reverse strand, counting down.
GGCCTTGTCGGCCACCACAGCAGAGATGGCCGCTTCCGTAACCTCCGGATCGTGCCGGTTGGGTATGAAAGCGGCCATCCCCCCGATCGCGTGGGCGCCCCGGCGATGACAGGTCTTCACCATCAATTCTGTATATGCGTGCATGAAAGGAACGGTCATCGAGACCTGGCTCCGATCGGGCAGCACGAAGTCGGAATCGTGACTGAACTTTTTGATGATCGAGAATATGTAGTCCCAACGCCCGGCATTCAGCCCGGCCGCGTGGTGGCGCAACTCGTAGATGATCTCATCCATTTCGAATGCGGCGAGCACCGTTTCGATGAGCACGGTTGCTTTGATGGTGCCGTGACCGATCCCCAGCCTTTCCTGGGCAAATACGAACACGTCGTTCCACAACCGGGCTTCGATGTGGGATTCCAGCTTGGGTAGATACACGTATGGGCCTGACCCGGCATCTATCGAGAGCTGCCCGCAATGGAACAAATAGAGGCCAAAGTCGAAGAGGGAAGCTGACATCGGCTGAGCATCGACCAGAAAATGCTTCTCGTCGAGATGCCAACCACGGGGTCGCACCACAATGGTCGCCGGATCGTCGTCGAGCTCGTAGACCTTCGTTCCGGTCTCCAATCGGATGTCGCCCCGGTAAGCGTCGAAGAGGTTGATATGACCCTCGAGAAGATTTTCCCAGGTTGGCGAGGTGGCGTCCTCGAAGTCGGCCATGAAAACCATCGCTCCCGAGTTGAGGGCGTTGATCATCATCTTTCGCTCCACCGGACCCGTGATTTCGACCCGGCGGTCGATCAGATCTTCCGGAACCGCGGCTATCGACCAATCGGACTCCCGTACCTTGGCCGTTTCGATCAAAAAATCTGGTCGGTCGCCAGCCGCCATGGCCAGCTGCCTCCCCTGCCGCATTGCCAGAATTTGGCCTCGCCTCCATCCGAACTCCCGCTCCAGATCGGTGAGGAATGCCACCGCGTCGGCGGCGAGCACGATTCGCTCGGTGTCGGAAGATCGAAACTGGTTCATAAGAAGCCATGTTCCTTCACTTTGACCGAACACGTGGCATGGATTGGTGATAAAATCGCGACATCTTTCGAAATGAGAGCATCCTATGACCGATTCCCCACACCTCGACCCTCTGGTTTTGGGTCGCCGTGTCCGTCATTGGCGCACCAATGCGGGGCTGACCCTCGATCAATTGGGTGCCCTGGTCGGCAAACCCGGCCCATATCTGTCGCTACTCGAGAATGGAAAGAAGGAACCCAAGCTGCAATTGGTCCTTGATCTGGCGAATGCTCTTTCGATCGAGCTCCAAGATCTCGTCGACACCTCACCCCCGACGCGACGGGACCACCTCGAGATCGCTTTGCTTCGTTCCCAGGACACCGCGCTCTTTGACAAATTGGACATTCCGCAGATTCGTCCCTCTGCCAGGATCGACGACGCCGTGTTGGCGCACATAGTTGGACTTCATGAAGCGCTTCAGGAGAAGTCGGGACTCGGCGCGGCGAGCGGAGAAGAGGTCCGGGAGGCCAACGGACTTGTGGTCGACTGGATCACGGATGCCGATGGCTATCTGGCCCACATCGAGGACGAGGCCGCCCAAGCCCTAGCAACCAGCGGATACACCGGCGAGGGCCCGTTCAGTTCCCGTAACCTCCTTGACCTGGCGGCAACAGCTGGTTTCGAGATCCACCCGATCGAGGACATGCCAACATTCGCCCGTTCACTAATCGATCTGGCGAACCATCGGATCTACATCGCACAACGGAACGAACTGAAAACCCGTCAGGCGCGGAAGGCAGTTCTGCAAACTCTCGCCGGTCTCCTCCTCCATCACGAAACCGCGCCCGACCTGGAAACCTTCTTAAGGCAAAGAGTCGAGACCGCCTACTTCGCTGCCGCCGTCCTGGTACCGGAGTCGACCGTCGTCCCCAGATTGGTCACGGCCAAAGAGGTACATGATCTCAACCCCGAAGATGTGAAAGAGTTGTTCTACGTCTCATATGAGATGGCGGCTTGGCGGATGGCCAATCTCCTAACCCATCACCTCGACATATCTTCCCATCTGGTGGTCAGCAACGAGAATGGAAGCATTGTCAAGGGCTTTTCCAATGATGGTGCGCCGATGAGGCGGGACGATTACGGCGGGATGGAAACCCAGAAACTCTGCCAACGATGGGGCTCACGGGTCACCTTCGGTTCCCCCGACCGTTTCGACACCCACCACCAGTACACCGACACCCCGGCCGGGACTTTCTTCTGCACGACTCATATCGAAACGGGAATCGATCCGCTGCGTGCGGTCACTCTCGGCGTGCCTTTCAAGGATGCCCGCTGGTTCCGGGGACGAGATACGGAGAATCGGGAGACATCGACCTGTCCCGACCCGTCATGTTGCCGAACGCCTCCGTCCGACCTCAGCGGTCGCCGGGAAAATAAGGTGATCGTTTCGGCCCGATCCCAGGAACGAATCCTCGGGATGATGGCACCCGATCCTTATCCGGAACTAAACATGACCGAGGTCTTATCAGTTGTCGACACCCATTCCGGATAGAACTGTTCACCAGAGCGCAGGGCCAATATGGATAGTCCAGAATCGCCTGATCCGGAGTAATCAGCAATGCTCCAAGTCCAAGCCATGTGGCGATGATCGCCCGCCACCCAATCGTTGATGCAGTTCAGATCAATTTGATCATGGCCACGGCAAGGCCAACAGCACCGAAGATCGATGCTGCCTGCGTTGTGACAAATGTCCGCGAGTATCCGCGGAGGGTTTCGTGAAACTGAAACAGACGGTCGTCGATTGTGATGAACCGATCTTCCATTTTCTCAAACTGCCGATCGACTTTCTCGAAGCCAACGTTAATTTCGGACCGCAGGACGGCGATTTGCTCGAGCACCGAATGGCGCAGATCTTCAAGGTTTGACTTCGTCGCCATTGAGCTGCGGAGAGGCCTCCGGCGCCACTCACATACCTGGTCGTCGTCGACCCGTCGACCACCCAATCCGCAGCATCGCCATCCCCCCATACTTATATGCACTGGTGGTGGCCCAATCAGACCGGGTCAGGTTCCGCCCCGCAACATCCAACCCGTAGGTGACCGTGGTCCCACCGGTGGTCATGGTTTTCACACGATTCCCAGCCGACCAAGTCACCGTGGTGTTCGGAGTGGTAAGAACGTTCCCATTCGAATCATAAGAATACGCCCCCGGGTTGGCACCACCAGACACATTGGTCAACTGATCCGCCGTGTTGTATGTGTAAGAGGTGACCACCGCCGACTGACCCGCCGGAGTCCTCGTCACCACTCGAGATAGCGACGCTCGGGTCCAGGATTCAAGCCGATCGATCGGAATTTGACGGCGATTTCTGTGCGTTCCGCTGCTGACGAAGATGCAGTGGCGTCGATCTGCACCTTTCTTTGCCTTCCCCCTCGCGAAAACACGACTATGAGGATAGGGGGACTCTTTGGATCACGATCTAATAACCCTGCCGATATCTCAGAAATATCGACGATCGAAACCCGAAACCTTCGAATCCTATTGATGACGTGAATCTCGCCCCCCACCATCGCAACTTTGATCCGCCGACAAGCAACCACAGGAAGAGCGGCAAACAGCAGACCCCCGACGAGCGCACCCGGGTTTCCAGCTGCCAGGGAGCCGACCAAGGCTCCTGCCGAAAGAAAGCCGACCAAAACTATCAGGCCCGAAGTCGATGATAAGCAGGATCCGGAAGCATTCCGCGAGACAATCTGCCAATCCTCTAAGCTTCGTCCCTCGTTGCCAGCCACGCTCAGCGATTCCACGGGCGGAACTGGGCCGAGTACCTGGCTGCACTGTGCCAGGCTGCTCGGAATGCTTTAACCCCATTCTTGAATGCGGTTGTGGTGTGTCTTCCCAAACCCGCCAGAGATCGAACTGTTCGACCACCTGCTCGAGCCAACGCTGCATCCACAAGGGTGCCTCCAGCCCACCGGCCAAGAGACCTGACACTGACCCGGTTACGAAACTCCTTAATGCCACGGTTGACCGCGCTATACCCCACCGCTACCGCCGCCGCGGCCGCGCACAGCCCTCCCGAGATCGTAATACATACGCCTAGTGCCACCACACCAGCCACGGTCGCAGCCACACCAAAGAACTTCTTCCGACTCCACTTACCGTCGAGGTCGTAGCAGTTGATCGGGTCGCCAAAGCAGTAGTCGTACGCGGTGGCGTTGCCACCGTGGACGGGGTCTACGGAGAGGAACCTGCCTAACGAGGGGTCGTAGACTCGTGCTCCCATGAGGATGAGTCCGGTGGTGGTGTCGGTTTCTCGTTGTTGTTTGCCTAACCACCCATACCGGTCCAACCCCTGTGTGCCTGTGGCCGGGCTGAGCGCTACTCCGTATTCGTCATAGGAGAACGTTCCAGTCACGGTTCCGGTGTTATCGGTGTGGGCCCACACCTCCCCATGAGGAGCGGGCAGGAACCACGTCGTGGCACCTCCGACAACCTGTGCTGCTGATAGCCCTCCGGCACCACCCACATACCTGGTAGTCGTGGCACCGTCGACCACCCAATCAGCAGTATCGCCGTCCCCCGCATACTTATACGTGCTCGTAACCCCGGACTTGGACATGGTCAGTTCCGCCCCGCCACATCCAACCCGTAGGAGACCGTCACACCGGCTTTGGTCGTGGTTTTTACCCGGTTACCCCCCGACCAAGCAACAGTCGTATTCGGAGTGGTAAGAACATTCCCATTCGAATCATAAGAATACGATCCCGGAAGCGAACCACCAGACACATTGGTCAACTGATCCCCACTGTTATCGGTGTAAGAGGTGACCACCGCCGACTGACCAGCCGGAGTCCGAGTCAGACTGGTCCGATTCGTATCAGCGTCGAAGGCATAGACCCGGGTTTCAGTCACCGTCGCGCCCGGGTCCTTATCGGTCGCCGTGGTCAAACGACCCAAACCGTCATAGACATACTCCCGGCTACCAGTGGGCATCCCATCAACGCTCACCCGACCCAGAATGTCATACGACCTCGAGAACACCCCCAAAACCGTCGAACCCTTCGAATACGTCAAAGTGGACAGGTCACCCACCTGGGGTCGGGAGGTATAGACCGCAGACACCCCATTCGGCAATGTGACAGTATCCAAACTGCCATCAGAACGGTAAGACACTGTCTGCACCCCGGTCGGGTCTGTGATCTGGGTGACCCGGTTCAACGAATCATACGAATACGAAGTGGTGCCCACCGGAGTCGCCGACGACAACACATTCGACTCAGAATCATAAGAGGTGGTGGTCACCGCACCCGAAGGGTCAATATACGAAACCACCCGACCCCAATCGTCGTAAACGTAGCCGACCGTCCCCGACGCATCCCCAACCGAAGACACCAACCCAGTCGAAGACGAATACGAAGTAGTCGCCATCAGCTCCCCGGAGCCTGCGACGAAACCAACCGCTGCGCACTGTCATACGAGAACACTCTCGCACCAAGGGGCAGAATGTCAGACACAACGTTCCCCCGCGTTTTGATCTCTTATGAGCCTTCTCGTACTAGCCAGTCTGTGACTAGGCGAACGTCGGACTTGGGTACCGCCAATTCCAACGAGCGGTCCCCCAACGCCTCCAATACAACCACCTGAAACAGCCACCTCTTTACGTTCCAGTCTGACTTGTCAAGGTCTCGCACCCTGACAAGTCGGAACCCCGACGATATATCGATTGCGCCGCCCGAACCGAATGCCGGACTCCACACCCCGTGCATTGGGCCTAGAGATAGAGTTCCCTGCTTCCACCATCGCCGGCCCAAAACCTTTTTCTCAGCGATAAAGCAACTTAATGTCCTGCCATCTCCTTCCAAAATCGCTTGGCGGTCAGAGTCCAGTCGATTCACATCGGCTGAACTAAACCATCGACGGATGGTCCCGATGAAGCCCCGACTCCCGCCGCTCTTGATCGAGCTCAAGAGAGCTACCTCCACCCCGATGTCCAGAACTTGCCAAGGAAATGACGCGCTCCACTTCTACCAACATGTCTACCGACAGCACCACCTAGAAAGCGACCGGCGCTTGTTAAGGGATGGGAGACAAAAGCGCCTGTCAAAGCTGCTGCTCCGTACCCTCGCTTGGTCTTCTTACCCTCAGTCAGGCTGTAGCTCGCCGCCCCCGCGGCAGCCCCAATTGAAGTCGTGATCAGGAATGCGGCAGCGGCCCCGCCACAAATGCCAGCTGTCGCCGCGGTGCACGCTCCTATCGCAACTCCGGCACCAACCCAAATGGCCACCCGACCGGCGGTCCTGAGGCCTTTGGCGCCACGACAACTACCGTTGGGGTTCCGCCCCAGAACGCAGAATCTGCCGTCTAGATCGAACTGGTTGATTGGGTCTGCGCCCACATATTCGTAGTTGTTGGCACTTCCGCCGTGGACCGGGTCTATGGAAAGGAACCGTCCTAGTGCGGGGTCGTAGACTCGGACTCCCATGATGATGAGCCCGGTGGTGGTGTCGGTTTCTCGTTGTTGTTTGCCTAACCACCCGTACCGGTCCAAACCCTGGATCCCTGTCGGTGCCTGCTGTGCTACTCCGTACTCGTCGTAACCGAACGTTGCCGTAACAGTCCCGGAGCTGTTGGTGTGGGCCCACACCTCCCCATGCGGCGCCACCAACAACCACGTCGTCGCACCACCCACCACCTGGGCCGCGGACAATCCTCCGGCTCCACCCACATACCGTGTGGTCGTAGAACCGTCGACCACCCAATCCGCTGTATCCCCATCCCCGCCATACTTATACGACGAAGTCGTGGTTCCATCCGACCGGGTGAGAGTGCGGCCGGAAACGTCCAACCCGTAAGACACCGTGGTCCCACCAGTGGTCATGGTTTTCACCCGGTTCCCACCAGACCAAGTAACAGTCGTATTCGGAGTAGTGAGAACGTTCCCATTCGAATCATAAGAATACGACCCCGGGTTGGTTCCCCCGGTCACATTGGTCAACTGATCCCCACTGTTATAGGTGTATGAGGTGAGCACCGCCGACTGGCCGGCTGGGGTCCTCGTTATACTGGTCCGGTTGGTGTCCGCATCAAACCCATAAACCCTGGTCTCAGAAACAGTCCCACCAGCATCCTTATCCGTCGCCGTGGTCAAACGACCCAA
>JBGTGL010000021.1:0-4241 GCA_041746755.1 Acidimicrobiia bacterium | reverse complement strand
CAAAAGTGATCATGGAGGCCCTGGAGGGCTCAGTAGCTGTCCAGACATCGAAAGACGGCACAACATTCGAGTTGGCCATACCAGCTGTCCGAGCACCCACTCTTGCCGGGGTGAGAGCATGAGGAATCTCTGTTTCCTGCTTCTCTTTCTCAGCGCATGTTCAGCACTTACAACAGAGGTGAACACGTTCGAATTGACGGAGGGGTCAATAACCGGCCCTTCTATGATCGAATCAGGCGCCGGAACATCGATCGAGGTGGTCAACAACGGCGAATTCGGGCACACGTTCGTGATCACAGACCCGGACGGACGGGTGATAAGCACAACTCAAATACTCGAGCCGGGAGCAGACATAACGATCGACGTTGACCTAGCTCAAGGTTCGTATCTGGTGAGCTGCCGGCTCATCACACAGAGTCCGGACGGAACCATCAACGATCATTTCCAGCTAGGGATGTACAAGACAATCACAGCCGAGGGCTAAAAGCGGCCTAGGGCCTAATTGGTATAACGCCCATAATCCACGTTATGTAAAGTTACACCTCTCATTGGGAAGGTCTCGTCGCTTCGGTGAACAACGAGCCTTGGTCCATGCATCGTCCCCCAGCGACGCGAAACGTGGGAAGATGTCCGCACGCGAGCTAGGAGTGAACATGGCAGAGAGCCTGGACGATCGAGAATCGGTGCAGGTTGCGTTGGAGGATATCGAGCACACGCTGGTGGCCGCTTCAACTCGACTGGCGCAAGTTCAACTTGACGCAATGGATGATACCGAGGTAGGGGGCCCGGCCGGTGACGCCATGAATGCGTTGAGCCCCATCATCGAGTCGATCCAGACTGTCCGAGCTTCATACGTAATGGAGACCAATCGTCTCGCCAATGAGGGCGAACTCGACTGAATTCTGGGCCTAGCCGATGAGAGGCTGGTAGTAAGCCATCACCGACTCGCGATAGTCGACATCCTCGTGAGCCGGCTGTCTGGGGTGCACCCCTCCTCTATTGTGGGAAATCCCCCACCGACCCGTCGATCGATTCGCGGATTAGATCGGCGTGGCCGTTGTGGCGAGCGGTTTCCTCGATCATGTGGATCAGGATCCAACGCATCGACCATTGCTCGCCGTCGCGATTTGATTTGACCGACAACTGGTCGAGGTCTGAGACTCCGTCAAGGATGGCTTCGCTCCTCGCAATCGCGGACGTGTATCGCTCGAAGAGTTCCTCTGTCGGCACTTCGCTCGCGGTTGTGAACTCCCAATCGCGGTCATCATCCCATGGGGCACTAGCCCACAACTCGGGAAGGTCATCGCCCTTGAAGTCGCTGGTGAACCAATCATCCTCGACCAGAGCCATATGATTGATCAATCCCCCGAGTGTGAGTGTCGACGGTGCGAGTCGGGTGTGGAGCTGTAGGTCTGTCAAACCCGACGCCTTATCGATCAAGACGGCGCGCTGATAGTTGAGAAAGGCTCTCAGTAACTCGGCGTCACTACCCCGATTCGGGATCGTAGGTGGATTCATACCAGCCACGATAGGCGACCGGTATCTGGCTTACCGAGCGCTCCCCCGCCGTCGATTCGCACTAAACGTTCGCTCACATCTCGGTGCTTAGAGCATTCGCCAACTTTTCGTAATCATCTGCTGAGTTGTATTGCTGTGCCGAGATCCTGAGTAGCCGGTGATCTGAGTCCGGCCAGGTGAACACCGGGACTTCAATCTTCCACTTATGACGGAGATCAATCATCAGAGGATCAAAGATGTCCTTCGATTTACCTTCAAACGGAGGAAGGCTTATCGAGGCAATCGACCCGATCATTTCGTCCGGAGCAAGCACCTCAGTCCCGAGGGCAGCCAGGATTGTCTTCCGACCGTCGAGGACCAACTGGTGATTCGACGAACGAATCCCATCCCACCCGTCCTGGTGATGTTCCGCCATGATCGACAGCGCAGGTCTGATCGAGAACCAAGCCGTGGGGTCATGGGTCCCGGTCCAGTCATACTGCGACTGGAAGTAGGACTGCTCACCGGGCCAGCCACCGTTGTATCCATGACTTACGACCGCTGCGTAGGTCGTGTCGCGGTGTCGTGCTGCGACATAAAGGAATCCCGATCCCTTAGGTGCACACATCCATTTGTGACAATTCGCCGTGTAGAACGATGCCCCCAGAGTGGAGAGATCGAGGGAAATCATCCCCGGAGCGTGGGCACCGTCAACCAGCACCGGAACTTCCGGCTCCAGGGCACTGACGACGTCCTTGATCGGAAAAACCAACCCTGTCGGTGACGTCACGTGATCTAGTACCACCAGGGCCGTCTTCTCGGACACACGATTGAGAATGGCGTCGACGATCGACTGGTCGTCAAACACGGGAACTGGGATGTCGACGGTGACCACTACCGCACTCGCCTTTCGAGCGCTGACCTTCACCGCGTTGTTGCATGCGTTGTACCCGTGGTTGGTGATCAAGATCTCGGACCCCGGCTCGATCCGGTCCTCCATCGACCTCAAAACCGAGTTGACCCCATAGGTGGCGTTGGGTACTAGAACCACTCCCCCACTGTCGGCACCGGCAAACCTAGCGACCGCTTCTCTCGCCTCTTCCAAGGCCGGTTGATACGTCTCCAGCATGAACGAGACCGGGTTCGCTTCCATTTGTTCTCGCCAATGTTCCTGGGCCGCCAGAACTTCGATAGGAGTGGCACCGAATGAACCGTGATTGAGATGGGTTACACCCGGGTCGAGCTTCCAAGTCGCCACTCAACTCTCCCCTTTCGTAACAGAGAGTTGCCAGATTTCTTCCCCATCTTCATCCACGACACCCGAGTTGACGAACCCGAGAGACCTTGCGACTCCTTGCGACGCCTTGTGCTCGGGATGGATGTGGGCAGCAAACGAACTCATGCCTTGATCGCGAAACCAGGCGATCATCTCCGAGCCCGCTTCCCGAGCAAAGCCGTTCCCCTGCCATTTCACTCCGACCACCCAGGCAACGTCTGCGCTAGAGCCGATGACCGTCGCCTGGACAAATCCCACGGCCGGCCCGTCACGCCCGACGCGTATGACCCAGTTGAACCACTTCTCGATTCCGGCTCTGCTTCCGGCTACTTGAAACTGGTACCGCTCGGTGAGTTGTTCGAGGGTGGGAGGGAGCCCGCCAGTGAACCGGTACAGATCCTCCTCACCGAGTACCGGAACCATTTCAACCGCGTGGCCGACACGCAGCGGCTCCAGAACAAGCCGATCGGTGGTCAATTCGCGAGTCTCAACGGGCACGCTCCGAAATCTAATTGTTCCTGGACTCCAATCCGAGAATCCAACACCTCGACACTCCCTCCCGGCGGTAAAGTCGAATAGTGACCAATACCAACAACTTCGACCAGCCCATCGGATCCGGGTTGGGCGATTGGGTCCCGCCGGCAACATTCGAACCGGTCGTGTTGAAAGGCGCCTACGTCACTCTGGAACCAATGGTCGTCAGTGACGGGAAAGCCATTTTTGAGACCCTCGCCGACGAGCCCGATTCGCTGTGGACCTACATGGGTTTCGGGCCTTTCTCCGATTCCGCGGCGGTGGAGGCGATGGTCACATCGATGCTTGACAAAGGTGACTGGTCCCCATACATCGTTGAGGTCGACGACCGGGTGCGGGGATTTCTCTCCTACCTTCGGATCGATAACCCTGGTGGCGTAGTCGAGATCGGATCGATCGTCTTCGACTCATCGATACAACGCACCACGGCAACCACTGAAGCAATCTTCCTTTTGATCGACTATGCGTTCGAAGCGGGTTACCGGAGGGTGGAGTGGAAATGCGACGACCTCAATGCCCCCTCGATGCGGGCGGCGGAGCGGTTCGGATTCACATACGAGGGAACATTCCGCCAGGCGACCCACTACAAAGGGCGCAACCGCGACACCGCCTGGTATGCGATGATCGATGCCGACTGGCCTGAAAATCGGAGCGCATTTACGAAATGGTTGTCACCGGACAACTTCGACGATGCTGGTGAGCAAAAGGCGACTCTCCAGGAGATCCGGGGTCGCTCTAAATCGAATTGATTGCGCGTATGAGATCCCTGGCTAACATTGTCGCTGTGACCACATTCCAGCGTTCCGGCCTTCTCCTCCTCATGTAGGGCGACGCACCTATTTTGTGCTCGCCCGCCCCCGGTCCGGGGGCTTTTTCTTTTCCCGGACTTCTTCAACCTCTCCCCTTTCCAACACCGGAGTGCCAGATGAATTTT
>JBGTGL010000020.1:0-5168 GCA_041746755.1 Acidimicrobiia bacterium | reverse complement strand
TCGATCGAAATCGAAGCCGTGGGCGCTCCAGAAAGAAGATCGACTTGAGCGTCGGCATCAACGATGGGTCCGATGCCCAACCCGAGGCAAGCGATCGCGGCCATGCCGAGACCTGCTCGAAAGATCCGATCCAGGGGCAGTTTCATGGGGGTTAACCACTCCCATCGGCAGGTTGGAAACCACCTTTAGAGCTTTCTTCAAAATATTTTCCGGGATTGAGAGACGGCACTCATCCGCTGCGTTCCCGACCAGGCAAGCCATCAACCTCGCAGGTTCGATGTTCACGCCCAAAGCTTGTAGCTCCAGCTGACAAGTACCGAGGAGATATCGGAGTAGAGACCCACCAGCATTGAAAGCCCTATCAGTCCAGAAGCGATCCCCACGCTCCGCCTTCTTAGTTCGGGGGCACGATCCCTGAGGATCTTGGCGACTCCCCAGCCAATGGCCAGGCCGACGAGCATCACGCCAACGATGAACGCGGCCAGACCGGGCACGGCACCGATGGGATCAATCTGCGCCCGGTTGAGCACCGTTCCCAGGGCCGGGCCGACGCACGGTTGCCAAGCCGACGCGGCTCCGGCACCCACGAGCGCAACAGAAATAGTGCTCGGCCCGCGACACCACCAGAGAATTCCCCCTCCCATCATTAGCAATCCAGACAAAGCAAGGTGGACGACGACCCATCCAGCAACCGCCAACCAAGTGAAAAGAACAGAAGCGGCGGCAAATGCAGCCATAACCCGCGCAGTCGGGCGGGTTAGACCAACCATGAGCGCCGTAAAGAGGAGGATCCACGAACATGGGAGCAGCGACTGGGTGATGCCTTCGAAAAACGCGCCGATCATCCCAGAAGTGTCGCCACTGCCTCGTTGAGTTCCTCGTATCGACCCTCGCCGATGTGGTCGTAGCGGACGGTCCCATCTCGGTCGAGAACATACGTCCGCGGCCAATAGGCGCGCGGTCCCTGCCACCTGTGAAACGTGCGCTTTTGGGTGTCGAGAACTATCGGCCAGGTCACTCCAAGTTCCCCGGCGGCTTCGACGATGTTGTCGACGTCAGCCTCGTAGTCGAATTCTGGGGCGTGAATCCCTACTATCTCGAATTCTTCCCCTTCGTGCTTCGCGTACAACTCTTTGAGGTTGGGCAGGGTGTTCTTGCAGTTGTAACAACCGAAAGTCCAAAACCAGACTACGACCACCTTGCCCTCCAGCTCCTCCAGAGACGTGACGTCAGACTGCAACCACCCATCGATTTCGACAAGTTCGGCCGGAGGCCCCAGATCGGGGAGTGTGGCCACAGGTACCTCCGTTGTTGGTGTCGGAGCAGGAGCGAGTGTCTCGTTGGCCTGGTCGACAGGTGCGGCGGAGCAAGCACTCAGCACGATCGAGAACACTATTGCACCGGCCATCTTCATCGGCCCAGCATGCCAGTTCAAAGGTAAGAACCCGATAAATTCTCGTCTAGCAATTCGAAGCGCACCGGCAGGTGGGGCAACACTCCCCTAGTCTCGTGGCCTTGAACTCGTTAGTGATCATTACCGGAGCCTCCAGCGGTCTGGGACTCGCCCTGGCGACCTCGGTGCCGTTTCCGGCGCGGACCATCGATTTCAGCCGTTCCGGTCCACCGCCCCACGCCGGGATCGAACATGTCGTCGCCGATCTCAGCGATCACCGAACCTGGTCCCTGACGGCGACGGCAATCTCCAATGCCATCTCCGCGACGGATCCGAATCGATCTGTTTTTATCCACTGTGCCGGGACCCTCACCCCGATCGGACCCGTGTCCCAAGTCGAAGATGACGCCTACGTCAGCAATGTCCTTCTCAATAGCGCCGCCGGACAGGTCCTGGGGATGGCATATCTCAAAGCGTTATCCGGACGCGCCGGCGACCACGATCTGGTCATGGTTTCTTCCGGTGCGGCGACGAGTGCCTACACGGGGTGGGCGGCGTACGGCGCGGGAAAAGCCGCGTTGAATCAGTGGGTCCGGACTGTGGGCAAGGAACAGCAGATCAACGGAGGCGTGCGAGTGTCGGCCATAGCCCCTGGCGTGGTAGACACCGCGATGCAGGCGAAGATCAGGGCCACCGACATTTCGGACTTCCCTGACGTGGAACGCTTTCGTCAACTCAAGGAAGAAGGAGACCTGGTTTCACCCGAGGAGGCTGCCCGGAAGATGTGGGTTGCCATCGAATCGAGACTTGAATCCGGGGCCGTCATCGACCTCAGAAATTTCTAGCGGCTATTCCTTGATCAGTCGCTCGTCAATGAGTCTTTCGGAGACATGCCCGCCTGTCGGGTCGACACGAAGGTACTCGAACTGCTTCTTGAATTCGAGGTCGACCATATCGGCGCCTTCCCGATTCTTCTCGATCGTGAAGACCAGCCGATGCTTGTGGCTCTCCGCGGCCGTGAGGTCGTGGGTAAGTTGCTGGCGGCTCACCACTCCATACTTCTCGTTCAAGATGATGATCACATCAGCCTCATAGCTAACGGCTGAAGATCCACGCATATGATGCATCCGGAGTCGCGGAGCTTCGAGACCTTCTCGATCTGCGGCAGAGACAGCAACGACTGCAATGTTCTCTCGCATCGCCAGATCCTTTAACCCCTGGCTCACCTGGACGATTCTCTCCCGCTCATCGGGAATGTGTTCGGTCAGAGGAACCTTTTGCAGGTAGTCGACAAAGAGGGCATCGGTGTCTTTTCCCACCAACTTAGATATTTCGTCGAGCGTGGTGTTGGCTCCCGACGCCCGAACCAACCAAAGTCGATCGGCGTACTTCTGGATCTGTCGATAAGGCTCGTCGAGTGCACGCGCCTTGAGTACGGCCTCAGACAGAGTCAACAGGCCTTCAGAAACTTCGGCGAGCATTTTGCGGGCATACCGCCCCGCTTCCCCGGCACGTTCGTCGGCCGGCAGTTCACCCAATTCGAGGTGAAGAAGGCGGGACATCAAAGTGGCCTCGTCGTGTTCGTAGCAAACAAAGACCACCGAGGCCCCTCCGACGGCGAGATTACGCGCCCATTGCAGGGTGGTAACGGTTTTTCCGATGCCGGGGGCGCCCCCTACGAGAGTGAGATTTCGGCTCCGCAGGCCACCGCCGATGGTCCGGTCGAGCAGGGGGAATCCGGTGGGAAAAGTTCGGCGGCTCGAATAGCCGGTACTAGCTTCGTCGAGTACCGACGCCAGAGAACGCCGAGTTGAACTCTCGTCCGTTTGCATGTTTGCCCTCCAAAAGACTGCTGCCGGGCACGTTAATTGTCGACCCGATCACCCCAACACTTGAAGAAAGAATAGTCGATATCCCTAGGTCGGGACGAAACGGGTGACGCATTCGACATGATGGGTATGCGGGAAAACATCGTGGACCTCAGTCCCGTCGTGGCGATAACCGGCTGCTGAGAGCAAGGCGGTGTCCCTGGCCAAAGCGACCGGGTCGCAGCTGACCAGTACCAGTACCGGAGTATTTGTAGTTGCCAGGGCGTCAACACCCTTCTTCCCTAAACCCGACCGGGAAGGGTCGGCGATGGCCACATCGACCCGTCGGTCTAATCGGTGCCGCCACCGGCCCACGTCAGCTTTCTCAACATGGCTGATCCGACTCGAGAGGTTGATGAGAGCATCAGCGAAAGCAAACTTCGACGACTCCAGAACGATCAGGCGACTCGTCTCCGAGGTAGCTGCCATCGCAAAAAGACCCACTCCGGCATAGGCGTCGAGAACGATATCGGCATCGACGAGTTCGGGAGCCATATGACGAACCGCCGTAACAAGAAGGTGGGCGGCGGCCGGCCCACTCTGGAAGAAAGACCGCGATGAGACCCGGAATGAGTGACGCCCGACTTCTTCTCTGAGATATGCGTCGGGCCCGGCGGCGACATTGTCGGGCAACGACGTGACCTCACCTCGCTGCGGGTTCCACGATGCCGTCGCCTCACCCGACGCATTTGATACCCGAAATGTCACTTCGAGATCTGGAGTGATTCGCGCCGAGGCGAGTATTGGCTGGAGAAGCGGATGCGACACCAGGCAGGGATGCGCTCCGATAGTGTCGTGCGACCGCTCGATGCGATAGGAGGGGACGCCAGCAGCGTCGCCAACCACTCGAACCGTCGTCCGATACCCCTCATGGCCGACGGTCTCCCCAATCCGTATGTCACCGTCGGGAAGCCGGGCAGTTCGCCGCATCGCATCACGAACGATCTCCACTTTGGCCGCCAGTTGGGCGTTCGGGTCGAGGTGCTGCCAGTCACATCCCCCGCATCCGGCCCGGCGCTGCTCACAGGGAGGCACCACACGATCTGACGACGGTTTGACAACGCGGTCAACGACGAACTTCGACCAATCCCGCCCCACCTGTTCGGGGAGGACCGTCACCTCGTCTCCTGGAATCCCGCCACGAATGAACGCGATCCGCCCATCGGGCTGATGCCCCAGTGCGTCGCCCCCGGCGACGAACCTTTCCGGTCGAAGAGTTTCGGAATCAGGACTCGTAGACCACCACTCCCTCCACCATCGTCAACGTGACTTTCGACTCCCGAAAAGACCCATCTCGAAATGGGTCGCCGTCAAACACAGCGAGGTCGGCCTTCTTCCCCACCGTCAGTGATCCCCTCTCGTCGTCGGAATGATTCACGTAAGCGGATCCCAAAGTGAATGCCCGGAGGGCTTCGTCGGGCCCGATCGCTTCACCCGGTTCCAGGGTTTCGCCGTCATCGGAGCTGCGGCGACTTATCGCAACTGCCACCTCTTCCATGACATTTGCTGTCGACACGTTCCAGTCGCTCCCCATCGCCATTCTCGCACCTTGAGCCAAGAGGGAACCGAAGGGATACTGCCAGCCATATCTCTCCGCAGTCACATACGGCTTGGTCAACTCGAGCTGATACTCGTCGGCACACGCCCACAGCGGTTGGGCATTCGCCACCGCATTCAAAGCGGCAAATCGAGGTAGATCATCAGGGTGAACGAATTGGAGGTGGGCGAGATGATGTCGATTGTCATTTGGCCCGTTGGCGTCCAGAGCCGCTTCGAGTGCGTCAAGGCCATTGCGCACCGCCCGGTCGCCCAGGGCGTGGAAATGGCATTGGAACCCCAGCCGGTCGAGGGCGACGACGATCTCTTTGAGCTCTTCGGGATCGATGAAATCGACGCCGCGATTACCC
>JBGTGL010000019.1:0-5620 GCA_041746755.1 Acidimicrobiia bacterium | reverse complement strand
AGCACAGCTTCTATCAGATGATCCACCAGGGCACGGCGCTTATTCCTATCGACCTCATCGGATTCGCCAAACCGCTCAACCCGCTTGGCGATCACACGGCCTTCTCACGTCCAATGTGTTCGCCCAGGCCAAGGCGCTCGCATTTGGCCGCACCGCGGATGAGGTTCGCGCGTCCGGCACCCCTGAGCACCTAGTAGCGCATCAAACCATGGAAGGGAATCGCCCAACAACGGTGATCCTTGCCGAAATTCTGACACCGCATACCCTCGGTGCCCTGGTAGCGCTCTACGAGCACAGCGTGTTCACTCAGGGCGTCATCTGGGACATCGACTCCTTCGATCAGTGGGGCGTTGAGTTGGGCAAGACTGCGGCCACCGAAATCGCCCCGCAGCTAACCGACTCTGGGGAGCCCGAACTCAATCACGATTCATCAACCAATACCTTGATCTCTCGCTACCGGAGACTGAATCGATCATAAGTGGGACGGTCGTCGAGGATACCGCCACCGTCGAGGACGCCGATCACCTGATGATCACGGAGTCTGTGACTCCCTTCCGGGAGAGGCTTCCACGAAGCGGGTTCGTCGGCCGTCTGAGGTATCGAGAGCAGCGGATCCGTCGATTAGGGCGTGAAGTCGAGCGTTTCCGTTGGTACCAGGGTCACCGATATGGGGAAGGCCTCGCCGAGTGCATCTTCCATCGCCGAACCCAACTCGTCGACGGGCGGTGGAGAGTCGGCTCCCGCCAAAACCAAGCGATAGGTCTCGCCATCGTAGACCGAGGATTGCACCATCAAATCGGTTCCCTCGATCCACCCGTCAACCACGTTTTCGGCTTTAGCCAGATCCGCGATTTGGCGCCTAAAGGTGTCGGCGCTACCGCCGAGGACGGCCACGACGGCTATGCCCAAAACGGCCACCATCCCCAGGCTGCGCTTCACCCACCCCTTGTTTTCGGAGAGCCGCAACACTGGCACAACACCGGTTAGGACAAAGAGGATCCCGCCAATCAGCAGAATTGCGACCATGTTGGTCACAAAGAGGAGGAGCGCACCAGACGCCGCTGACCATGAACTTTGGGAGATCATCAGGCCGACGACCGAAAGCGGGGGAACCAATGCAATCGCAACCGCGACTCCGGGGAGAGAGTCTGAGACATCGGGGCGGGAGAGTGCGAAGGCTCCGGCACCACCTGCCGCCACTGCGATCATGAGATCGACCAAAGTGGGCCCAATTCGTGATGCGACCTGGGAGTTGGTGACGGTCGATATCTCCGGGCCGTACATCCATCCGAAGAGAATGCCTAGTCCGATGGCAAACAGAATTCCGGCCAGCGCAACACCACCGGACATCAAAGCCCGCCGCGGCCAGCCCATCGTCATTCCCAGAGACGTGCCCATGAGTGGGGTCATCAGGGGTGCTACCAACATTGCACCGATGACCACTGCGGTGGAATCGGAAATTATCCCGAATGTGGCGATTGCTGTAGCGAACCCCATCAGCGCAAAGAACCGTGATAGTCGTCTTGGACTTTCCTCCCCCTCGAAGAACAGCTTCTGGTAGAGCTGATTCCGATCGTCAGCGGTGTTCGGCCGGGTTTGAATCCACTCGAGGAACATCTGCCATGTGTTGGATGGAGCGATCTGGCGATCATCCAAGCGGAGATTGACTACGACGGTGGCGATGCCCGAGAGGAACCAGTAAACGGCGACCAGGAGGACAGCCAGTCCCATCACCGACAACGGAGAAACGACCAGGGCCACTCCGAGGGCGACATAGAGAAGAGCTTCAAGCAAGGCTTCAACTAGGGACTCACGGTCCGAAGCTCGGAAACCGCGGACCGCAGACAGTAGACCGATAACCATCAGCGCAATCCCCGCGGCCTGGCCGAGCCGCACTCCAGTGAACCCCGTATCCAATAGCAATCCCACGCCAAAAGCCAATAAGAAAACCAGACGCGTGATGGCCCAGCCGCTCCGCTTCGCCGGGTCGCGGAGCTCGAACAACCCTCCGATTGCCCACGCCAGCAAGATGATGGCGAGGAGAATCGCGAAGGAACGCACAGATCGACTCGGCGTTCTCAGAACGAGAGTCGAGACCACGACAGCTGCGACCCCTCTCAAGGATTCAGCCGTTAATAAGCGGGAGAAGTCGAATCCCAGACCTGGCGGGACGATCGGGCCCTCATAGTCTCTAAATTCTTCGGAATTCAAATCGGGGTTCGGACTGGGCGGCGAACTGTTTTGGGCCATCGCCGTAGTTTGGCACGCGCAAAACTGGTTCAGCGCCGAACGGAGGATGGCTCCTTGGCACCGTTTGTCGGAATCTGTGGAAGTGCTAGCCCGGGGTTGAATACCATTCGCGAAATTGAGAACCCGAATTCCTTTGGTGGCTTTCGGCCTTGTTTTGGTTGGTTGCACCGGCACATCGTCGGAGAATGACGATGTGCCGGATGGAGGGTCTGGAGGCTGGTAGCCAAAACACCCAGAACAGTCAGAACTCGAGCGTTTCGCGCGATTCCCCCTTCCTCCTGCGGATTGCCAGGGTGTTCGCCGGTAGGAGCGGACCTACGCTTAGGTCGGGTGGAATTCGTTGGGAACCGGTACGGGTGCTTCTTCTTTCTCGCTCCTGACGGTGGAGCCGATCACAAGGCCCGCGGAGATCAGGACGGCATTCTTCATGATGTATTGACCCTCCAGCGTCAGCACGAACGGAAAGTCGCTCCAAATCCGTTCCGGGAAGATCAGAAGTGGTGTGAGTGTCCCTGCCATCTGGGCGAACAAGAGTCCAAGAGTCAGGCGGAGGTATTTTCCTGTGATCAGGCCGACACCAATCGTGATTTCGAGCAGTGCAAGGCCAATGCGCGCCACGTTGGGAGGTAGCAATCCAAGGGTGAGAGCTTGGGTCGTGTCAGTGGCGATCTGGTCAGCCGGACTCAAACCCGGGAACAGCTTGAGGGCGCCGAACCAAATGAATATGAAGCCGATCGACCCACGGAGGAAAACTACCCCATACGAGGTCATGAAATTGATGACTCTCCGGTCGAGAGAGTCAAAGCGATCCCTCATGCTCATCCTTTAAATCGTACGGCGCGTTCCCTCCAACCGAGAGTTCGGATGCCCCCGGCATCGGTGCTTTACGAGAGGGCCTCTGACAGATGATCCAACAAAATGTCGGCATGGTGTCGGGCGAACACCATCGGTGGTCGGATCTTGAGAGTGTGGTCGCCAGGACCGGTAAGACCAATCAGAACACCACGATTCCTCATTTCTTCCATGATGTGGGCCGCTCGGCCACCACTTTCCAGTTCCACTCCAACGAACAGACCGGGTCCGCGCACATCGACGATCGAAGGATGTGCGAGTGAACGGACCTGGTCCCGGATGTAATCACCCGTGGCCTGGCCCATTTGGGGGAGCGACTCATCATCGATTACATCGAGCACCGCCATTCCGGCTGCAGCGGCAACCGGCGAACCGGCAAAGGTGGAAAAGTAGTGCCATCGATCGGCGAATTGCTCGGCGATTGCGGTTGTGGTCACCACCGCACCCATGGGGTATCCATTGCCCATGGGCTTGCCGAGGGTAACGATGTCGGGCACAACCCCACTGCGCTGGAATCCCCAGAAACTCGGGCCGACCCGACCGAATCCAGCCTGAACTTCGTCAGCGACGAGAAGGGTGCCGGAGTGGTCGGCCCATTTCCGGGCAGCTTCCAGGTATCCGTCGGGAAGTTCGTAGATCCCCTCACTGGAAAAGACGGTGTCGAAGATAACCACCGCGGGGGAATGCCCGTTCGATTTCAGGTCGCTACGGGCTTCTTCGAGGTCGGCCGCAAGGACGGACCCGGGATAGGGGCCCTTCAAAGTCTCTTGGCCCCTGACCCGAACGGCCCGGTCTCTGAATCCACCGAACTCTTCGGGAGACATTGCCGCGGTTGCCCAGGTTGTCCCGTGATAGGCGTTCTGGGTTGTGACCACGCCCTGTTGGCCGGTTACGGCTACGGCGATTTGGTAGGCAAGGTCGTTTGCCTCACTCCCGGAATTGGTAAAGATCACTACTTCGAGCGGATCGGGAAAGAGTCCTGCAAGACGTTCCGCGTAGGCGGTCACCCAGTCGACCAGATATCGGGTATTGGTGGTCAATTGTTGTGTCTGTCCCGAAATCGCAGCCACGACCTGGGGATGGGAGTGGCCGACGTGCGGTACGTTGTTGTATGCGTCGAGGTAGCGCCGACCGTCGGCGTCATAGAGCCATACCCCTTCGCCACGGACCGGGCGTAATGGATCGTTGTAGCTCAAGCCGAGCGCAGGCCCCATCACCTGTCGCCGTCTGGTCCTGGCCTCGGTGAATGTAAATTCTGAGCCCTGCCTGGTTCCACAGCTCGACCGGATCTTGTCCACCATCTTCTTGCGGTCACCGTCCTCGATGGCGATCAAGGTCGCCAGCATTTGGGGCGCATCCCCCGACGCATACTCGGCGTTCTCTGGGTGTATTGCGACATGGCGAGCCGCCATCAGGAGCGATTGGATGCACCTACCCGCCACTAACCCTGGAAGGAGCTCGATCTCCTCCGACTGGAGGCAGTCAACTACATGGAAGGCTGCGGCGGTCTGGGCGATCGCCAGTGCCGGATCGACGCCGAAGCTCTGGTAGGTGGCTGCAACGGCCAAATCGCAGATCCGCGGGCCCCAGGTCATGTCGCCAAAGTCGAAAACTCCGCAAATCTCATCCGGATGGTGGGGACTCATCACCACGTTGTCGTCGTGGAGGTCTCCATGGATTGCCTGGCGCGGTAGTCGGGCTAGTCGTGGTTCTACTTCGTCGGCGTACCGCTTCAGAGCGCCGGCGACCACCATTCGTTGTCCTGGATCCAGGTAGCCGAGGAGTGGTTCCAATTCGTTGAGACCGGTTAAATCCCACGGAAACGATCGATGGAGAAGGGGATGGTCGAAGCCCCGGAGGGCATGGGTCAGGCGCGCGCTCATCCTGCCTATGGCCCGTTTCAGCGAAGGCGATGAATCGGACGGAGGCGGCGCAACCCCTTCGAGGAAGCTCGTGAGCATGACCTCGTGATCGCGGTACTGGCCTGTTGTCGAGCCACCCGTTGTGGGGAAGATTCGTGGGAGCGGCAACGAGCGATCTGTTGAAAGGGCGTGGTTTATAGCGCCCGCCTGGGTAGCCAATGCCTCTGGAGTATCTGCTGCGTTCCCAAACTTGAGGACATGGGTAGCAACACCATCAACGTCGATTCGGAACGTCCGATCGCGCTCGCCGCTCAGGGGAGTTGCGATTCCATGTATCCCGTACATATCGCCCAGCGTTTCGCCTGCTTCAACGGGACTGATCTCTGGACGGGGGCTGTCGAAAAGGTCGAACTTCATCGCATCAACATTGTGGTCTCGCTCCATTCGGAATGCGGGAGTCCTGCGTTTGGCATCACGAAAATATTTCTCGTTTTCGCGAACAGGGGTATTGATTGTGTCTCAGCCGGTTTGTATGATTCGAACATATGTTCGGTTCGGAAGGACAGACTGTGAGAGAACAGGGTGTGTCTTCCGGGTTCGGACCGGGGACGGATTCGGAAAGACTTTTAGACAACAGGATCGACGGGTGGGCGCCT
>JBGTGL010000018.1:0-2805 GCA_041746755.1 Acidimicrobiia bacterium | reverse complement strand
TGGGCATGGCTGCGTTTGGCCTCGCGTTTCAAAGCGCGCTCTTTCAAAGCGTCGCGGTGCTGGTAATCGCCTGCCCTTGCGCGATGGGGCTTGCGACACCCACGGCGGTAAGTGTCGGGATCGGACGAGCGGCGCGGAATGGAATATTGATTAAGGGCGGCTTAACGCTGGAGCAGCTCGCAACGGTCGATACGGTTATATTCGATAAAACCGGCACCCTGACCACCGGTGTGATGGAAGTAACTGACATCACCACCGATGAAGACCCGAAGAAGTTTCTCCAGCTAGTTGCCACAGTCGAGAATTCCTCCGGGCACCCGATCGGCAGGGCCATCGCCCTCGCTGCTGATGAACGCGGCATCGCTCTCTCCCACCCAGAATCCGTCACCAGCCACTCGGGCGCCGGTGTTTCTGGCCGGGTCGACGGGGTAACCGTTTATGCGGGTAAGCGAACGCTCCTGGAAGAGAACAACCTGGCCGTGAGTGACAGCGACGTAGCGAAGTTGGCTGAACTCGAGTCGTCGTCCCGAACTGCCGTTCTCGCCGGTTGGGATGGCAGGGCGCGGGGCGTTATCGGCATAGCCGACACGGTTCGCGCCGGATCTTTGGTGGCCGTTGAACATCTCGGTCGAACCGGAATAGAGACGTACATGATCACCGGCGACAACCAGGCGACAGCTGCCGCAGTTGCCCGCCAGGTTGGGATTTCAAACGTAATCGCCGGCATCCGGCCCGAAGACAAGGCGAACAAAGTGGCCGCCCTTCAATCTTCGGGTAAGAGGGTTGCCTTCGTCGGAGATGGGATCAACGACGCCCCCGCTCTGGTGCAGGCAGATCTTGGAATGGCCGTGGGCTCGGGTACGGAAGTTGCGATCGAATCTGGCGATGTTGTGTTGCTCAACGGGGACCCGACCCTGGTCCCGACTGCGATCGACCTCGCCGGTGCGACGTTCCGCACCATCAAACAAAATCTGTTCTGGGCCTTCGCCTACAACACTGCGGCCATACCGTTGGCCGCTCTCGGATTCCTCAATCCGATGATCGCAGCAGGGGCGATGGCTTTCTCCTCGGTCTCGGTGGTGCTGAACGCGCTCCGCCTGCGCGGGTTCCAACCTCAGAATTGACCTTCCCCTACCCGCGTTGTTGGAGTATGTTGACCCTATGTCCGGTCTTGAATGGATTGAGAATCCGGTTCTGTCGAACCCGACGGCGCTGATCGCCTTTGAAGGCTGGGGCGACGCCGGGGAAAGTGCCAGCACAGCCGTCGCTCATTTTCTCGACGATCTATCATGTCGCCATGTCGCCAGCATCGACCCCGATGACCACTTCGACTTCCAGGTCCGGCGGCCCATCGTGTCTCTCGACTCCGCAGGGGTACGCGACCTGATGTGGCCGAGCAACGACATTTACGCCATCGAGGGCCCCGATCACGACATCGTCGTCGTGCTCGGCGAGGAGCCCCACTACCGGTGGAAGTCATTCAGCGCCGACCTGGTCGAAGCATTTCGCACACTCGGCGTCACCCGCGCCGTCACCATCGGGGCGTTCGTCGGCCAGGTTGCACACACCGTTCCGGTTCCCCTGGTCGGCTCGGCGACTAGTCCCGACGCCCTCGCCCTCTATGACCTACTTCCTTCGGGATATACCGGTCCCACCGGCATCCTCGGAGTGCTGAACCAGTTCTTCGCCGCGGCCGGAATTGAGGTGATCTCGGTTTGGGCGGCAGTACCCCATTACCTCTCCAATCAGGAGTACCCCCCTGCCACCGAAGCGCTCGCGGTCAAGGCAGCAGACCTGATCGGCTTTCCCCTCGACGTTGGCGACCTAACGACTGCTACGAGAACCTACCTGGCGACGGTCGAGGCGGCTATTGAGGACAACGAGGAGCTGGCTGAGTACGTCGAACGCCTGGAGACAGAAGCTGACGACGAAAACGGCCCTGAGTTGGTCGAAGAAATCGAGAAGTTCCTCCGCGGCCACTGACTGGTCATCGGTTCATCGTGCATGGAGTCCCGGAAAACGGGACCGTATGCACGAGCAACCAAAAAAAGAGAGGGACCGGCGCACCGATCCCTCTTCGAACTACTTACGCTTGTGGCGGTTCGCCTTCAAACGCTTGCGGTATTTGTGTTTTGACATCTTCTTACGACGCTTCTTAACGAGCGATCCCATCCAAAAACCTCACATAAAAGGGGAAAAGACTGCTCATATGGTCGCGTCTTTCAACAATTAGGTCAATTCCGGCGCGGGATAGGAGGTGAGGGGTTCCTGAATGCAACACCCCGGAAAACTGGTCCCGGTAGTCGGGGTCCGTCAACGCGGAACAGGATAGGCGCGTTCGCGACCGGAATCTGGACGTCCAGGCCGAGGTGGCGCTGGATGAACACCCCGGAAGAATTCGATGGATCCTCCCCGGCTGCCCATCTTTGGCCCATGTGGAGGGTTGTGTGGGCCGATTTCCGGTGTACTTGGCAACGCCTTCGCGTGGGCGTCCATCGCATATTCCATCGGTATAGATTTCGGTAGCGTTGGCGATCTTTTCGGCTCATGTGCCAGAAATACTTCCAACTGGGCACTACCGGTTTGGCTACTGTTCCCCCTTGGTTGGCAACAAGCGTGGGGCGTACCCCGGAAAGGGGCGATCATGGAGAACTCAGTGACGGCGACAAGATACGCCGCAACGATAGAGGAGCGAAACCTGCAAGCCACTGCTCAGCTGTTGCACCCTGATGTGGAGGTCCACTACCCACAGTCCGGCGAAGTTTTCAAAGGCAAGGACAACTACCTCGCCATGTTGTCGAACTA
>JBGTGL010000017.1:0-33971 GCA_041746755.1 Acidimicrobiia bacterium | reverse complement strand
CAAGTCCCCGGCCTCTGCGGCGGCCGCTTCGTAGTCGTCGACGACCACGAAGGCGCGATTCACAGTCTCGGATGGCACCTCGACCATGTCCGGGCGGAAGGCGCCGACCGCATTGATGTGGGTCCCGGAACCGACAGAGTCAGGGCGGAACAGAGGGGTGGTGGCCGGGGTAGCGCAGGAAACTATGTCGGCATTGGCGACAGCTACATCGGGGTCGTCCACAACCCTTCCCCCGACCCGCTCGGCCACGGCTGCAGCGTGGGTGGCGTTGCGCGACCAAACCATGATGTCCTCGAGTTCCCGGACGCAGCGAATTGCTTCGATCTGATCGTATGCCATGGCCCCTGCCCCCAACATGGCCAATCGGGCAGCCGATTTTGATGCCAGCAGGCTGGTGGCGAGCCCTGCCACCGCACCGGTCCGGATCCCGGTGAGAGTGGGGCCGTCAACCAGACCAAGGGCGTTGCCGTTCCCGTCAAAAATGGCGACGATTCCAACCGGGTTGCCAGGCACTACCGACACTACTTTCACCCCGGACACATCGCCGACCCGGCCCGGCATGAAGAGCGACGAGCCCAGCTGGGTCCGCAATGGCATCTCAACATCCTCGGCAAAGGCATCCCGCATGCTTTCGATGGCGTCAGACATCGGCAATGCACGCCTGGTTGCGGTGGCGTCGAGAAAGATCAAGCCAGGACGCTCTTGGTCTCGACGCCAATCGGATCGCGGTCGATAGCGAAGAAGCTCATCGGGACATCTGTGTCGAGGTCCATCGAGATGCCGGAGACCGCTTGGGCAACCATAGATCCAACCGCAGGGGCCAATTTGAATCCATGGCCGGAAAATCCGTTGGCGACCCAGAAGTTGTCGACCTCCGTTGGTCCGACGACCGGATGAACGTCTTCGCGATTGATGGTGTACAGGCCTGCGATACCCGAGACATTGCCCCGCGGCTCCAGGCCAGGGATGCGGTGATGAAACGCTGCCAGTTTCAGCTGGGTGAATTCGACATCAGGGCTTCTTTTGAAAATGTCGGGGTCATCGACGATCTCTTCCTCGTCCTCGGGCAGAACCGAACCGACCAGCACCTGCTGGCCCCCGGACTCG
Organism: Acidimicrobiia bacterium; assembly: GCA_041746755.1. Lineage (GTDB taxonomy): Bacteria > Actinomycetota > Acidimicrobiia > Spongiisociales > ZC4RG35 > MA-ANB-1. The sequence goes on along the minus strand of JBGTGL010000017.1, from coordinate 32,864 downwards.
GGCCGAAAATAAATGCCGGTGCTGGTATCGGCGCCAACCGGTAGCCGGCCAAGTTCTGAAGGCCACTCCCGGTAGACAGTCTGGATCCGGGTCGGCGTCAAGGTCCAACGAAGATCAACACCCGCCATTTGGTTGAGCTGGTTGCACCACGGGCCGGCAGCATTGATGATGAGATCGGCTTCGATTGCGGTTCCGTCGCTCAAAGAAACACCGGTCACCGCGCTTTCCGACCTCGTGACATCAACTACCCGGGATCCAAACCGAACATCCACACCTGCTTGGCGAGCGGCTTCGATCAAGTCTTGATTGGCTCCCACCGGGTCGGCATAACCGCCCTCGGTTTCGAAGAGGAAGGCACCATCACTGCTGCACACGTGCTCGACCTCCCCTGTCATGTCGAATGGTGCCGTGCAATTCGATAGAGATGGAAAGCGATCAGCCAATTGCCCGGGCAAGATCGTCTCGGCTGCAACCCCCTGGCCTTGCAACTTGGCCACATCGGCTTCGACCTTGTCGATGGTCTCACCCATCATCCAGAGAACGCCCAGCCGCTGTAATCCAGACCGCGTCACATCGAGATCGAGGAACTCGCCCCAATTCCCGTACGCCTCCTGGCCGTGAAAGGCGAGCCGGACCACCTCGGGATTGGTGTAACGACAGCGGCAGATCGACGAAGACGCCCCGGTTGACCCTTCGGCCGGCCCCAGACCCTTGTCCAGAATCACCACCCTGGGCACCCCGTGTCTCTTCAATTGGTACCCGATCGAGGAGCCGACGATTCCACCGCCAACCACCACCACATCGGCGTTCATCCCAGGGTCACCTGGTAATCCTCGGCCTTCTCATCCCAATTCAGATCGATCAGTCCCTTGCGGGCTGCACCCTTGCAGAACTGGAGAAAACCGCCATAGCCGAACTTCTTCTCAGAGAACTCGGGATCCTCTTTTCTGAGCTGGTTTTTCAGGCCGGAGAGCACCACCTTCCCGTTTCCCTTGGATAGATCGGCAACGACCCGCGTTAATAGCGCAAAGGCATCCTCCTCGCCGCTACCGGTGGATGGGAACCCGACGATCGGGTCGCCCCGACCCGGGCCCTCGGACAATTCGATAACCCCTTCCGACTCGAGATCTCGTAGCAACTCTCCAAACGCCCGATATCCGTGGTCTGTCTCGGAGAATGTCGAGTCCTTCCGCAACATCGCCCGCTTCAGAGAGGACGCCAGCACCTCTCCACCCGTGGAACGGCTCAGACCGGCAAGGGTGGTCGTGATGAGACTCTCCAGTTGGAGTTGAGTGTCGCCAGGCGTCTCCTCGGGATCGGGCGAAGTATCCGGCCGAAGCGGCTCAACACCCTCGAGATTCTCGTAGAAGAGGAACTCGTCACAGGCCGGAGGCAACAGCGCCGATGTCGAGGCTTTTACTCCCACTCCAATCACCTTCTTGTTCAATTCGCGCAGTTTGTGAACCAGGGGGGTGAAATCGCTGTCGCCGGTGCAGATGACGAATGTCGTTACGTAGTCACGCTCAAACGCCAACTCAATCGCGTCGACTACCAACTTGATGTCGGCAGCGTTCTTCCGACTCGCACCCATCCGTTGTGGGATCTCGATCAGTTCGACATGGCTCCGCGTCATGCGCTGCCTCGCCCCATCGAACATGGTCCAGTCGGCGTAGGCCTTTCGGGCGACTACCCGGCCCCGTTCAGCCAGGGCGTTGGCGATCGGCTCGAAGTCGAACTCCATTCCGCCCAGCGCCTCCCGTGCTCCAATCGCCAGGTTCTCAAAGTCGATAAACAGAGCAATACGTTCTTCGTCCATAAGGGTGAATCTAGCGGGGTGGCGGCCGCCTTCTAATTCTCGCCAAATGGGGTAGCTTGACAACGACCGGCCAAGGGATGGATCTGGACCGAATCAGAGAGCTCAGAGTTCACGGAGTCTCGGGAACTCCCCCGAGGGACATGCTGTACACCGACCCCATTCCCGAGATGGGCGGGGACCCATTTACCCGGATCTACCGGAAACGCCCGTCGTTGGAAGTGACCCATCCTTCGGGTCGGCCATACGAGACAGAAGCCTTCCACTGGGGATCGCTGACAACGGGCCATTGGCTGACATCGCTCTGGATCCTCCTTGCCCCATTTGCCCTGGCCAATGTGGCCGGTTGGATGGGGTTGCGCCGCGGGCCACTACAACGGGCCGCGGTCAGGATGGCCGGACTAGCCCTCACCGGGCTGTTTATCGCCCAGATCGGATATGTAGTGGTGGCGCTACCGGGCCTGTACGCGGAGGCCTCAGGCTGGAATACGACCCTCATGGCGGCAGTCCGCGCATTAACCGGACTCGGGTACGTTTTGGTATTCGGAGCTGTTGTTCTCAGGCTCTCCACGCAATCTCATTTCAGTCCGCTCCCCTACTCTGAACGCTTCTCGCTCCTGTTTGCACCTCGTGTCGGTGCCATGAGCAGCGTAGAAGACCCCTCATGGGCGGACCCGGCCGATGCCAAGCTGAGCGACGGGGTGATGTGGGGCCCGCACACCATTCTGCATCGACTCCGTCGGATCCATTTCGCCACCGGCCAGTTGGTAGTGGCCCTGGTCATAGCGAGAATCATCGGATCGGAACTGATCAAAGTTGTCTCTCTTGTTGGATTGACAGCGATGGCAGCACTAATTGTCGCAACCACCTATCGGGCCGGGTCACGAATCACCCTCGTAGTTACCTCCTGGACTTCGGTTGTCGGTGAAGCTGTCGCTCTATGGGCCGTTGCCCTCTACGCGTTCGACCAAGGGGCGCTTGACCTGGCGGCGGTCCACCGAACCACATTCCACATCGCTATTGCTTTGGGCTTAGCAGGGGCGGTTGCCATCGTCGGAGGGATTCCCGGTGTCGGCGCCCTGACGTTCGCCACTTTCTTCGGTGGTGCCCTCGGAGTTGGCGTCGGACTCATCACCGAAGACCTCCTCAACGTCGGCGATCTCGTCGGGCAAGGCGGGGCATGGGTGGCGCCAGCATCGCTCATCTTTCTTTTATTCGTTGCGTTGGTAGCGATCCTCTTGACATTCTTTGGCCTGCCCGAGCTCGACGAAGAGGGGTTGGCCAACAAGCTAATTACCCGCGTCACCAAGAAATCGAGACTCCTGTTAGGCGCTTCAGCCTCATTCGGACTCATTGTGGGCGGGTATGCCATTGTGAGCGGATGTGTCCTCACGCCGGGCCTGTGCCAGCCGGACGCACTCAGCGAGTTCCCCGGTGCCGATCTACTGGTGGTCGGCTTGATTGCGTCGATCCTGGGAGCTATCGCACTGCGCATCTATAGGTTCAAACGGATACCGGGCACTGCCCTGGCGCTGGGGGCGCTGGTGGTGCTTTGGATCGGGATCTTCGAACCAACCTTCGGTTCGTTCGACCCGTCCCAGTACCTGCACGCCTTGCCGCTCTCCCGGACATTGATCTTCATCGCCCCCGTGGTGGCCATCGGGCGCAGTGTTCTCGGTGCATACCGCCAGGGAGCCTCCAGTCGCAAAGTTGGGGTGCTCTGGGATGTTGCTTCTTTCTGGCCGCGATGGTTCCACCCCCTGGCACCTCCGGCCTACGGGCCCAAGGTGGTCACCGCGCTTCGGGACCAGATCAGCGCTGGCGGTGTAGATATTCTCGCCGGGCACTCCCAAGGTTCAGTCATCGCCGCCGTCGCCACACAGCAAGCCGCTGCCGAGGAAGGCAATCTCCCCACGGGACTTCTCACATACGGGAGCCCGATCACACTCCTATATCGAAAGCTCTTCCCCGACACCGGGATCGAAGGACTTGTGGTCGACCTTCCAGCGAAGTTGCCCAAAGGTTGGTCCAACCTTTCGCGGCCGGACGATCCGATTGGAGGAGAAGCACTAGGCGGAAGTGTTATCGACACCGCTGAGCTCGAGGGATCGGGACATTCCGGCTATGAATTGACCAGGGCATTTCGAGCCGCCCGCGACCAACTCAGTTGAAACAGACTGATCTTGGTGGTGCGGCTTTCTCAGTCGACCTGGATGACTGACAATATGTTGCCGGCCGGATCGGTGAACCACGCAATGGGCGGACCGTACCCGCGCATGATTCCCCGCTCGTCGACCACTTCGTACACCTCGAAATCCACCCCACGGGCCGTCAACCCGTCGACTGCGACATCGATATCGTCGACAGGAAAGTTGAGAACGGTGAACGTCGCCGGTTCATGGTCGGCTTTCGGATATACCACAATCGGGTTGCCGCCCTCGATGGCCAAACGCAACATCCCGTTCTCTTCGGTTACCGATAGCCCGAGCACATCTGCGTAGAAGGCATGTGCCGCGACAATATCGTCGACCGAGAATCCACTGAATGCTGGACTTTTGTTGAACACAGAGACCTCGCTTTTTTGCAGACCCTACTCCGGAAGTGCGACGGGCGTGACGGTGCGAATCCCCTCCGCTTTGGTGTCGCGAACACGAGCGCCGGGCTCCAGTTCCAGGGGCTACGCTTCCGCAACGACGAAATGGACGGGAAACCGAGTTGAATTTTTGGGACGCCCTACTTCTTGGTGGCCTGGCCCAATCATCGCTGATCCTCAGCGGCCTGGTTGTCTACGGGATCAAAATACCGTCGAAAGTCATCGGTGCCACCGCCGGGTTCGGCGCCGGGGCGCTTATAAGTGCCGTGGCATTCGACCTGATTCCCGAGAGCTCGAGCCTCTCCAAGGAGGAGCTGGCACTGTGGCTTCTGATCGGGGCCTTGATTTTCGTCGTCAGCGACCGGATCGTCGAGGCCAAGTTTGGCGATGGCGGCGGGTCAGGGCCTCTTGGCATAGTGGTCGGAGCGGTCGTGGACGGCGTCCCCGAATCAGTGATATTCGGGATCCAGATCGCCACGGGCCAACCAATCAGCGCCGCATTCCTTGGAGCAGTTTGGGTATCCAACATACCCCAAGCGCTGGCACCCTCTGCATCTCTGGCCGAATCGGGATGGAAGCCCGGAAAGATGACAGCGATGTGGGGCAGCGTCGTGGCGGCATGTGCAGTGACCGCAGGGATCGGCTACTTCCTGGGCACTGCGCTCGGGGCCGACGGTGACCGGGCCGCTGCTCTCGCCGCGGGAGGACTCCTGGCAATGCTGACAAACTCTCTGATGCCGTACGCCTTCAACAAGGCCGGCGCCCAGGCCGGAGTTTGGACCGTTGTTGGCTTCGCCGTAACACTGGCAACGACGTAGACCCACTGGGCAATATGTCCACGCTCGGTATCTGCTAAAACTTCCCGAGAATGGATCTCGACCCGTGCACTCTCCTCGTCACATGCCCTGACCGTCCCGGCCTGGTGGCAGCGGTGGCTCAATTTCTTGCCGATAGGGGGGCGAACATCCTCCATGCCGACCAGCACATCGACCACGAGAAGAACCTGTTTCTGCAAAGAATCCAATTTCTAATCGACGCCAGCGGCATAGCCCGGGTGGCCGGAGAATTCGACGGCGTGGCATTTCCCTTTGATATGGAGTGGTCCCTGCAGACTCCAAATTCAAGGGTCCGGGTCGCCATTCTGACGTCCCGGGAGTCGCACTGTTTGGCCGACCTGTTGAGCCGTTGGGCGATCGACGAGATGCGGAACTCAGAATTGGTCCTGGTTGCCTCGAACCATCCCGACCACGGTTTTCTCGCCGACCATTACGGAATCCCATTCCACCACGTGCCGGTCGACCCCGAGGATCGTGATTCTCATCCGAATCGGATAAGGGAGATCTGCGACCAGGAAGCGATTGACCTGGTTGTCCTGGCCCGCTACATGCAGATCATCCCCGAGTCGATGGTCGTTGACTATAAGAACCGGATAGTCAATATCCACCATTCCTTTTTACCGGCCTTCGCCGGGGCCAAGCCGTATCACCAGGCACACACCCGAGGGGTGAAGCTAATCGGGGCGACGGCACATTATGTAACGACGGACCTCGACGAGGGCCCGATCATCGTCCAAGATGTGGTGAGGGTAAGCCATCGCGACGGAATCCCTGAGTTGAGGCAGAAGGGCCGCGATCTCGAGAAAGTTGTACTCGCCCGGGCCGTGCGTCTGCATCTCGAAGGACGCATCCTCCCCTATGGAAATCGCACCGCCGTTTTCGACTGACCCTTGTACCGACGCAGCTAGATGTACTCGTTGCGCTCCAGCCACCTCATACCAAAGAAACCTTCGAGGGCGGGAAGATAGAAGGTAATCACCCGATAGGCAGCGGTCGCTGCGAAAGCGGCGGAGCTATCCACTCCGAAAGTCGCGAGGAGGGCCGTCATCGTTGCTTCGGCGACGCCAACGCCACCGGGAATCGGCATAAACCCGGCGAAGAGGCTGGTTCCTGCGGCGACAAAGAGCGCCGACGTATAGCTCACCGGCGCGCCAACCGCCTCGAGTAGGAGCCAAAGAGTCAGACCCAGCGCGTTCCAATAGATAAAGCTGCTCACGACCAATCCGATGGCGCGGGACGGTTGCCTGATGACAACGGCCAATGCTTCCCACGCCTGGGTCAACAGAGGAACGATACGGTCGCGCAGCTTTTGGACCCGGAGGACGGTTATGGCGGCTCCGACAATTATCAACACGACGATCCCGAGAATGAGGAGCCAGGGGATGGTCGAAGTGTCGATGCTCAACGAGATGTCCCCGGTCAGGAAAATAACCACGAGGATGACAGCCTGAACAACGAACCCGGAAAAGCCATCGATGGCACCCTGAGTTAGAGCAGCGGTTACGGAAAGTCCGAATTTGTGGAGAAATGCCGTGTTCATTGCGATCCGACCAGCAGAACTCGGAATCGCCAAGCTGACGAATTGGCTTGCGGTCTGCAGTGTTAGCAACGGCCAGAAAGGAAGCCTCACACTGACCGCGAACATGGTGGAGGCTGCTGACGGGAAGAACTGCGTATGGCCCACAAGGAGGGCCGCCACCATCAGCGTCCAATCGGCACCTTGGAGGACATCCCAAATTTTGGCGTAGTCGACACTGGTGAATAGTGGGACCAAGGCAAAGCCCACGAGCAGCAAGAGCGCGAGCATCACGAGGTTGCGAACCGTGACCCGTCGAAGCTTGACGGGTTCGGGCGCCTCTGTCTGGGTCAGATCGAGGACCGCCTCGACCAATCCCGACATGACTTTTTTGGGACTCTCGGCGAGACGCCGGCTGGTGGCACTGACCGCGGGCAATTGGAGATAGGGCAGCTTCTCAACCAGCGCATCACGGCCGAGCCCCTCAAAGGCGGAGCGACTGGCGCGTTCAGGGCCAACGATAAGGGCGAGGGTGAACAACAACTCCATCACATCCTCGGACTGGTTGGCGTCGTCAGGAGCTAGGTCGCCGAATGCGAAGTCAATGATCTGGAAGCCATCGGAGTCGACACGAATCGCGGCGGTGCTGAGGCGCCCATGGCTGATCGAGTGGTCGTGCATCCGTTTCACATCGCGCCAAATGCTGACCATTAGTTCGTCCGTCACTACGGACGGATCGACGTCGCGCAAGGCGGTGCCACCCACATCCAGGGCAATAAGGGCGATCTCCGACGTTGGATTACCCACGGCGACCAGATCGGGCACTCTGATTCCGGCTCGCTTGGCCATCACAGTGATTAGAGCCTCGTGTTCAACGGTCTGAAGGCGGGAGTGGTTCGCCGTTCGACTCATCTCCCGGTACCACAGCGTCCTCCACAGCTTGCTTGCGCGCTGGGAATCTGAAGTATCTCGCCCCAGCACCTTGATATCCAGGGGCCGTCCACTCTCGGCTCGGGCTCTGAACCGCAACGCACCCCACAACTGGTCCTTGGCCAGTTCGATCCCGCTGTTCTCGGTTCCCAATATGCGCAGCCCGGCGGCCACCGACTCCGGCTCCGGGTAGCCCTTCGGAGAACCAACGATAAAAAGCAGCAATCCTGCGGAAAAGAGGCCCACGCCGAACGAGCCGACTGTGTGTCGCACGGTTCCGTATTCCAATCCAACGGCCGCTATGGAGGTCAAAAACACTGCAGCCCATCCCAGAAACCTCAAGGGACGGGTCACGAAGGGAGTTGCGCAAGCCAAGATCGCGGTGACCACGGCTACCCGGGCCACGGGAAACTGAGCTACCGGATTCTCCAGTCCCAACTCTGGGACGAAATATGGCCAGGTCCCGTTGATCAGACGGGACAGCAGGATGACCAAGCCGGTCGTGCCTAGCGCGACGATCCCAACGTCCCTCAGGGCGCCTCGCCGTTCCTTGCCACCCCAGATCAGCGCACCGATGAGGACCAGCGCATAAAGCATGCTCACTAGATATCCCAATGACAGCAACGAACTGAACCAGGCCGGGCCAGCCTGTACGAGTTGGATGAACGACGAGTCCCAACTGGCTACATGGTCGACAGTCGCGATCGCCCAGAGCACCAGGATCAGGCCAATGGCCGCAGCCAGGATGTCGCGGGGACGGCGCACCCTCGGCTGGCCGCGGGTCGCGACAAAGTATGACGCACGCGGAATGGCGACAGTCTTCAAGAGTTATCCACGGGGAACCAGCGCGTCCAAAGCCTGACCACTCTTCACTCCGATCCGTCGAGACGACTGCGAGGTATCAGCATAGATATTTACAGTGCCGGGTCACGCCACGGCTTTCATCACGAAACTCCCAACCAGAACGAGACCACCGGTCGCGCGATCTCAGCTCAGTGGTGGACAACGATTATTCCCTCGCTGGCGGCGAGTTCCACGGTCTTGCGGAAATGGTCGCTGCGGGCTGAGTCGAAGGTCGACACCACCACCGTCCCTGCCCGAATCGGTACAGACTGCATCTCGGACGAGAAATTCAAAATAACGGTGATCGTCTCTTCATCCGACTCTCGCCGATACGCGAATACCTGGTCATTGGAAACCGGATGCGCCAGGAACGAGCCGCGACGCAAGGCAACTGATTTCTTCCGGAACCCAAGGAGGCGTCGATAGAGGTTGAGGATGGATTCTGGGTCATCGAGTTGGGAAGCAACATTGACAGAATCGACATCTCCACCCACCGGAAGCCACGGGGAATCCGCGTCACGAATAGGCGAGAACCCACCGTCGTTCGTCTGATCCCACCTCATTGGGGTCCGCGCTCCGTCCCTGCTCAAAAAATAGATCTTGATACCCCAAGGATCTCTGCGGGACTCGGCCGGGATATCACCGTCTGGCATTCCGATCTCGTCTCCGTAATAGAGAAAGGGCGTGCCCCGGAGAGTCAGAAGAAGCATGGCCGCCAACCGGGACTGGATGCTTCCGATCCGGGTTTCCAGTCGGATCTCGTCGTGATTCCCCAAGGTCCAGTTGGTCCAAGCCCCAATCGGCACGTTCCACAGCACCGATTCGACGGTGGCCCGAATCCGTACCGGGTCCCACTGTGTGGCCATCAGGTGAAAGTTGAAGGGCATATGGAGTTGGTCGAGATCCTCGCCGTAGTAGGAAGCCCACTCGGGGAGGTCGAAAATGTGGATCTCGCCAACACTTACCGGATGATGGGGATACTCGTCGAGAACGCTACGAAGTTCGCGATGAGCCGGATGAACGTCTGGATGCCCCAAATCGTAGAGGTGAATGAAATCGTCATACTCACCCATGTCCTTCCACGGCCGGACGTAGTCGGGAGGCGTCGGTGGATTGTCACGATTGAGCGGGTCCTTCATCATTTGGTGGGCGGCGTCAACCCGGAACCCGTCCACACCCCGGTCGAGCCAAAATCGGGCTACTCCCAACATCGCCTCGACCAACTCGGGATTACGCCAGTTGAGGTCCGGTTGGTGGCTTAGATAGGTATGTCGGTAGTACTGCCCGGTTGCCTCGTCCAACGACCAGGCGGGGCCGCTGAAGACGCTCACCCAATTGTTCGGGGGCATCCCATTGTCCTTCGGATCCTCCCAGACGTACCAATCTCGCTTCGCCGAATCTCTTGACGAGCGGGAGTCGAGAAACCAGGGATTCTGGTCGGAGGTGTGATTCATGATGTAATCGAAAATCACCCTGAGACCCCTCTTGTGGGCTTCTTCGATCAGGGTTTCGGCCGATCCGACATCCCCAAACAAAGGATCGACGGCGGTGTGGTCCGAGATGTCGTAGCCCCAGTCCTTCATCGGGCTCTTGAAAAACGGTGATACCCAGATGGCATCCACGCCGAGAGTCGACGATAGATAGTCGAGGCGGGAAATTATCCCATCGATGTCGCCGAAGCCGTCACCGTTTGCGTCGGCGAAACTCAGCGGATAGATCTGATAAAAGACGGCCTCGCGCCACCACGAGCCTGGATTGGGGAAGGTTACTGGCACCGGCGGAGGATAGGCGGCGGTGAGATCCATGCGGCGCTCGATCCGGCGGCCATAGCAACCCGAATCTATCGGTGTCCATCAATTGTGCCATTCTGGCTTGACAAGGTGCCAACTTGGTGCCAACTTGGTGCCATGAATCTAGCAAACTACGTGAACGTGCTCCATCAGCAGTTGGCAGCGGCCGCCGATCTGGCCGGGGAAGAAACCAAGGCCATGGTCGATCAACTTGCAACGACGCTTGAATCAGCGGCACGGCTCGTGCTCCTGGAGGCCCTCTCCGCAGCCGCCGACGAGATCACGAGCGAACTCGCTCCCGGATCCGTGGAACTGAGGCTGCGCGGAAGTGATCCCGACTTCGTGGTCACTTTGCCGTTCGATGTCACCAATGAGATTGCCTCGGGCCGAACCGCGGCACCCATCGATGTGACCCCGGGACCCGAAGATGGCGAAACGTCGCGGCTCAACCTCCGACTCCCCGAAGGACTCAAGACCAGGATTGAGGAATCGGCGCGTAGGGAAGGGCTCTCGCTCAACGCCTGGTTGGTACGCACCGCCGCCGCCGCTGTCGACGGTCCCCAGGCCCAAATGTCGCGGGCTCCCAGCGGCAACCAGCGATATACCGGGTGGGTGGAATGAAAGTCAGCGCCGCCAACGCCCCAAACCAACCAGGAGCACATATGCCATCTTTCGAAACGCCTCATCCAATTGTTCTGTCGGTCGAGTTCAGCCAGGGCACGGTCCAGGTGATCGCCAGCGATCGCACCGACACCGTAATCGCAGTAAATCCCAACGACCGGGATCGGCGTGAAGACATTGAGGCGGCACAGAAGATTGTCGTCGACCACTCCAATGGGACCCTTTCCATCACCGGGCCGAAACCACGTGGCTTCGCCGTGCTCGGATGGGGACGGGGCGGTTCTGTTGACGTCACGGTGGAACTTCCCGAAGGCTCTTCACTGAGATCCGACATTGGAGCTGGCGACATTCGTTGCCACGGCCGCATCGGCGATGTTTACGTCAAGACTGGTGCCGGCAGCGTTCGAATGGATAAAACAGGAACGCTTCGGGTTCACATAGGCGCGGGACGATTCATCCTCGAAGAATCTTCAGGGAACGTCGATGTCAAGACTGCTGGCGACATCACGATCGGCTCGGTGATGGGTTCGATTGAGGTCAAGAATGGCACCGGAAAGACGACGATTGGCAGTGTTGGTGGCGTCGTGCAGGTCAAATCGGCCAACGGCGAAGTCACGATCGGGGATGCGGGTAGCGATCTCACAGTGAAGACCTCCAATGGGGACATCCGAATCGGTGAAGTTGCCCGGGGCTCAGCGACCATCGAGACCGCTTTTGGCGGGCTCGACATCGGGATCAAAAAGGGTACGGCAGCCTGGATCGACGCCAACACCAAATTTGGCCAGGTGCGCAACACCCTCTCCCCCACAGAAAATCCGGACAAAAAGAGCGAGGTTGTCGAGGTCCGAGCCCGAACCGGGTTTGGGGATGTCCTGATAGCACGCTCGGAATCACAACACCGACAGGAAGACAAATGATGACCGAGAACAAGCTTGACAACGCCATCGACGTGGAAGCCCTCGAAAAGGGCTACAAAGGAACACCGGTGCTGCAAGGCGTCTCATTCACCGTCCGACGGGGAACCGTCTTCGCCCTCCTCGGGGCGAACGGTTCGGGCAAGACGACCACGATCAACATTCTGACGACGCTGATCAGAGCTGAGGGCGGAACAGCGAAAGTCGCCGGGTTCGATGTAACAACGCAGTCCTCCAAGGTCCGCGAACAGATCAGTCTCAGCGGACAGTTTGCCGCAGTTGATTACGTCCTCACCGCAAGGGAGAACCTGGTCCTCATGGGTGAGTTGCGCCACATTCCCGATCCCGAACAGACGGCGGGAGACCTGCTCGACAAGTTCGATCTGATTGAGTCTGCGGACCGCCGTCTCCTGACCTTCTCGGGAGGAATGCGACGCCGGCTCGACATCGCCATGAGCCTGGTTGGCGATCCTTCCATAATCTTCTTCGACGAACCGACGACCGGGCTCGACCCTATTGGCCGAACTGACATGTGGGTGACCATCCGCCAGCTGGCCGAAAACGGGACGACAGTCTTCCTGACCACGCAGTACCTCGACGAAGCCGATCATCTCGCCGACGAGATTGCGATTCTCCGCGACGGCCGGATCGCAGCCAGCGGGACACCGGATGAGCTCAAACAGATGGTCCCAGCGGGGTTCGTACAACTCGAATTCGGCGACGAGGCACAATTGGTAGCGGCGCAGAAAGCTCTCGGCGACCAGCACGAGATCAGTCTCACCGACTCCAAACTCGTCGTCGCAACCACCGGATCTGTTGCCGAGATAGCCGACTTGTTCATCCGTTTGAAAGATACCGGGATCGAGCCGACCGGGTTCTCCTCGCAGAACCCGACCCTGGACGACGTGTTTTTCAAGATCGTTGGCGAACAGAAGGAGGAGCAAAATGCGAGCTCTCACTGACACATGGACCATGACAAAACGAAGTCTCCGTCACACAACCCGCAGTATGGATACGATCATCACCGTTGTATTGACGCCAATCGCGATGATGCTGCTATTCGTTTACGTCTTCGGTGGGGCACTCGGGACACAGACCGGTGCCATCGGATACGTCGACTTCATCACAGCTGGAGTAATCATCATGACTGTGGCGAGCGGCGTAGCCTATGCCGCGCTACGCCTGAGCATGGACCTTCAGCAAGGCATCATCAGCCGGTTCCGGACAATGCCATTGGCTCCGTCTTCGGTGTTGAGCGGGCAGGCACTGTCGTCGACATTGTCCAATCTCTTCTCGTGCTTCCTGGTGATCCTGGTGGCGCTACTGATCGGGTTTCGGCCGGCTGCGGGCACTGCTGGTTGGCTGATGTTTGGTGGTCTTCTGGTGTTGTTCACTCTGGCGACTACATGGTTGGCAATTCTGTTCGCCCTGATGGCGAAGACACCCGAAGGGGCCGGCGCTTTCGCGTACATCCTGATTCTGCTGATCTTCATCAGCCCGTCGTTCGTGCCGACCCAGTCGATGACGCCGCTGCTGAGGGGCTTCGCAGAAAACCAGCCGATGACACCGATCATCGAGACGATTCGCTCGCTACTGACAGAGGGCACACCCGGTCCTGACATTTGGATTGCCCTGGCATGGAGCCTCGGCATCCTGATCGTGTCTTATAGCCTTGCGCTGATGGTCTACCGGCGGAGAACGCCGGTGACTGCGCCTCAGTAGGTCACTCACTCCCGGCACGCCAGGCCAGGCCAGGCCAAGACCGCGCTTTTCGCGGTGAGTCACACTTGGTGCGATTCAAACTCTCGATGTAGTTAAGGAATCCAGCGCCCTTCACCCATTGCCATCAGGTAGCCACGGGCCCGTTCGGTTAACTCGTACCGGCCCACGAGCCGCTGGAATGCGGCCCCGTGGTTTGGCTCGACGATATGGGCGAGCTCGTGGACTATGACCGAGTCGAGGACCCAACCCGGTGCGTCGGCGATCCGCTGAGATATGCGGATCCGTCTTTGTCCGGGAGTGCAAGAACCCCATCTCGTGTGCTGACGGCTACTCCATGCAACGGAGTCCGCCTCGGGCAGATCGTATTTGCGGGCAAGATATCTGGCTCGGTTGACCAGGTTTGTTGCCGAAGACGTGTGCTTACGTTCTATCTTCGCCACCATATCCTCGACCAAGCGCGCCTCCTCGCTGGCATCGAGCCCTGCCGGAACCCTCACCTCGATGAGGCCGTCGTTCAACAATGCCTGCACGGTCCGCCGACGCTTCTCGCTCCTGATTACTTGAACCTGCCATTGACTCATGGAACGGACCGTACAGCAGGTGTCCGACACTTTTAGGACAAGTCGCGGCTACCTCCCCGGATGGTTCGACACGCTCGACCGGGACTTTGAATCGTTGTGGCGACATGCCGGGGAAGACGGCCCAGCCGGATACATCCCAGGCAACCGATAGAATTGGGCTGTCGTCGCATCCAACCCCTCCCCGCTTCTCGTCTGCAATTCCCCCCGCTCCTCAGGAATGGGCCGATAATGCAAGACCTTCTTTCCGAGCTGTCAGCTGTGCTCGCCGAGCGGGTTATTCATGCCCCTGGACCGGACGAGGAGGCCCGGGCCCGCACGTTACGTGCTCACCTCGAGGAATACGTCATCCCCCGCCATCAAGACCTATCCGCCCCCTTGGTAGTCGTCATCCTTGGTTCCACAGGAGCCGGCAAGTCAAGTCTGTTCAATACCCTGGCCAGAGCGAATGTGAGCCGTGTCGGGGTGCTCCGCCCGACCACGATGACAGGTCAGGTCCTTCTCCACCCCGGAGACTCCCTCCCGGCGCCGCTGCAAGCCATGGAAGGCGAAGGACTCCTGGAGATCACCCGCCACGAACGCGGCCGACAGGGTTTGATGTTGATAGACGCGCCGGACTTCGACAGTATCGAAGCTGACAATCGAGCCCTGGCCCGTCGCCTTCTTGAAGCAGCTGACCTGGTGGTCTACGTGACCACCGACACCAGATACGCCGATGATGTTCCCTGGGCGGTGCTCAGGCGAGCCCGGGAACGGGGTGTTCCCCTTCTCTTCGTGATAAATCGCTTGCCACGCGATCAAGTTGATCGGGATCTGGTCATAGAAGACTTCCGGCGTCTATTAACCGCCGACGGAGTTGGAGGCCTTGGTTTGGGGGATAGCCTCGAGATCGTTGGCATCGCCAAGGAAGAACTCGACGAGGCTGTCGACGGTCTCGACGCGAATGCGGTCGCACCCATCACTTCCGCACTCGACCATCTTGCTGCCGACGATGAGGATCGCCGGAATCTTGCCCGGGATGCCTTGGATCGCGCACTATCTGGCCTCCGGGGACCAATCGATGAGATGGCGGCGGGGATAGATCGGGAGGCAGAAAGCGCTTTACAACTCTTGGCCAAGCGAGGCGCCGCGTACGAGCGCCATGCCGCAATCATCAAAGACCGGATCGATCGGGGCACATTTCTCCGTTCAGAAGTCCTCCGCGAGTGGCATGACTATGTCGGGGCCAACCGGGTAGCAAGAGTGATTTCGGAAGGTGTCGGCAAGGTCGCGGCCGTTATTCGCTCGGCATTCAACCCCGGCCCGGCCGCACCAGACCGGGAGGTTCAGGACTCTGCTTTCTCCGACCTGGTGGCCCTGGTGGTGTCTCAGGCCGACGAGGCCGCTGCTGAAACAGCTTCGTCGTGGGCTTCGAGCCCATATGGAGTGGCTGCCCTGGAACGGGATCCGTTGCTGTGGGGGGTATCGGACGGCCTTGCGGGGAGTCTGGACCGCGCTCTGGACGGCTGGGCCGCAGGGATTTCGGGTGAGATAGCGGAAATGGGGGAGAACCTTCGCGGTTTTGCCAAAGTGGCCAGCCTCGGGGTCAACGTTGTCGGAACCGGCGCAATCCTGGCCGTGTTCATCCACACCGGAGGACTGACCGGGGCCGAAGCTGGTATCGCTGCGGTTACCGCTCTTGTCAACCAATCACTCCTCGAGGCGATCTTTGGGGAAGGCAATGTTCAGAGGTTCGTGGACAGCTCCCGGGAGAAACTCAACCTGATCGTTAACGGTGCACTGACAGACGAGGCGGATCGCTTCGAATCTGCCCTGGCCATCTCTCCCGACTCGGCAACCGTCGCCGAGAGGCTGCGACAGATCGGCCTCGAGCTCAGCCTGCAGGATCCTGCATGAACCTGGCAGACCTGATCGAACTCCTCGAGGACGGTGTCGCTCGGGGCCGAGCGATCGGTCTCGAGGTTGACGCGGCCGAAGCGACGCTCGAGTCAGCGCGGACGCGGGTGAGCTTCACCGGCAACAGCTTCCTCGTCGCACTAGTCGGTGGGACCGGGGTCGGAAAATCGTCCATCCTCAATGCGCTCGCTGGCGAGACTGTTTCGGAAGCCTCGGTGCTCCGCCCTACAACAGACCGAGCGACGGCGTGGGTAACCGAGTCGGCTCTCGATGAATTGCAACCTCTCTTGGAGTGGTTGGATATAACCCGAGTGGCCACCCGGGACAACGAGACTCTTCCCGGTGTTGCAATTGTCGATATGCCCGATATCGACAGCATCGCAATTGAGCACCGTCGACTCGTTGACGACCTCCTCCCCCGAATCGATGTTGTCGTGTGGGTGGTCGATCCAGAGAAGTACGACGACGAGCGGCTCCACCATTACTTGCGGGACGTCTCCCGGGGCGGACGGCCCGCCGAGGTGATACTTAACAAGGTCGACCAGATTCACGACGACGACGTCGAGGCTGTGGAAAGTCACCTGGCAGAGCGTCTCAAACTGTCGGGGCTACAAAACTCGCGGATCAGGCATCTATCCGCCAGTACCGGTGAGGGAATAGACAAGTTTCGGGATGATTTGGTGCACGGTGCCGATGCCAAGCAGGCGATTGTTGGGAACATTCAGGCCGAAGTCAGGAAGCGTCTCGATGAATTGGCGGCGGCGGCCGGTGTAAGAGAGGGCTTTGTTGGAGTGGGCGATGAGGAGATGGCCGCTTTTGTGAAACAGGCGACCACCGCGGCGTTGCAGATTGTTGATCCTGAAGGATTAGAGCTTCAGTTGAAAAATCTCTACTTGGAGCAGGCACGCACCCGGGCGGGCTCGCTGCTGAGCCGGTTTGGAACCCTGGCCAGATACGTTGGTGGCCACCGTCGGCGCCACGCTGATCCGAAAATGTATCTCCTCAATTGGCGGCGGCGCGGAGATCTCGGGAAGACGGTGAACCCGGTGCGTTCTGCATATCTGCGGTACACCGAACCGCTAGGACCGGCCGCCCGCGCCGCGGTACTCAGTCAGTTCGACCCGGAAGCGATCCGCACCTCGATTTCGGGTGCCATCGACAAATCAGTCAGGGCAACCGCTAAGGATTTAGAAGAGCTGCCCGGGTGGTCGACTTGGTTGCTCTCTCCGTTGCAATGGATAGCGACGCTGGGGTTTGCCTTCGCAGTGGCCTGGTATCTGATCATCCTCTTTGGGCCCGGTGGGGTTCCGGTCGAGACCTTCGACCTGCCGATTCTCGGAGCCGTGCCCACGCCATTGGCGCTACTCGTCGTGTCGGCTGTGTTCAGTTTTCTTATCGGGGGGATAGCACGACTCCTGGCGTCGATCTCGAGCCGCAAAAAGGGCAAACAAATGGCGGCAAGTTTGCGGCGTGAAGTATCGGAGGCGCTCGAAGCCAATGCGTTTGTCCCGCTCCACACCATCGAGGACAATCGAAGACGATTAGCCGGTCTGGCCACGCAGGTCCACGAAGCCTGAACCCGCCAACACCACCCGATTACCCCCCAACCTCTGCCGCCCCCCGGCGCCCGAATAAATGGAGTTTCCGACCCCGTTCCAACCCTCCATCACTTGGTTGTGGAGGGGAGAAGCTTGTGGAGGGAGAATGAGCCCACCTTGACATTTGCCCAAATGTCGCGTTAGGTTCCTGCTTCATGTTTCAGGTACACGCCCATCACACTCATCACCACCCCTTCAGGGGTCGGCTGAGTTGTGGGTAGCTGAAACGGGCTAAACCAATCCAAACGCCGACCCAGCGGTCGGCGTTTTTCTTTTGGGAGCGCTCATCGCTAGATCGGCGGAAAGGCACACGAAGTGACCATTCCCCGAAACAACAACGACATAGTCCACCTCGCAATCCCAAAGGGACGCACCGAACGGGCGGTTACAGAGCTACTCGACGACGCGGGCATTCGGCTTCGGTCGGGACCCCGCGGATACCGGCCAGTCTCGTCCCTGGCGGGACTCGAAGTGAAAGTGCTCAAACCTCAGAACATCGTCGAGATGCTTGCGGCCGGGTCTCGCGACCTCGGTTTTGTCGGTGCCGACTGGGTTGCCGAGAAGGCGGAAGATCTCGTGGAGCTGCTCGATACCGGGCTCGACCCCGTCCGCGTCGTGGCGGCTGCACCAGAATCGCTCCTTGTTGGCGGGAAACTTCCAAATCGACCCCTGGTGGTAGCGAGCGAACTCGACCAACTCTCGCGAAACTGGGCGGCACAAAGGAATCTCGACGCCGTCTTTGTCCGCTCCTACGGGGCGACGGAAGTCTTTCCTCCCGAAGACGCCGACGTCATAGTCGACATCACCGCAACAGGGGAAACGCTCTCGGCGAACGGCCTGGTGATTGTGGAAGAGTTGATGACCTCAACCACACGCCTCTACGCCAGCCGTGGGGCACTGTCGGACCCCGGCAAGAAGACGGCCATTGATGGCCTCGCCCTGAGTGTCCGATCGGTCCTCGATGCCCGGGGCCGAGTGATGGTTGAACTGAATGTCTCCGAGGATGACGTAGAGGGAGTGGTCGCCGCGCTTCCCAGCATGAGGGAGCCCACGATATCGGCATTGCACGGTGGGTCGGGCTACGCCATCAAGGCGGCAGTTCCGAGGTCGGAGCTTCCCGAGCTGATTCCAAGATTGAAGCAATTCGGAGCCAGCGACATCGTCGTTTCAGGACTGGAGCAGATCGTCCCGTGACACCATACGACCCTCCCAAGACTTCCTCTCGAATCGAACTGGACCTCTCCAGAAACGAGGGCTCGTCCTGGTTTCTCGATTCGGTAGGACCAATCGAGAACCTCGTAGGTCTGGCGAACCGCTACCCCCGGACCTCACGGCTTCGATCGGCAATAGCAGAGCGGCACCATATCGAGGAAGGACAGGTCCTGGTGACCGCGGGCGGGGACGATGCCCTTTCTCGATGCTTCCTAGCCATGGCCGGTGGAACCTTCATCGCAACGACTCCCACCTTCGAGATGGTCCGTAGGTACGGGGAGCAATCGCGCTCCACCCGCATTGACATCTCGTGGTGGGATGGCCCCTTTCCCCTCAACGAATTCGCTGCCGCCGCCACCGAATCCTCATTCTCCATCGTGGTTTCACCGAACAACCCCACCGGGCAAGCAATCACTCCGAGCGACCTCCGGCAGCTGGCCGGGTGTTCTCCCCTGGTCGTCCTCGACTCCGCTTATGCGGAGTTTGGCGATGTAGATCTCACAACACTTGCCCTTGAGCTCGAGAACGTGGTCGTGATCCGGACGCTGTCCAAAGCATTTGGTCTTGCCGGACTAAGGGTCGGGTATCTGATCGGACCGACGAAGCTCATCGAGAAGATTTCGGCTTTTGGCAGCCCGTATCCTGTCTCCGGCATCTCGGCCTATATCGCGGAGCTCGCCTTGAAATCGGAGCCTGCTCCCCGAAAGCGCTTCATCGACGAAGTGGGCGTCGAACGGAAGCAACTGCAGGATCTGGTCGAGAGTTTCGGACTGAAGGCTCTCTCATCTCAAGGAAACTTCCTCCTCGTCTCGACGAGCAACGCGGATTGGCTTACCAGGGCCATGGGGTCGCTGGGTATCGCTCTCAGAACCTTCCCAGGCCAGGAAGAACTCGCCGACAGCGTGCGGATCAGCCTTCCCGGCCGACGATCCGAGTTCAAGCGTTTGGTGGAATCGCTGACCACCGTGCTCGTCCCCGAGTGTCTTCTCTTCGACCTCGATGGAGTCATCGTCGATGTGAGCCAGTCGTACCACGAGTCGATCATCGCCACGGCCGCTTCCTTCGGAGTGGAAGTTACGCCTGCTGACATTTCAGCACTCAAGACAGCAGGAAATGCAAATGACGATTGGGACATCACCATGCGCCTGTGCGGCGCTTCCGGAGTCCGGGTCGATTCCGACGAAGTAATACGCCGTTTCGAGACGAACTACCAGGGGAGCACTGGCCGTCCCGGGCTGAAGGTCCGAGAACAACCACTGGTTGATGCCGAAACTCTCGCCAGATGGAAAACGAAGCTTCCACTAGGAATTGTCACAGGGAGACCGAGACGAGACGCCGAGGAGGTGCTGGAGAGATTCGGCTTCACGGAATTCTTCGACATAGTCGTCACCCGCGACGACGCCCCGATGAAACCCGACCCAGCACCGGTCCGTTTGGCGCTGGAGAAGCTTGGGGCCAACCATGGCTGGCTGCTGGGCGATACTCGTGATGACATCGCCGCAGCACGGCTGGCTGGTGTCCTCCCCATCGCGGTCTCGGCATCAGGCCCAGGTGCGACCGACGCTATGCGAGCGCTCGCCGACGCCGCCGCAGTCCTCAATTCGACCGCCCAACTACAGGAGATCCTCGATGACACGCATTTCTGAATTCAATCGGACCACGGCAGAAACCGAGGTCAGGGTTTCGCTCTCCATCGACGGAACGGGAAAGTCACAGATAGAGACCGGGCTCGGGTTCCTCGATCACATGCTCACGACATTGTCCAAGCATTCTCGTTTCGACCTGAGCGTGGACGCTAGCGGCGATCTGGGAACCGACGACCACCACACCGTCGAGGACTGTGGCATCGCCCTGGGTCGGGCATTCCTCGACTGCATCGGCGAGGGAAAAGGGATCGCCCGCTTCGGCAATGCGTACGCCCCTTTGGATGAAGCGCTCGCCAGGGCGGTGGTCGATATCTCGGGCCGCCCGTGGACGGACATAGGGTTGTCTCTGAAGAGGGAGAAGATCGGGGAAGTTGCTTCCGAAAATCTGGTGCACTTTTTCCGAAGTTTCGCCTTGGAGGGCCGGTTTGCACTTCATGTCGACGTCTTGAAGGGAGACAATGATCATCACAAGGCCGAAGCAGCCTTCAAGGCAGTCGCTCTGGCCCTGGCACAATCCGTCTCCGTAACCGGCGATGGAGTGCCCAGCACGAAAGGCACACTGCAGTGAGCCGTTTGGTGATAGTGCCCACCGGTACTGCCAATACTGCGTCGGTCCTGGCTGCCTTTTCGCGGCTCGGTGCCCACCCCGCCGTCAGCGGAAATGTGAGCGACATCGTGCAGGCCGATCGTGTTGTCTTGCCCGGTGTAGGAACCTTTGGGGCCGCGGCAGCCGCCATTGATCGCCAAGGGGTGCGCGGCGCATTAGTCGATCGAATGCGCGATGGCCGGGCCACTCTTGCTATCTGTGTCGGCATGCAATTGCTGGCCGAGGTGAGCAGCGAGAGCCCCGGTGTCGAAGGATTGGGCCTCATCGCGGAACAGGTTTCCCGTTTTGGGAACGGGGCCAAGACGCCCCAGCTGGGATGGAATCTGGTTTCACCGGCTTCCGGATGTCGCTTTATCGAGCCGGGATGGGCGTATTTTGCCAACTCCTACCGCCTCGCATCTATTCCGGGCGGGTGGGTTGGGGCAACTACCGACCACCGGGGCGCATTTGTGTCGGCACTGGAGAGGGGTGACATCCTCGCATGCCAGTTTCATCCCGAGCTGTCCGGGTCTTGGGGTGCTCGAGTCTTGACGAGGTGGTTGACGATGTCACAGGTGGTGTCCTGATGCTGGCGCCGCGGGTGATTCCCTGCCTCGACATCGCTGACGGCCGTGTCGTCAAAGGCGTCAGGTTCCAGGATCTGAGGGATGCCGGTGATCCAGTCGAGAACTCGCTCATCTACGAAGAACAAGGTGCCGACGAAATCGTCCTACTCGATATCTCGGCCACACCGGAGGGGCGTGCCAACAATCTCGAAGTGGTGCGTGGGATTCGCGAAAAACTGTCGATCCCATTGACCGTCGGTGGCGGGGTGCGCGCTCTGTCCGACGCTGCCCGTTTGCTCGACGCCGGCGCCGACCGCGTGGGAGTCAACACCGCAGCAGTGGCGCGCCCTCAACTGATCGAGGAGCTGGCGAGAGAATTCGGCGCCCAGTGCGTCGTTGTCGCCGTTGATGCGAGGTTCAAAGAGACGGCGTGGGAGGTGGTGGTCCAAAGCGGAGCGTCATCGACCGGGATCGACGTAGTCGAATGGTGTGAGACAGCCGAAGGACTTGGCGCCGGCGAGATACTCCTGACCAGTTGGGACAAGGATGGGACCGGCGATGGCTATGAATTGGATCTGATTCGCGACGTGTCGGCAGCTGTCACAATTCCTGTTGTGGCATCGGGCGGGGCGGCATCTGTCGAGCACATGGTCGAAGCTTTCAGATCCGGAGCATCGGCCGTGTTGGCGGCGTCGATTCTCCATGATCGCCACACCACAGTCAGCGACATCAAGGCGGGTCTATCAAGAGCCGGGTTCGGGGTCCGTCCATGATCGTCCCATCTATCGACTTGACGGAGGGTCGAGCAGTCCAACTCGAGGGAGGCGAGGGCGCTGCCCTGGTCACGGCCGACCCGATCGAGAAGATGAAACAGTTCTCGGTAGTAGGCGAAGTCGCGGTGATCGATCTCGATGCGGCACGAGGTGTGGGCCAAAACTCAGAACTCATCGAGAGACTCTGCGGCATGGGCAGGGTGAGAGTTGGTGGCGGAATACGGGACAGCGCCACCGCCCTGCACTGGCTCGATTCGGGAGCCGACAAAGTGATCATCGGCACAGCAGCAGATGAACCGTTGCTATCTGCCCTCCCCCGAGATCGTGTGATCGTCGCCCTTGATTCACGCGACTCTTTGATCGTGACCCATGGTTGGCGAGAGGAGACTGGCACCAACCTTTTCGACTCAATCGATCGGTTCCGTGGCCTCTGCGGCGGCTTTCTGATCACATTTGTCGAACGAGAGGGACGGCTCGCCGGGACGGACCTAATGCGCTCAGCGCGTGTTGCGGATGCAGCCCGGCAGACCAGGGTCACGATCGCCGGCGGAATCACGACTGCAGACGAGATAGCGGCGCTGGACGAGTTGGGCGCCGATGCACAGGTCGGCATGGCGCTTTACACGGGTCAGCTTGGCCTGGCCGAAGCACTGACCGCTCCGCTGAAGTCAGACCGGGCAGACGGGCTGTGGCCAACTGTTGTCACCGATGAACATGGCGTCGCACTCGGCATGGCCTGGTCGAACCTCGCCAGCGTCAGATCTGCGGTTGAAACCGGCCGCGGGGTCTATCACAGTCGATCCCGCGGCTCATGGGTCAAGGGCGAGACCTCTGGAGCTCTTCAGACGCTGCTTTCGATCGATGCCGACTGTGATCGCGACACACTTCGATTCGTGGTCGAACAAGCCGAACCCGGGTTCTGTCACTTGGACCGTCGAACCTGTTGGGGCGATGACCGCGGCATCACCAGATTGGCCAGACGACTCAGGACTATGGCCGACAAACCTCAGCCTGATTCGAACACCGCGTCGTTACTGAAAGATCCGTCACTACTGGCTGCGAAGCTTGTTGAGGAAGCAGGCGAGCTGGCAGCATCGTCCGACAAGAACGCCGTTGCACGAGAGGCGGCCGACCTTATCTACTTCACGCTGGTAAAAGCAGTGTCCGCAGGGGCGGACCTCGGTGCCATCGCGGGGATCCTGGACCGCAGGGAACTCAACGTGTCAAGACGGCCGATGCTCGCCAAAGGCAGTAACCAGAAATGATCCGAAAGACACCTGAAGAGATGACGGCCATGGCGAGAAGCCAAGTTCTCGATTCTTCAGCCCTTGCCGACGCAATCGCAATTGTCGAAGACGTTCGTCTCCGCGGAGAGTCGGCAGTTCGCAGCTATGCGGCCGAGTTCGACCGTTTAACTGCCGGAGACCAACTCGTTTTCGGACCCGAAGAACTCGGCAACACGTATGAATCGGTTTCTGATGTGACCAGACAACTCCTGGAACGAACTGCGTCGAGAATCGAACGCTTCGCCAGGGCACAGCGGGCAACCCTTTCAGACCTGGACGTTGAAGTACCGGGTGGCCGGGCGGGTCACATCCTGAGACCCGTTGCCTCGGTTGGCGCTTACGCTCCGGGTGGCCGCTACCCCCTGCCCTCCACGGTTCTGATGACGGTGGTTCCGGCGAGGGTGGCTGGCGTCACGCAGGTTTGGGTTGCTTCTCCTCGCCCTAACGAGGTCACTCTCGCGGCGGCCCACGTCGCCGGGGCCGATGGACTTCTCGCCATCGGCGGCGCACAGGCTATTGCAGCCATGGCATTCGGGACCCTCTCACCGCGGTGTGACCTCATCGTCGGGCCTGGCAACAAGTGGATAACCGCCGCAAAAAAGCACCTGTTTGGTGAAATCGGGATTGACGGTTTGGCCGGGCCAAGCGAGATCATGGTGATCGCCGACTCCACCTCAGATCCGTCGCTGGTGGCTCGTGACCTCATCGCGCAAGCGGAACACGACCCCGATGCCCGGCCGATCCTCGTAGCGTTCAGCTTCGAGTTCATGGACCGCGTGGACGGCGAAATAGCCCTTCAACTCTACGACCTGCCTACTGCCACGATCGCGGCCGATGCGCTCGCAACGGGGATGTCAGTCGTAGTCGACGATATCGAATCCGCGGCGATGATCAGCAACGCGCTCGCTCCCGAGCATCTGGCGCTCCACACCGAAGAGGCCCTAGCTCAGGCTGACCTATTCACCGAATACGGTTCAGTATTCCTTGGCCCGCAATCTGCCGAGGCGTTTGCCGACTATGGAACCGGACCTAACCATGTCCTCCCTACGGGAGGTAGCGCGAGGTTTCATGCGGGATTGTCGATCTCGACATTTCTCCGACCCCAGACATGGCTTCAAGTCGAAGATGCAGCTCCGATGGTGCAAGACGTGACGGCGCTTGCAAGGCTCGAAGGGCTGGAAGGCCACGCCCGGGCTGCCCTTGCCCGTCGGCGGACTTTTGACGCGTGATAACAGCACGGGTACGACGTGTGATCTTGAGAAACGCGATGTGTACCCGGACCGCTACGACCACATTCAAAATGTGGCAGGGATTCGCTGTGAACTAACCATTTCGAAGGTTCAGCCACTTGGATCCCGCACCACCCGGTGCGGGTTTTACTTTGGCTGATAGTAATCAGGCAGAACTTAAGCACGGATTCGACAGATGAATACAGAAACATCCACCGGGAAACCCGGTGCCGGCGATACGGACGAAGGTCGGTCCGAAACACGGTCACCCGCCCGACGATGCAACATTGCAGGCCAACTCGACCCGGTTACTCTCAACATCCGCGTCCCAACGCCCGAAGAAACGGAGTTTCCAACCGTGAACGCGAACTCTGGAAATTTGGGAATGCGTGTGCACTACTTCGAGCAAATTGGCTGTCGTTTCTTCTAGGCGGCCAGGGTTCCAGACGTGACGCTTGCTTGAGGATAAACGCGACTATCCCATCAGCATTAAAGACAGAAACCAGCCGGCTTGGCCGAGAGAGCGGCGATCGGCCCGGTCGGCTAGGTTCTCAAGTTCGCTTGTGGTGGGTCATCGGAGACGCCTTGATCACACCCTGGTCTCGGGTCTTTTACTCAAGGATGCATTTCCACTATCAATACCTTCAATGGCCTCCTGAATGCGATGGTGCCTTTGCGAGTCGACAAGCCGTCGAAATCGATTCGACTGGCTGTCGGCGTCACGTGAGTCCAAGATGCCAGATATGTTCAACTCAAACAAAACATTGGCCGTGTTGGCGTGCATCTCGCTCCTTGTTGCCGCCTGCGGCACGGGCGACGGTGGATCGACCACCACCCAGTCCGAGCCAACCACAACAACAGCAGAATCGACCACAACCTCTACCGAGACTTCTGGCATTGTCCCCGGTGAGAATGCCGAAGTGGACGCAATCGTTGCCGTGTATAGCGTGGTATTTGACTCGACCACCTCGTTTGAAGAAAAGTCGGCTCTGATCGACGACCCTGCGGGTCTTGAAGATACGGTGGCCGCCTATGAAGCCACCGGTGCCTCGGTCGGTGGCGTGACCGCCGAGCCCACCGCTGTGGCAGTCAACGGAGCAATGGCCGATGTCGTATACACCCTCTTTTTCAGCGGTAACCCCACCTACCCCGATCTGGACGGCACGGCCGTACTGACCGATGATGGTTGGCAGGTCACGCGTGAGATGTTTTGCAGCGTCATGGCGTCAGCGAGGTCTGCCTGTCCAACTGGCTAAGGCGTTGCGCCGCCACCACTCTCCTCCTCACAGTGGTGCCCGCTTGCGCAGGCACCAATGAGGATCCCGCCAATGCTGACACGTCGCGCATTGTCACCCTCTCGGGAGACCTGACCGAATTTGTCTACGAACTGGGGGCGGGAGATCGCATCGTGGGTGTCGATGTCACCACTGTGTTTCCCGGGGAGGCTCTGGAGCTCCCGGTTGTTGGCGTTGGTCGTTTCATAACCGCCGAAGGGGTCCTAGGAGTCGACCCAACTCTGGTCCTCGCCGATACCCAAACATCACCAGCCGAATCCTTAGACCAGATGCGAGGCGCCGGCGTGGCTGTCGAGGTGTTGGATGTGCCCACCACCTTCGAGGCTATGTACGACAAGATTGAAAAACTGGGGTCAGTACTAAGCAAACCGAACGAAGCAAGGGCACTCATCGCCAGGATTGCCTCGGAAGTCGAAGCAGCCAAGACCCAAGCGACCGACACAGGTTTGAGGGTTGCGTTTGTCTATACCAGGGGTCCGGATGTGGTCTTACTTTTCTGCCAGGGGATGTCGACTCAACCCATGATCGAAGCCGCCGGCGCGATCGACGCCGGGGCAGCTGCCGGGGTCACCGGGACGGTTCAGGTGTCCGCCGAGGCCCTGGTGGCAGCCGCCCCCGACGTCATCATCGTGCCCGAAGAGGGGTTGGATGTCTTGGGCGGAGTCTCCGCCTTTCTCAAGATACCGGGCGTCGCGGAAACCCCGGCTGGGCGCAACAAAGCGATTCTCGTCTACCCCGAGGGCGATTTCCTCACCTTTGGCCCGCGGGTAGCTGAATCGCTAACC
Source organism: Acidimicrobiia bacterium (assembly GCA_041746755.1). Lineage (GTDB taxonomy): Bacteria > Actinomycetota > Acidimicrobiia > Spongiisociales > ZC4RG35 > MA-ANB-1. The sequence goes on along the minus strand of JBGTGL010000017.1, from coordinate 5,836 downwards.
CTGCTGATTGCCGGCCTGCAGAACTTCAAATAGTGGTTGCCCGCTGGATCGGCCTCTACGCGGTTTTCGTCTCTATTGTTGTTGTGAGCTTGTTCGTCGGGGTGGCCAATCTCTCAGTCAGCGAAGTTTGGAATGGTCTACTGAGTGGTATCGGACTCGACGGAGGCGCTCGCCTCACCGACGGTATCGTTCTAAACATTCGCCTTCCCCGCGTGATCGGCGGCGTGCTCATCGGAGTAGCGCTGGGGGTGGCCGCGGTCGGGCTACAAGCGGTGTACACAACTCGCCTCGCAGAGCCATATCTACTTGGCATTTCCTCCGCAGGCGGACTCGGATTCCTGATCGGAGCACTGTTCGGTTCAGTGGGTGGAGCTCCGGTGTATCCACTGGTCCTTGCGGCTCTTGCAGGTAGCCTCCTTGCACTCGCCACCCGGCGCATGGCGGCAATCGCTGACATCGGGCAAGGCATGATCCTTCTTGGAGTCGCGCTCAATTTCGTATTCCTTGCGTGGACCCTCATGCTCACCTATGCCTTACAAAGCCCGCGTTTGCCCACATTTGTCTACTTCGTGTTTGGAAGTCTCGGGACGGTCACGTGGCCGGTTGTTTGGTTGGCTCTCCCCTTGGTGGCGATCACGACGATCGTGATTGGCCGTCTCTCGCGCTCACTCGACCTCCTTGCGATTGGCCATGACGAGGCGATAAGTCTTGGTGTAGACGTGAATCGGGTATCGGTGTTCGTCCTCACCGCCACAGGGGTTGCCACCGGAGCGTCGGTAGCGGTCGCCGGAGTTGTTGGATTTGTCGGGCTGTTGGCACCCCTCATAGCGAGACGCTTCGTCGGTCCGTTCCATCGGCACCTCCTTCATGCATCTGCGGTCGTGGGGGCGGTTTTCGTGCTCGGTTCCGATATCCTCATCCGGGGCATCGGAGGAAATGTAGAGGTCCCCCTGGGAGTTGTCACCGCGGCGATTGGCGGACCTCTCCTGGTCGTAATGCTCCTGAAGAAGAGGGTTCTATGATCGCCGTCGAAGTCCGCGATGTTTCGCTCATGTCGGGAACCGCAACACTCCTGGACCGGATCAACCTCGAGATTCCGGAAAGCCAAGTTACGACAATCCTCGGGCCTAACGGAGCCGGCAAAACGACGCTACTCCGCGTCATTGCCGGCCTCGAAACCGCGACGAACGGTGAGATAACTATCGACGGTCGATCTACACACGCAATGTCATTCGCCCAACTCGCCGAGAAGCGTTCCTACATGTCAACCAATTTGCCTTCGGACGTACCCTTCACAGTCCGTGACGTTGTACGGATGGGCCAACATCCATGGGTAAAGCCGAACGAATCCCTCGTTGATCGTGCAATCGCCAGTATGGACCTTGGGACTCTGGCGCACCGGTTGGTCTCTTCGCTTTCGACGGGCGAGGCCCGTCGGACTCAAATGGCCCGAATCCTGGCCCAAGTCGCGCCACTAATGATTCTCGACGAACCCACCAATGGTCTCGACATCGCCCACACAGAACTAGTGCTTGGCACGCTGCGTGATTCCGCAGCCAATGGGTCAACTGTGGTCGCTGTCCTGCACGACCTCAGCGCCGCCGTCCGCTTTGCCGACCATGTAGTAGTCATGAAAGGCGGAACGGTTCGCTCCGCGGGCCACCCGGACGATGTCTTGAGCGAGGAATTGCTCAGTGACATTTTTGAGCTCAATCTACGAATGGTTGGCGATCGACAAGGTCGAGCACTCATGATCCTCCCTGCCGACTCTCCTGGTGATCGGACGCGGCTCGCCAAAGGCCGCCAATAACCCATCACGCCCTCGTGCCCTCATGGGCTGGCTGGAAACCCGCGCGAACGTTGAAAATTCGGAACGCGTGTGAACTGTTTCGTTCAAGATCGCTGGGTTTTTCTAGGCGGACTGGTACGGGCGGCTGTCTTGATTTGATCGCAACACCGACCCAGGCCAACGACCCACTCACCCCTGCCGGGATGCCGCTCCTTACTGCGATCGGTTGGCGACTCGCCTTGGGTTTGACAGCGTCATATCGTGGACTTGTGAGCCATGACCACGACCACAACCACGATGCCAGTGGCGTGGAGTCTCGTTTTACCAAATTCGGAAACCGGCTTGGACATATGCTCGACCACGATCACGCACCAGACTCCGACATTCTCGATACCGGTGCAGTCGGCATCCGCGCCACCAAAGTGTCGTTGGTTGCCCTTGGCATCACCGCCGCGCTTCAAGCCATCATCTTCGTTTTAAGCGGCTCGGTGGCGTTGCTGTCCGACACGTTGCACAACGTCACCGACGCCCTGACCGCGATTCCTCTATGGATCGCCTTCTCGCTGGGTCGACGTCCAGCGAGCCGCCGTTACACCTACGGGTTCAACAGGGCCGAGGATTGGGCTGGATTGCTCATCGTTCTGGCCATCGGAGCGTCCGCCGTCCTCGTCATCTGGGAGTCGGTTCAGCGACTGGCCGAACCTCGGCTGATGAGTCAGATTCCGTGGGTAATCGCCGCCGGTCTCATTGGAGCTCTGGGAAACGAGATTGTTGCCCGCTACCGGATCAGAGTCGGCAAATCGATCAGATCAGAAGCATTGATCACGGACGGCGGCCATGCCCGCACCGATGCTCTCACCTCCCTCGCCGTGGTCCTGGCTGGAGTCGGCGCGTCGTTTGGCTTGGCCTGGGTTGACCCTGTCGCTGGTCTCGCAGTGGCGGTGCCGATCATGTGGCTTCTCGCAAGATCAGGACGTCGAGTCTTCCGACGACTACTCGACGGCATCGAACCAGAAGTGGTCGACATCGCCTCCGACACCATTCACGACGTTGAAGGAGTCAAAACTGTCGATGACCTAAGGATGCGATGGAACGGACACCAACTGCGGATCGCAGCTTCCGTGTCCGTCGACCCGAACCTGACCGTCAGACAGGGCCACGACATAGCCAACAACATTGAACACGCACTCCACCACCGGTTCAGCACACCCGTCGTCGTCACAATCCACATCGAACCCCACGACCAGCCCAACCGACACGACACCACCGCTCACCACACCCACTAAACGGGTATTAGCGGGTGGGTCTGGATGGTCATGCAGGGGTGTCCGTGTTCGGCTTCGAAGTGGCCCGCCAATTTCAGGGCGGGTAGGACTCGAAGCCTTCCGTCCGCTGTTTCTCTCTGACGAAGGCGACGATCGCTTCGACGTTTTCTGGGGTGAGGCCGTCGATTGGGGGCATATCACCGAAGGACCAGTGATGGGAGCGTGAGCCGTTCTGGACAGCAAGTAGGAAGGCTCCGTCGGCATGGTGGCTCGGCTTGTACAGCACAGAGAGATGCGATGGACCTTTGTCGGTTCCCCGCAGGTCGTCACCGTGGCATGCGGCGCAATTGGCAGCGTAAAGACCGGCACCCTCTTCGACCAGAGCCGGATCCTGTAACTCGATCTCGTCGGAACCGACCACACATCCGCCCAGCACTAATGCGACCGCCAAGAGGACGCTGGCCGTTCTCCTCATGACGGACGAAGCTCAACCCGACGTAGGAGCTGAGCGTTAATGGCCACGATGACAGTTGATGCGCTCATCAGCACCGCCGCCAGAGCGGGTCCGAGGACGATCCCTGCCCAGGCAAAGGCACCCGCAGCGAGGGGGATCGCAGCAACGTTGTATCCCGCTGCCCAGACCAGGTTCTGGATCATCTTGCGATACCCCGCCTGAGAAAGTCTCCGGATTCCGACGACTCCCCGGGGGTCGTCGGAGGCGAGGACGATCCCTGCGGATTCGATTGCGACATCGGTGCCGGCTCCGATGGCAATACCAACATCGGCCTGCGCCAGGGCGGGAGCATCGTTGACGCCGTCACCAACCATGGCCACCTTGAGGCCCTGCCGCTGTAACTCGGCGACCTTGGCATGCTTGTCCTCGGGGAGGACTTCAGAAAGGACGTAGTCGATATCCAACTCGGCCGCCACGGCTTCGGCGACCTGGTGGGCGTCCCCGGTGATCATCGCTACTTTCACCCCAAGACCATGAAGCTCGTCGACGGCTTTCTTGGATTCGGGTCGAATCTCATCCTCCATGGAGAGAGCACCAGTGACCTGGTCGCCCTCGATAACGTAGAGCACGGCGGCGCCTCTTTGTTTCCAGGCGTCCACCGCTTCCCCTACCGCCTTCGGGACTTCAACACCGCGCTCCGATAGGAGCGCCGGGCCCCCGACAGCCACTGTCTGTCCATCGACGTCGGCTTGGACTCCTCGGCCGCTCATCGCCTTGAACCCAGTGGCGACAGGAATAGTGCCCCGCTCTCTGGCGGCGGTGACAATTGCCCGGGCCAGCGGATGTTCAGAGTCAGATTCGACTGCTGCGGTGATGGCGACGAGCCGGTCGTTGTCGGAGTCGACGGAGACGACACCGGTAATTTTGTGGCTTCCCTTGGTGAGGGTCCCGGTTTTGTCGAACAGGACGACATCTATGTTGCGCATTCGCTCGAAAGCGAGACGATCCTTGACCAGAATCCCGTCGCGGGCAGCCATCGAGGTTGAAATCGCGATGACCAGGGGAATAGCCAAACCGAGGGCGTGGGGGCAAGCAATGACCAACACAGAGACGGTCCGCACCACAGCTTGATTTGGCTGGTCAACGATAAGCCATGCCACGAATGTGACCACCGCAGCAGTCACAGCAACATAGAACAACAAGGCAGCTGCTCGGTCGGCCAGCACCTGGGCCCGGGACTGAGACTCTGCGGCTTGCGCTACCAGACGCTGGATGCCGGCAAGAGCAGTGTCCTCACCTACGGCAGTGATCCGCACCCTGATCGAGTTGTCGGTGGCGACGGTTCCGGCCACGACCTTGTCGCCTGGACTCTTCGCTACCGGTTTGGACTCGCCGGTGACCATCGACTCGTCGACTTCGACCTCGCCGCTGACAATCTCCCCGTCGGCGGGGACGCGCCCACCCGGACGGACCAGGACGACATCGTCAACCGCTAGAGCGGCGAGAGATACCGTTTCAGTTCCGTCGCCGATGACCCTCTCTGCTTCGTCCGGCAAAAGCTCGGCGAGAGCGGCCAATGCTCCCCGGGCCTGGCCGATTGCCCGCATCTCCATCCAATGCCCAAGCAACATGATGGTGATCAGGGCCCCCAGCTCCCACCAGAAGTCGAGGTCGAACCAACCAAAAGTGGTGGCCGCCGAAGCGACGAAGGCCACGATGATGGCCATCCCAATCAGCAGCATCATTCCTGGCTGACGGTCGCGTGCTTCCTGAACGGCACCCTTTAGGAACGGCGACCCCCCATAGAAAAAGATGACGGTTCCCAGGACCGGGGCGACCCATTCTGAGCCGGGAAAGGCCGGAGCGGTGTAACCGAACCACTCCTGGATCATCTCGCTGTAAAAGACGACCGGCAGAGTCAGTGCCAGTGAGAGCCAGAATCGGTCACGAAACATGGCCACGCTGTGACCAGCGTGCTTGTCGTGGCCGCCGTGAGGGGAGTGACCGGTTAAGCCAGAACTCTTGTCGTCTCCCTCATGGCTACCGGTCCCGGTCAGGCCCTTCGCCTGGTGGTTTTGATGATCAGTCATTGGCTCATCACTTGGCTTCCTCGTGCAGGTTGGTGTCGGTCGGACGACTTCATCGGTCATCGGTGAAGTCGCACAACCATTTATACACCTTCCACTCGACTGGAAGGTCAAGGCGGAAACACCCCACACAGAGCATCACAAGGCCCCGGCTTTCCCCTACCCGAAACACGGTCACCCAACGACAACGCGACATTGCGGGGCAACACCACCCGATTACCCTCAATATCCGCGCCCCAGC
>JBGTGL010000016.1:0-12338 GCA_041746755.1 Acidimicrobiia bacterium | reverse complement strand
CATCCTACGGTGTGAGCCCCCCTTTGTTCCGGACCTTGTAGGTTAAGTGTTGAAAGAGCCTCGAATGCAGACATTAAAAAATCTTGCAGCCTGAAGGTTCTCTGGCGATTTTACGCAACCAGCTTTACCTACCCTTAGAGACAGTGCGCGAGACTCTGACCTGGGGTTCGTGCTATTTATAGGCCGATGTGAGGCACCGGCCTCCGGAGCTGGGTGCGCAGGTTCGAATCCTGCCGGGGGGCACAAATCGCCCTGACCTGGGGTTTTGTGGAAAACTCAACCGTGGGCGACCGTTCGCCGAAGTCAGTACCGGGAGGTTTCCCGAGGCCTCTCATTCGCCTTCCCTCGTACGGAGAACTCCGACAGGCCCACCAATAGCCGAAAGGGGTCGTCCGTATCACGAAATATCTCCTGTGGCTCCTCACACCTTCATGTACCTTGATGCGCACGATGGACAAAGAAGGAGGAAACGGCTGCCCGAACGGCTTGTCGAAAAGCCCCGGAAGCGGGTGTCACGCCGGGCGCTGCTGGAGCACTGCCGGGTGAGCCACTTACCCCCTACCGTTCAAGAAAAACTACAGGAGAAAACAACATGGCCCGCACTCGCAGCGAGTACCGACTCACGCCGTTGTCCGCCGCGTCGGCACCATCGACACCGCTGGAGAGGTCCGTCGCTCGCGCGCCTGAGGTTGCGGACCGGGAGCAACTCGCGACGGTAATCCTGGACGCCTTTCGAGGGACCGTCGACGACGAGGGCGAGGACGACGAGGCCGCACTGAGCGCTGTCGACGACTGGCTGTCGCGCCTCGAACACCCACACTCGGTCGTGGTGGAGCAGGACGGGAACATCGTCGCCGTCTCGTTCGTTGTGGATGTCGCCGGTCGGAAGTACATCGATCCCGTCGCAACTGTCGCTCGGCGCAAACGGGAAGGGTTCGGCCGCACTGCTGTCTTAGTCTCGCTTCGCTCCCTGTGGGACCACGGGGTGCACGAGGTCGGCGCGGTGATCACCGACGGCAACGTTGCCTCGGAGCAGCTCTTCACTGACCTCGGATTCATCCGGGTCGATGCCTGGGTCTGATCGCCGGAGCGATGTAGGGGGCGTCGTTCCGGATATGGAAATAGGGAATTGACAAACCTAATGTTTCGATCATGCGGAGGTCGCGCTTCGGAGCTCAGCCATCGCGGCGCTAGCGGTCCTCACTGCCTGCAGCAGTACAGCCGTATGCGGTGGTGACGTCGGACCGGAGACTCTGAGTGTCGATGCGTCTGGTTTCATTGACCTACCCAATGTCATGGACGTCGAGGTCTGCGTAGTTCCCCACGATGGCGACCGTGATCTAGATGCCGTATCCAGCGCACCGGGGGTCGCGACGATCTGGTACACCACTCCGAGTCATGACTACCCATCCGTTTTCGACTACTACGTCGTCGTGCGAACAGGTGAGAGCAGCTTCGTCATCCCCGAGGAGGGAGCGGGTCGCATCACATGCAATGCACTGCGACCACTAGCGACATAAGCCTTCCGACGAGCCAGTAAGCGCGTCCGATATCGGCACATATCGCTCGGGCCAGCGACGCCCTCCGCGTGGCGCGCCTGGTAGCCAAATGTGTAGCCGTACCTACCGGGCGATAGATCTCTAAGACCCGACTCCGCACACGCCGGCACGGGGTTTCCCTTACAACATTTTCGAAAGGCCGCGGATGCCTAACGCTACAATCACCACGGTCAATCCCGCCGACATCATCGCCCAAATCCAGTCGAGCGACATCAGCCTGGCGAGCAATAGGCCGGCGACAACTGGGATAGCGACGACTGCCCGCTTGTGCGAAAGCATGGATTGGAGTGTCGAATCTTTTGAGTAGCCAGCAGCTGCGTTGCCGCTTATCGGGCCAACATCACCGGAAAGGGAATCGACGACCTTAGCCCGTGCCATCGGTGTGGCAGCCATCGATGACGTGACCCGGATTCTCTGATCTTGAGCGACGATGACCAGCACTGGTTCGGCTTTAAAAGGCAAGTAGTCAGATTCGACCGACACGATACTTGGCCTAGGAATCTCCACCGATCTGAAGAAGATGGAGACCATTAAAAATTGATCTTGTAGTAAGAATTGACCCCAATTTACGCAACCGGCCTGAGCAAGCCTTAGAGAGGGTGTCCAAGCCTCTGACCTGGGGTTTCGCGCCATTTAGAGGGCGATTTGAAAAACCGGCCTCCGGAGCCGGGTGCGCAGGTTCGAATCCTGCCGGGGGCACCACAGTTTGCTCTGACTTGGGGGTCAGGTCAAGACCCGGGGAATTCGGCTAGCCACCAGAGGGAGAGGTTGCCGATCGGCCCGTTCAGCTGACGCCACCCGTCGGCCCCGGGCAGCGCCTTGCCGTGGGGTGCGACCAGCAGATGGATCATGGCGCCCATCGGATCCTCAAGCGGCGCACCGGTGATCGGCTCCTGGCCGAGGCGGATCCGGCCCTCGAAGACCAGCTCGTCCCCATCGGCGATTCGCCCGTCGCCCTCATAGACCCCGCCCCTGGCCGGACGGCCGGGTTCGACGTCATCATTGTTGCAGTTGCTGTCGGTGCACTCATCCGGAATGTTGAAGACGATGAACCAGAGGGTGAAGGTTTCCGGCTCTCCCGGTCCGCCCACCGACACCTCGGGATGAGCCGAGCCGAAAGGGGGCATCATGTCGGCCGTGGGATAGATATAACTTCCTGCCGCCGGGGTCGGCATCACCATGCGGAACGCAATCCCGTCTTGGGCCCGATCCAGGGTGGCTCCGTCGACGGCGACAGGCTCACCGTCGCCTCCTTGGGCGCCGATGTCGGCGGTCTCTCGGGATGAGGCAGACGAATCCGAGCAGCCGATGGCGGCGAACGCTATCACCACGAGCAAAGCCGGCCAGACTGGGCCTTTGATGGTTCGATTCACTTGGTTCGATGGTCTATGGTTCATCATGTTTCTCCTGGGGTTACGATCATGGCGGCAAAGTCAAGGGGAAGCTCGGTGGGCGGCTCGCCCCCGAAGGGCACAAGGAATAGACAACTGACCGCCACAGACCCCCTCGGCATCGTCGCCGTCAGAGTTGTCACCCCGGTAGGCCCGATGACGGACTGCGCCAGCACCTCGCCATAGGAGCCCGGGCGGACGTCGGCCCGCGCTTCTCTGGCCAGAGCCTCAATTGTCGTTCCGGCAGGCACCATGTACATCCCGACGCCGACGGGCTGGTCGCCCCGGTTCGCGAGCTCGAAGGCGATCACGCGTCCAGGGGCCAGTCGCAGCTTGCCGCCCTCGACCTCACCCCCTTCAACATCAGGGGTGCAAGACCTCTCACCGACGGCGATTCGCACCGTCATGTCCGGCTCCATCTGCCAGTCCGCACTACGCAGGGCAAAGTCCTGGACGGTCAAGTGACCGAGACCTATGTCGCCCGCCAGGTTGTCCAGATGGCCAGCGATGTCATCCAGATACCCTCCTTCTCGAGACAACCCGACCGCATGATCGGCGAATCCCACCACCTGCTCGCCGCTTTCCAGACTGCCGTCGAGGAACGCCGCCACAGCTTGCTCAACGGCCTTGTCGAACCGCTTGACAGTTGAAGTCAGGATGTACTCCCGGTCGAGTGGGGAGGCGGAGGTGAGATAGGCGTCGACGTTGCTACCGATGACCCAGGGGTGGCCGGCCTCGGGCTCACTTGCTGCGGCCACAACTCCCCGCCCCGATTCGCCGGCGTCGTAGAAGACAACATCTGCTCCTTCTGCAAAGAGCTGTGCCGCTAGCTCCTGGGCCAGGTCGGGGCGCCGGACGGCGGTGACCCCTGGGTTCTCGACCGGGCCCAGGTATCTCGACAACACGGTGACGTCGGGGTCTTGGAAAGCGGCACCCTGCTCGAAGCCGGTGCGGGACTGCTCGACACTGAATGTCGGGTTTCCTCCGATGAAGCCGATGATCCCCGTAGTCGACCGCATCGCCGCGGCAACCCCGGCAAGGAAGGCACTGTCCTCCACCGCAAAGTGGACCTCGGTCACGTTGGGGTGCTCCTTCTTAACCCAGGAGGGGTCGATGGCGACGAAATGGGTATCCGGGTAGTCGCCGACAACCCGGTCGATCACAGTGTCGAAGTCGCTGCTCACAAGGATCAGATCGGCGCCGGTCTCGGCTATCTGCCTCAGGTCAGCTTCGGCGTCGATCAACGGCTCGACGAGTTCAATGGCGAGATCGTGCTCGCGTTCGGCCGCCGCCGCCCCCGACAGCATCAGATCGTTCACGGCACGGTCGTTGGTGCCACCATGGACCATTGCGATGCTGGGGCCGCCCCCAACGGCGAGGATCAGAGCCCCCGCAAGCACGATGACTAGCAAGAGTGTCGCCACGCCCATACCTACCAGGCGACGTCTCGCCTGTCGGTCCAGTTTGGACTCCCGAGCTGTCCGAATTGCCTCGGCTTCCGTGCTCCGCTCGCGAAATGCAACGGAGGTTTGGAGATATTCGGCCTCACTTTTGCTCAGAGTCAGCGTGCTGTGCTCGGCCCACATTTCGTAGCCGGCCAGCCGCTCCCCGACAAGGAGATATCCCTCGGCCCGATCGGACTCGGTCCACTCGGCGATAGCCGCGGTAAGGAGGGCGTGGCGAACAACGTCCTCCCGACCCTCCTCGATCCACCCGGCCAGCCGGGACCAGACGCGAAGCAGCGCTTCATGGGCCACCTCGACGATGCTGGACCCGGTCACGGGGTCGCGGTCGAAGGTGAGTAACCGATACCGACCGAAAGCGTTGAGTACGGTCTGGAGATCGACGGTGTCTACCGCCAGGTTGATGATCTCTGAGGCGGCGACCCTGCGCCTCGTCCAGGCACCGATGTCGTTAATGGTCACCAAACGCAGGAATAGCTGTTTCGCCGCGACCTTTTGCCCTGCGTCGAACGTCTGGTACAGCTCCTCGGCTCGACGGGTGATGGCTCCGCCGACGCCTCCCATCTCCTCGTAAGCCCCGAGAGTCAGGGTGGCATCGCTTCTACGGTCGAACAGCTCGGTAAGGGTGAATTGGAAGAGAGGAAGAGCCCCGGTCTGGCCGGCGACATCGGTCAGGAGGCGACCAAGAAGCTTCGGTTCGAGGTGAGCGCCGGCCCCGGCGGCAGGCCTTTCGGCAGCGGCTTCGAGCTCGTCGGGTAGGAGCGGAACCGCGTTGACGACACCGGCTCCGAGCATCTCTCCGAGCTCGGGGAAGTCGAGCAGTCGCTCATAGAAGTCGGCCCGCAAAGCGATGATGACTACTACCCGGTGGTGGGGATCCTCGAGAGCGACCTCGAGGTTGCGTATGAATTGGCGCCGTGCCTCCTCAGACGTGACCAAAGTGAACAACTCCTCGAACTGGTCGATGACCAGTAGAAGCCGCCCCGACCCATGTGGAATGATGCGAAGCGCCGCTCTCAGCAGGCCATCCTCGCCATCGAGGTACCTCATGAGGTCTTCGGGAGTGTCCAGCGACGATCGAGCCAGAGCGGCTTCTAGTTCGGCAGATGGTCGAGCGCCGGGAACCATGACTGCGATTCGCCAATTTTCAGTGTCGCCCAGCGCGCCCTTGTGGAGAGCAGGGATGAGACCGGCTCGGAGCACGCTCGACTTACCCGAACCGCTCGACCCAACGACCGAAATCAGGGGAATTCCCTGGGACAGGCGCCGGACGATGTCGGCGACGAGGCGATCGCGACCGAAGAAGACACCGGAGTCTTGCTCGCCGAAGGCCTGGAGCCCTTTGAAAGGATTCGTGCCCACCGTGTCGCTCTGAAGGTTGCCCGCCGGGTCGAGCCTTTCGTCATGGAGCAGGACCTGCTCCTCTATGCGACTCAGCTCGGCGGACGGCTCGACTCCGAGCTCTTCTCCCAACACCCGCCGGTAGCTCTGGAAAGCACGCAGAGCGTCGGCCTGGCGCCCAGATCGATACAGGGCCAGCATCAGGAACCCAATGGGCCGCTCCCTGAGCGGTTGGTTCCGTACCAGCTTCTCCAGATCTCCCACGATCTCGCGATGCTGGCCGGCCCGGAGCTTGGCATCGAAAAGATCCTCGGTAGCCAGTAGCCGGGCCTCTTCGAGACGTGCCAACTCGTCCCGCGCGAATTCGTCGTATTCGAAGTCTTGATACGCACTGCCCCGCCATAGCGCAAGGGCATTCCCCAGCAAGTCGGCGGCCGTAGCGGGGTCGTCTCGCACCAGGGCGCGGCCGCGAGCCGCCTCCGTTTCGAACCGGATAGAGTCGACGCCGTTGGGATCGACGGCCAGCTGGTAGCCGTGATCTCTCGTGACTAGGACAGAATTCCTGGCATTGGGCTGCCGGTTGGGCTCGAGAGCCGACCTCAGCCGAGAAATGTAAACCCAGAGGGTCTTCTCCTTTCCCAGCGGGTCATTAGGCCAGAGGTCCTCGAGGATCCGTTCTGTTGACACCACCCGGTTCATGTTGGCGAGAAGCAAAGCGAGAAGGGCGCGTTGCTGTCGGGAGCCGATGTCCACCGGCTCGCCATCGTCCAGTACTTCGAGTGGACCCAGGATCAGGTAGTCCATCTAGCTCTCCACGATTGAACAACGCGCGTGACCAGTCGGCTATTCAAGCAGACATACCTTGCCGCTGCCTTAATGCCCTGACCCGCTTCCCTGAGCAAGCTTTTGGTAAGCCCCGCTAAGTCGCCGTCAAGCGACGTCGGGTCGAATGGCCACCACGACGAGGGAAAGGACACCCCATGCGTACTGAGCGATCAAACCGCCGACGGCGGAACGCTTCGATGAGTAACGAAAGGACGATGATCGAGATGCGACGACGAAATATGACGATCGTGCTGGCGGTGGTGGCTCTGTCGGCGGCGCTGATAGCGCCCGCTGCGGCCGCGGGCGCCGAACAGCAGACGGTAGGAGTGAGTTGGCATGCGCAGCAGGCCAGCCAGGGCAAATCAGGGCCGGTGGCCGGTGCCAGCGCGCAACTGGTCCGGAACGACAACGGAATCGCCTACCGGTTGAGCACGACGGGGTTGGAGAGTGGCAATGCCTACACCCTCTGGCTCGTTGTGGTCAACAACCCGTCCGCATGTACTTCGAACCCGTGCGCCGCGCCGGAAATCATCAACAACCCCGCTACCGATTCCCAGGTCCGGTTTGCCGCCGGTCGTTTGGCAGGAGCTTCTGGGATCGGAACGTTCGCCGGGCACGTCTCGGAAGGCACGTTGAGCGGATGGCTGTCGGACAGGAGCCTTGAGGACGCGCGAGGCGCTGAAATCCACTTGGTCGTCAACGATCACGGGCCGGCGTTGTCCGAGTTCATGCCCGGCATGATCAAGACCTATCGCGGTGGGTGCTCGAACGCGAGCCCATTCCCGGGGGTCTTCCCTGCAACGGCCCTCGCCGATGGCGAGGTGGGCCCGAACATCTGTCGTCTCTACCAGGCGGCCGTGTTCCTGCCGTGATCAGAACTCCCAAAATGGGCAGTTCTCTCGATGTGGGCTGGATCAACTTTCCGTAGGCTGAGACAGCGGAATACACACCGGAAACTGGATGGGGGGACCCGTCAAGGGTCCCTTCATCCACTACCAACTGAGGAGACTTCATGTTGTCGACACAAGATTCGCCAAGCTGGCCGGGAGAGCGGTCACGGAGGGAATTTCTCAAGAACGCCTCACTCGCCGCAGCCTGGCTTGCTCTCCCGACGTCATGGGCCGTCGTTGGCCGCCCCGACCTGAGGCCGGCTAAGGCCTACGACGCCGGAGTCGCCCTCACCTGGTTCGACTTCGCCCTCCATCTGGTGAAGACAACTCCGGGTTATTCCCCTCCTGTCGCGTCACGAACATTCGCCTATCTCGGCATTGGTCTCTACGAGACTCTCGTTCCGGGGATGCCGGGCAACCGAAGCCTCCAGGGCAAGTTTCCCAACCTCCAACTACCCACCCGATCCGGGCGGGACAGCCACATGTATTGGCCGGCCGCCGCCAATGCCGCTATCGCCGCCGTGGCGCGTGGATTGTTCCCCACCACATCGGCCGCCAACCTCGCCGCCATAGACCAACTCGAAACCTCCCTGAATACCGCTTCCGACTCTGTCTCGCCAGTGTTGGTTGCCGACTCTGTTTCTTGGGGGAAAGATGTGGCCGCTGCGATTCTCCAATGGTCGGCATCAGACGGTGGCCACGAGGGCTACCTCCGCAACTTTCCGTCCAGCTACATCCCGCCGCAAGGGCCGGGACTTTGGGTTCCGACCGCGCCCGGGTTTCAGGGCGCTCTCCAGCCGTACTGGGGGCAGAATCGCACCTTTGCGGTTTCGTCCGGCGCCGAGTGCGTCGCCCCAGACCATCCGACATTCTCGGTTGCCGTTGACTCGGACTTTTATCGCGACGCTGTCGAGGTGTACGAAGCGGTGAACGGGATCACCGCTGAACAGACCGAGATAGCACAGTTCTGGTCTGACGATCCAGGGAATACCGCCACCCCGCCGGGTCACTCGATTTCCATTCTCAATCAGGTGATCAACGCTGAGGAACTCGATCTCGCCGAAGCCGCCGAGTGTTACCTCAAAGTCGGCATTGCAGTTTCCGACGCCTTCGTTACGTGCTGGAACACCAAATACCGGACCAACCTGATTCGGCCGATCTCATACATCCGGGACCTCATCGACAACCAATGGACACCAATTCTCAGCACACCACCATTCCCCGAATTCACCTCGGGACACTCGGTGCAAAGTGGTGCAGCCTTCGGGGTAATGGCCGACCTATTCGGCGACGACTACCAGTTGGTCGACCACACCCACGACGATCGGGGCCTGACTCCCCGGGTCTTCACCTCCTTCAGCGGCTGCGCCGAGGAGGCTGCGGTGTCGCGTCTTTACGGAGGTATCCATTACCGACCTGCCATCGACCTCGGCGTCGCCCAGGGCCGTTGTGTCGCCGACGCAGTAGAGCGCCTCCCGCTACGAGCCGGAAAACGGGCCTGAGCGGTCCCAACTTCACAGCTAAGGGCACCAAAGTGGGCCATTGTTCCCTTCGCCCACTCGAGAGTTCTTCCATTTCGGGCAGACCGGGATACTCCTCCATCGTGGCTAGATAATTGTCCATTCCTTTGAACGTCTCACCCGATTGTGGGTTGTGACGACGATCTCTGATGGACTAGGTCTCGGAGTTGGGTCAGATCACAGCTTGCAAGGGCTCGCGCATATCTTTCAGCAACGTTTCCGTCAGCCATTCACGTTCCTCCACCAGTGTTGGGTTCGCACAATCATGAATCTCGTACCCAAACGCCGATGGATGAGGGCTGCATCGTCTCGACCACGACGGACCTCCACCTCTCCACGAGTCGTTCCTGATCGACTTCATCTCTCAGTACGTTGGAAAACTCGGAGATCACCTGGTCGGCGTCGTAGCGAGCGCGGTAGAAGCGCTGATCTACTCCATGGATGATTCGATTTCGAACCGGGTTGAACAAGGCGGCTACCGCGAGTGTTGATCCAGCCACAAACAGCGAATTCTGCTGACCCACTAGCTGCGTCGGCAACCAGATGGCCCCGAGCGAATAAACAAGACCGAGCAGCGCGACGACGATGGTATAGCTGAGACTGCGGGAAATGACTCGGTCAATGTCATAGAGCCGGTATTTAGCCACCGCGACTCCAATCGAGAGCCACAATCCGCTGAGACCCAGTGCGGAGGCCAAAGTCGCCAAATCTGTGTCGATGAGAGAATCATTAGCGACGGTGATGAGGAACCCCACAATGAAGAGGACTGAGGCAAAGCTGAACCATTTCAACTGCATCCGCTCGTCGCCGTTGGAACGACGCCACCGCAGGACAACCGCGACAATCGCAGGAATTGCGAGAAGGAATAGACCGAGATACGCGGATTCGAAATAGGTACCATCGACGGCTGCAATGCCCCACGGGCTGGTGACATAGCGAGCGCACGTGTCGCCATTGCCTGCCCAGGCGACGCACACCCTTCCTGAGAACATAGCTCCCCAGATAGCCGTCGACAGAAGAACGATGGCGATCCGGGCCACCCACCGCGACCACCGATTGATGGCGGCACCGTCGGGGAACCAGATCGGCAGCAGGATAAGGAGAGTTGTGAACACTCCCCCAAAGGCAACAGTGCCACCTATCGAGGCGACCGTTGCCAACACCATGTGGTCGTTGGAGACTCCCCAATCCTGGACCAAGGAATAAGCCCCGAGTAGCGAAAAGCTTAGGACGGCCACCAGAACCACCAAGCCGATGTTGTTGGCCGGCACACGGATCGAAAGGAACAAACCCACTGCAAGACCCAATAGGCTCGGGATCAACGTAATCGGCTGCGTGTCTACCGACGATGTCAAGCCGACGAAGATTAAGGACCCGGAAACAGCCAAAAATCGCCACAGAGACTGCAAAACCAATCGCCTGCCTGAATCTCATCGACAATTTAGCCAAGCGCCCTGCTCCGCAATCCAACAAGGACCCAAATACGTATCACAATCAAAGCCATGATTCGCCGAATGCTCGCGGCCCGGCGTTACGAGATCGTTACGTAGATGTCGGGTTACAGAGCCCTCTCTCCGCCACTGTGACCAAATTGACGTGATCAGCATGCGAAAAAACGGCGACCGGCTGGGATTTTCCTTATTAGTGGGTGAGCGAGCCTCTAACCTGAGGTTTTGTCACGCATCATGGGCGTTTTGGACTTATCGCCTCCGGAGCCGGGTGTGCAGGTTCGAATCCTGCCGGGAGCACGCGGTCAAAAGGGGCGGTTCGTCACTTCGACCTGCGCGACGGTGCCCGTTTCGAGTGGCGCTGCGGATTGCTTAAAGCCAACGACTGATATATGCGGCCGTTGAGTCCGGGTGATAAAAGGCGCTGTGACCAACACCTTCGAGGACGTCGGCATTCTCGCCCCTGGCGTTGGCTAACCGGGAGGCGATGTCTCGGAAGACAGGAAGCGACCCGGTTCCGTAAGCGAACCGCATCCGGACCGGGCAATTGGCTATGGCATCCAGGTCGAATCTCTCTGCGGTGAGCGGAAGATCTCCTCTTATAAGAGACTCGGCGTTGGAATCGGATCGCTCACCGAACCACTCCTTACCGTGCGGAGGCGTGAACAGACTTCTGACGTCGGGGACGGAACTAACTGCTGCGCGACCGAGTGCGTCAGCGCTCCCGGACCAGTCGCCCGGATGCGATAGCAGGTACTCCTCAACAGCAGTCTCGACACGAGTTCGCAACTGGTCGCCGTCTGGGGTGGCGTGGAAAACGCCAGGCTCGAAACACAGCGCCGTCTTGAGCAGTTCTGGGTGCCTAAGCGCCAATCTCAGGACGACAATCCCTCCTGCGCTAGCCCCCAGTACGGTGACCGGGCTGAGCCCGAGAATTCTGACTAAGGCTGCTGCGTCATCTGCGTGCCGAGCCGAGTCTGTGGGCCAGCCCTCGCTCCCACTTCTCCTCGTACCGCGTCGATCGTAAGTAACGACCCTCGACACGGTCGCGAGGCGCTCAGCGATACCACGGTAAAACTCGGCGTCCTCGTCGGCGGCACCGACCAGCAAAACGGCAGCGCCCGAGCCCCGCACCTCGGTGTAGAGAACTGACCCCTCAACGGGGACATAGTCGGTGACCGCTGCGGGAAAGCCTTGCAACGCATCCGGATTCGTGTCTGGCGGCGCAGCCATGTCGAGAGACTACCCCGATGCGGGACCGCCGACATCGGCACATGCCAAGCAGCCTCCTCGCAACCTGCGATATGGAATCAATCCACCCCTCTTGGTGAGCGTCCGAGAAAGTCGACCGGTTCCGTTTACCCGCGCATGCTTCTAAAAGCTTCTGAACTGGGGTTTCGTAACGAATGGGGGACCGGCTAATCCTGCCGCCAAGATCCTCGAATAGGCACCCGGAACTAGCAGCCGGACTCGGAATTTCCTTGGTTCGCATAGGCTGCACAAAATGGGTGAAGAGTCGAGTTCGGATGGTTTTGGAAGGATCGATGTTCGGCCCATAGTTCTGTGGGCTTTTGCAACTGAAGCACTCCTCGCAGGGGGTAACGCGGTTGCCATCCGGTTCAGCAACCGTGAACTCGAGCCGATGTGGGGCGCGGCCTCACGGTTCATCATCGCTGGTCTCTTGATGACTCTTTTGATGGCAGTTATGAGGGTCCGACTCCCGGATGGGAAGCTTTTGGTGAGAGCTGCGGTATTCGGGCTGTTTCAGTTCGCGGGCGCCTTCGGCCTCTACTACTTCGCTCTGGTCGAAATTCAGGCAGGCCTTGGGCAGACTCTGTTGGCGCTCGTGCCGTTAGCCACTCTCGTGTTTGCCGTGATTCAGGGCTTGGAACGATTCAGAA
>JBGTGL010000015.1:0-10070 GCA_041746755.1 Acidimicrobiia bacterium | reverse complement strand
CGCCTGGGACGAGGATCTGGTCCTTCCGGAGTTGTGCCCCGACATCGTTGTGATCTCGATGGGACCGCGGGACACAAATGACAACGAACCCGCCGACGAGCGGGAGCTATCGAGGTATCTCGACTCAGAAGGTCGACGATGGCTCTACGGCGAAGAAACGGTGTGGGAGTCGGTCGAGTCTTTCTTCCAGGAGAATTTTGCCCTCGTCGCAATCCGAGAACGACTCCGGGAGCCACGCAACCTGTTCCGCTTTCTGAACGGTGAATCCATCTCCAGCTGGAAGGCTCGCCTGACCCCGGACGGGCGCTTCCGCGGGTTTGATGGTGGCGAGTATGTCGACGATCCGGAGCGGGATCGCCGGCTTCGTGAGGGCGAACTTCGGAATTATCAGGTAGGCCCGATCCAATTCGACTCCCTCGAAGCCATCATCGAAGACATCAAGGCGACCGGCGCATACGTTGTGATCGTCGACATGCCGCTCATGAGGGACCAGTTGGCGACGGTTGTCGATGACGGGGTAAATGACCTCGACGAGTATGACCAGGCCCTCCGCAACCTCGCGTCCGCAACCGGGGTACCCGTCCTCTCCTATCCGGACATGAATAACCGGGGCGTCTTCTACGCAGACCTTTATCACATGGCGCTGCCGGGTACGGAGGAAATTTCATCCCGAATCGGCCACGACCTGTCCGAACTCTTTCCTGACCGGCCGAGGGTGGAGTGTGCCACGCGTCCTCAGTATGAGGCGGCGAGTAGCTAGGAGGCTTTGGGGACCTCGCGGTCCATTTGCAGGTAGTCGGTGACGTTGAGAAATGCGGGTGGGGCCTTGGTGGTTGCTGGCAGGAGTGCCCACGCCTGTTCCTTTGAGATCATTCGCGGTGAATTCAATTGCACCGGTTCACCCCGATACTCCAGCTCTGCCGAACCGGCTGCCAGGGCGTTTTTGGCCCAGTCCGTATTCGGGCCATAGACCAAAATGAATACGAATCCGCCCTCCACCGGGTGGGCTTCCAGTGGGGTTCTGTAACTGGTCCCCGAGCTGCGCCCAACATGGTGTATTACCGACCACTTGTCTCCCTTGAGAGCCATGGGATTGAACACTCGCTTGTTGATCTGGCGCCACCAGGATGGCATCGGCATCAGACCACCGTCTCAATCTGAACCACAGTCTTGGCACGAGCATGGAATTGCCCCTGTTCACTGATGGCCCCGATGACGTCGTCAAGCCCGATAGTGCGTTCGATGGCGGGCCTGATTTGGCCGGATTCGACCATTTTCTTCAATGTGAGGAGGTCCTCAGGTGTGGATGTCGCCGTCTTGTTGGCCGTCTTTTGACTCCAGAACACTGACAACATCCGGGCGGCCAGAATTCTGGGCAATGGGGCGATCCACCTGCCTTTCTCGCCTGTGACCATCACCAATACCCCATCCGGATTGAGGACCGAACGGCACTCGCTCAGCGTGCGATTCCCGGCGTTGTCGAACATCAATTCGTATTTACGGTCGGAGGCGACAAAGTCTTCTTTGGTGTAATCGATCACGCGATCGGCGCCCAGCGCCCTGGCTGCATCAACATTGGCTGTGCTGCAAACGGCGGTGATCTCACCCGCGCCCAGGGCGCGTGCAATTTGGATTGCAAAAGTGCCGACACCACCCGATGCGCCGTTGATCAAGACTGACTGCCCGGCCTGGAGTCCACCCCAATCGCGAAGGCCCTGCAGGGCGGTTAATGCTGCCACGCCAAGGGTTGCAGCTTCGGCGATCGGGATATTGGACGGCACCGGTGCCAGTAGACCTTCCCGAACCGCGGCGTACTCAGCGAAACCTCCACCCGGGATCTCCCCGAAGACCTGATCTCCGACTTTGAGACTCTTTACGTCTTTGCCGACCACTACGACCGTCCCTGAAATGTCTGCGCCTGAGATCCGTCGTTTCGGAGTGCGCAGGCCGGCAACGAGGCGAAGAAAGTATGGGGTTCCGGAGACGAAATGCCAATCGAGGGCATTGACAGACGAAGCGTGGACCCGAACCAACACTTGGCCATCTTCAGGGGAAGGGGTTTCGACCTGTTGAAGGGTCATAACCTCTTCGGGGTTGCCGTACGCGGTCTGGATCAAAGCTCTCATCGTGTTCTTTGTGGTCTCTTGAATGGATTCGGCAGCGGGTGTGGTCATGTCCTTCTCTTTTCTTACGACGTAAGGAATGTAGCCATACAATGTAAGGCTGTCAATTCGTGGAGTGCCTTACCGTGTACGATGATGTCTGATGGTTGCTGACGAGTTCACAAAATCGCGGGAAGGCCTGAGCAGGGACCGGGTGCTGGCTGCTGCCGTTGATCTCGCGGATGAGGGTGGAATAGTCGCGCTCACCATGCGCGGTCTCGCCGAATCCCTCGGCGTCGAAGCCATGTCGTTGTATTACCACGTGGCCAACAAAGAGGCACTCCTCGATGGGATGGCCGAATTGGTAGTCGAAGAGGTCAACCAGGCCGTTGTCGGCCTCGGGCCGGCGACCGGACCCGATGACTGGAAGGAGGTTCTTCGCTCCAGGATTCTCACCGCCCGAGACGTGATGATCGCGCATCCTTGGGCACCGGGAGTTCTTGAGACCAGGACGGCAGTAAACCCGGCTGTCCTTACCTACATGCATGGTTTCCTGGAGATCTTCCGGGCCGGTGGTGTCTCCTACGACCTTGCCCATCACGCAATGCACGCATTGGGAAGCCGGGCTTTTGGATTCAGCCAGGAGATGTTTGATCCCGCGCCCGGAAGCGACGACGAAGAGGTGAGCAGCGAGATGCTGGAGATGATGGCTTCCCAATTCCCATTGCTCGTAGAAATGTTGAGCGAAGTAGCTCACGATGACCCGGACTCGACCATCGGATGGTGCGACGACCAAACGGAATTCGAGTTTGCCCTCGACATCCTTCTCGAAGGTCTTGAAGCGCGACGCCAACTCACTTAGCGGTGCTCAGCTCAGCAAGCAGGTCGACAACCCGGTGCTCGATCTCGTCTCGGATCTGACGGACTTCATCCAGCGTCCTGTTTGATGGGTCGTCGAGCGCCCAGTCGAGGTATCGTCTTCCTGGATAGACCGGGCATGCGTCGCCGCATCCCATGGTGACGATGACATCGGCGTTACGAGCCTCCTCATCTGTCCAGTGCCTCGGGACGGCAGAATCGATGTCGATCCCTCGTTCCGCCATCACCTCTACGGCAAGGGGGTTGACTGAGGCTCCGGGTTCGGAACCACCGGACAAGACTTCGACCCGGTCGCCGGCCAAGTGACGCATAAGCCCGGCAGCCATCTGCGATCGCCCGGCGTTGTGGACGCAAAGGAAGAGGATGGTTGGCCTATTCATGAGAGTTCTGGTTCGAAGACAGCACGATCAAGCCAGGGTAAACGGGGGATACTCGTCGGTAAGCAAGAGGAAGGCGTAGGCCTGGACCCGAAGTCCCCAACGAGCGACCCCGACCACAAAATCGAAAAGCGCTCTGGGGTACCGTGCGGTGAACAGGATCGCAAACCAGGCGATGATCACCGCCAGAATCGCTCCGAGGACCAGAAATATCAGGACCAAGTAGTGAGGGATGGCAAGAATTGGCTTAACGATGGGCATCCAACGATTTAGGTCGTTGGGGACATCCGGATAATCCAACTCGAGATGTACCGATTGCTCCTCGTCGGTGGACGGGTAGGTGTCGCTGAGGAGCGCAACGTAGGCGCCGACTCTGGTGGCAAAGCGGGCAAGTTCCAGCGAGAAATCGAACCACCATCTCGGGTACTTCTGCCGAAAGATGATCATCAACGCTGTCGCGATGAACAATCCGCCGACGATGCCACCGCCTGAGGAAGCAATTTCCTCCCCGGTGTCAGTGATAACAGTGGTGCTGCCTGACGCCGTTATCAGGGTGAGTACGATCCCAATCGGGATTACCCAGATCAGCCTAAAAAATGTGGTGACCCGTTCGAGTTTCGCCGGGTAATCGACTTCGAGCCGTGCCGGATATCCGCTTGCGGAGTTGGTGGTGCTTTGCATGTCTTTCATGTCCCTTGCCTTGGGTTCCTAATTTTCGTTTGAGCTGACACCGACCGGTGTCCTCAGATCGGCTGGAGGATGGCCTACCTGCTCCATCTCGGGTTCAGGGAGATTCGACTGACCCTCGATCTGGACTCTAGGCAGGATTCGATCAAGCCATGGAGGTAGCCACCAATTGGCGTCTCCCATCAGCTTCATCGTTGCTGGAACCAGGATCATCCTGACCACTGTCGCGTCGATGAAGATTGCTGTCGCCAGCCCGAGGCCCACCATCTTGATCGAAGGGTCAGCGCCGAACACAAATCCGAGGAACACTGAGATCATGATCAACGCGGCCGACGTGATCACCCGGGCTGTGCTGGCGATTCCGTGGATCACAGAACTCTCGTTGTCACCGGTCTCGAGGTATTCCTCGCGCACCCGGGACAGTAGAAACACCTCGTAGTCCATCGACAGTCCGAACAGCACGGCAAACATGAACATCGGAATGAACGAGATTATCGGGGCCGTTGTCTCGAGTCCGATGATGCTCGCTCCCCATCCCCATTGAAACACCATCACCAGCACGCCGTAGGCGGCACCGATGCTGAGAAGATTGAGTAGCGCTGCCTTCAGCGGCACCACGATCGATCGGAACACCACGGCGAGGAGGACGCACGACAAGAAGACGATGGCGAGGATGAATATCGGCAATCGATCGCTCACCTTTTCTGCGGTGTCGGTGACTACCGCTGTCTGGCCCCCAACGTGAGCTCGAGCAGGGCTTCCCTCCAGTACTCGCGGGAAAATCTGGCTACGAAGGCGCTCGATCGTGTCGACTGTGGCCTGGTCCTGTGGTGCGGTCGTGGGAAACGCCAGGATGGTGGCAACTCCGGCATCCAAATTAGTGTCCGCGGCCACGGCAGCCGCAATGCCCGGATCCGCCGCGACCGCATCGGCTAGAGGCTGCACGATTGTTGCGTCGTCCGATATGTCGACTGCGATGACGAGTGGCCCATTGATCCCCGGGCCAAATCCCTCAGCGACCAGGTCATAGGCGCGGCGCTGGGTGGACGACTCCGGCAAGGTGCCTTCGTCGGGAAACCCGAGACGCAGATCGAGAATCGGTGCTGTCATGCCGACTAGAAGCAACGTCACACCGATGGCATATCTCCAGGCATTCCTGGAAACATGTCTACCCCACCGCAGCCACCGTTGGGTTGGAACTCGCCCGCTGCGAAAAAGGGTGCGGCTGCGGCGCCCATTGATCCTCTGGCCTGCGAGACCGAGGAAGGCGGGCAGGAGGGTGATCGATGCGACCACCATCACCAGGACAATCAATGATGTTGCGATACCGGCAGCGGTCATATAAGGGATCCCGGCCAAACCAAGACCGAGGATGGCGATGACAACTGTTCCGCCCGCAATTACGACGGCCTGGCCTGCAGTGGCGACGGCACGTCCAGCGGACTCCACCACCGTCATGCCCTCGGCGATGAATTCCCGGTGCCGGGTGACCAGGAACAGCGCGTAGTCGATCCCGACCCCGAGCCCGATCATCGCCGCCATCTCTGGGGCAAAACTGGGGATGTCGACGATGTAGTTCAGAAGCGTCATGGCGCTGACGCCAAGTGCCAATCCAAAGACCGCCAATCCGATCGGTAGACCCATCGCGATGAACGAGCCGAACGCGATCAGCAAGATGATCACCGCGGCCACGATCCCAACGAGCTCCGTGGCGTTTGAGGCCGGTTCTTCAAAGGACCAAAAAAGGTCGCCACTGATTTCAATCTGAAGCGGTGACCCTTCTCGTGCCGTGTCGGCCATTTCCTTGAGACTGTCCAAGTCGACCGAACTCAGTTCGGACAACACCGGGTACTGGAGGCGGATCAATGCGACTCGTCCGTCCGGTGAGACTCCGCCGCTGGCGATTGCGGCGTCGGTCCCGGCCGCCAGGGATCCAGAAACGTCGTTGCTCCCCAGCACTTTGGGGAGACGGACAGCAGTCGCCTCGATGCCTGTCAGGGCGGAACGGGCTTCGGCAGATGTAAAGAAGGTGGCTTCGGGGTCGATGGGCGTCAATACGAGCTGGGCCGTCAAACCAGCCTGGTCGGATTGGGCGCGGGTCAGTAGATCGGTGGCATCTTGCGAGTCGAGCCCGGGCACGTCTGCTGAGTCGACCAGCGGCCGACCTATGGTCGCGGAGGCCCCGATCACGACGATGGCCAACGCCAGCCATGATCCGACGACTAACCACGGGCGGGTTGCTGCAAACCTACCGATTTTGTAAAGGGCTCTTGACACGATCATTTCTCCTGTTTGTTCTTCCGGGACTCCTGCACACCGGTCTCCGTCATCGTGTCTCAAACTCAGAGACGGCACATCAGGCGTTTGGCTATTGCTCCTTGTCCTTTCGGGCACCGCTTGTTGGTACTTTCGGCTGATGCGCCGAGAGAGATCTAGCTTTACGCTGTAACGGTGAGAAGTGCCTGGAAAGCCCTGTTGGCGGAACCGCGCTCCCCGGATCCTCCAATTCGGGTGTGGCGTGACTGGGCCTTGATATTGCTCGTCGTGGTTCTTGCGGTCCTCGAAGCTGTGCTCCGTCAAGACGTGCCCTGGGAAGCGCTGGCTCTAACGATGGCGCTTGGCCTCTCTGTCGCCTTACTGTTTCGTCGAACCCATCCGCTCGGCGTTCTGGCGTGGACTTTCGGCGCCATTGTCATTGTCGATATAGCGGCCATAGCCACCGACCAGCCACCCGTTGGCCTATACACCCTGGGTTTTCTTCTTATCCTTCCCTACTCCTTGTTCCGTTGGGGCTCGGGACGTGAGGCTGCGATCGGGATGGTCTTCATCGTTGCGGCTCTGGTATTGGGGACCGCCGCAGATTTCACTGATTGGACCGAGTCCATATTTGGCGGAATCGTTCTCTTGTTTCCCGCGGTCTTGGGAGCCACGGTCAGATTCCGGACGGGTATCCGGGTCAGGGAACTGGACCAAATTCGTCTCCGGGAACGGGAAAGACTGGCCCGGGAGTTGCACGACACGGTGGCGCATCATGTTTCGGCGATTGCAATTCAAGCCCAGGTGGGCAGAACACTGGCGGCATCAGATCCGGAGGCACCTCTGCAGGCTCTCCGTGTCGTCGAGGAAGAGGCTTCGCGAACCCTGGCCGAGATGCGGATGATGGTCGGAGCTCTTCGGGATGGCGAGGAACTCGACCTCTCCCCACAGCGTGGAATCGCCGACATTGACGATTTAGCCTCCAGCAACGGCCACGGGCCCAAAATCTCCGTGGAGCGAACCGGTGATCTCGACGGGCTCAGCCCTTCGGTAGAGTCGGCCGTCTACCGCCTCGCCCAGGAGGCAGTGACCAATGCCATCCGCCACGCCGGCAACCCCACCCTGGTGCGGGTTGTGGTCTCTGTGGATACGCAGAGCGTCCGGCTTCGGGTGAGTGACGACGGAGAACCGGTTCCCGCCTCGAGATCGCATGCCGGATACGGGATAGTTGGCATGGAGGAGCGGGTGAGGCTGCTCGGGGGCACCATCGAAGTCGGCCCGGGGTCGGATCGCGGTTGGGAAGTTGCGATCGAGCTACCCCGGAGGATTTCATCATGACTATTCGGGTGCTCGTGGCTGACGACCAGGATCTGGTCCGGACTGGTCTGCAAATGATCCTCGACGCTCAGGAAGAGATTGATGTCGTCGGCACCGCGTCCAATGGGAAGGTGGCGGTCGAAATGGCGCGTCGGTTACGCCCCGATGTCTGTCTCTTCGACATTCGGATGCCAGAAATGGACGGTCTGGAAGCGACTCGCTTGTTGGCAGGCCCCGACGTTGCGGATCCGATGGCTGTCGTGGTCATCACGACGTTCGACCTCGACGATTACGTCTACGGGGCGCTCAAGGCAGGCGCACGTGGCTTCTTGCTCAAGGACGCCGGTCCAGAATTGTTGACCCAGGCAGTTGTGGCTGCAGCTAACGGAGAGGCCCTGATCGCCCCGGCGGTAACGGTCCGTCTCCTTGGCGAGTTTGCGCGCAGCCATTCATCGCGAGCTCCAGTACAGCCGATCGATCCCCTGACTGAGCGGGAGGAGGAGGTGCTCTTGACAGTGGCCCGGGGATTGACCAACGCTGAAATTGCCGAAGAGCTCTTTATCAGTCTCAGCACTGTAAAGGCTCATCTCTCCAGCCTGATGACCAAACTCGCCGCTCGAAACAGGGTCGAGATCGCGATCTGGGCCTATGAGACCGATCGCATCCAGCCCTAGGGAGTGGTTCCCCCCAGCTTGTTGTAGTCATCGGGGGTATTCACGTTGAATAGAGACTCGCCTTCGTCGGGCGAGATTTGAACTATTTCGTACCCCAGTTCTGCCCACATGTCGTGAAGGGCGAGCCGTCCGGCATCGAGAGCCGCAGTGATCGAGGGCAAAACTGAAGATGAAACACGGGCGGGAAGTGGCTCCATTTCTTCGGAGCCGTCAACTTCAAAAATCGTCACGCGGCCTTCTCCAGATTCGGTGAGCCTTCGGAGCATCGTTGGGGTCAGCCGGGGCATGTCCACCGGGCACACCAGGTACTCAGAATCGATTCCGGAAGCCAGTAACGCCTCGACTCCCCCGAGCGGCCCATGTCCCACCCGGAGGTCGGGTATCTGGTGAAAGCCGGATTCGCCAGATCCGACGACCACGATCTGTCGACAGACCTCTCCGAGGTTGTTGAAGGCAGATTGGAGAAAGGTGGTGGTTCCGCCCCCCAAAACCAGGTCTTGTTTGGGCGAACCGAACCTGTTGCTCTGCCCACCGGCGAGGACCGCCCCGGTATGGGGCCACTTGTCCCCGATCAAGGGAATTGCCAACGAGTGAGCATTGTGACCAGGGAGGGTCCCTTCAATCTGACTATGAAATAGACGGGCAGGGGAATGGTTCGATACCCCGCAACCACGGCGCGCGGCCGTCGTCACCGCAGGGTAGTCTGCCGGAATGCCTGATATCCACGCCGACTACGTGTTTGTGCACGGACGAATTTTCACGTCGGACCGTTCGAGGCCAGTCGCCGATTCACTTGGCATCAAGGATGATCGAATCGTCGCGGTTGGAGGGGCTGAGGAGCTGGTCGGACCGAGTACCGAAGTGGTTGAGCTCGACGGGTCCCTGCTCACCCCGGGGTTTATTGATGCACATGTCCACGTCGCCACCAGCGGCCTCGACAAACTGAGAGTGTCTTTTGACGATTGTCAGAACGGCGCCGACGCCCTCGCTGCCATAGGCGAATACGCCTCGCAGAATCCGGGGGCGGGGTGGATCATCGGTTCCGGCTGGTCACAGGCGTGGTTTGAGCGGGGATGTCCCTCGGCGGCCGCTCTCGACCAAGTAGTTAGCGATCGGCCGGTTCTGATAATGAACCGTGATGGCCATGGTGGCTGGGCAAACTCCGCCGCTCTTGCGGTGGCCGGTATAGACGACGTCACCTCCGACCCCATTGACGGCCGGATCGAGCGGCTGACTGACGGATCGCCGCAGGGGACACTCCACGAAGGCGCCATCTATTTGGTGGAGAAACACGCTCCGGAGGACACCGTCGACGACTTTGCTCTCGGCCTGCTGCGTGGCCAGGAAGAGATGTTCCGCTACGGGATCACCGGATGGCAGGAGGCGTCGGTTGTTCCGGCTGTGCAGGACGCGTATCTGCGGGTAGCGGGAGAGGGGAGGTTGATCGGAGATGTAGTTGGCGCCCTGTGGTGGGATCGGCGCCGGGGCCGGGAACAGCTGGACGAGCTGGTCGAGCGGCGCCGGGAGGACGCACCGGGTTTTCGCCCGACCGCGGTGAAGCTCATGCTCGACGGAGTTGCCGAGAACTACACCGCCTCACTGCTCGACTCCTACCTCGATGGTTCCGGAGTCCCGACGGGTAATCGCGGCGTCGATTTCATCGATCCCGAAGAGCTCAAAGAGATCGTCGTCGCCCTCGACCGGCTGGGGTTCCAATGCCATTTCCACGCCCTGGGCGACCGGGCGGTGCGCAATGGCCTTGACGCACTCGAAGCGGC
>JBGTGL010000014.1:0-12815 GCA_041746755.1 Acidimicrobiia bacterium | reverse complement strand
CAAGCTGACCGCAAGAGAGCGGGTCGAGTCGCTGCTCGACAAAGACTCGTTTCAGGAAATCGACCAGTTCGTCAAACATCAATCATCGGGGTTCGGGATTGAAGGGAGTCGCCCTTTGGGCGACGCCGTAATCACCGGGCACGGGACCGTCGATGGTCGACCCATTTTCGTATTTGCTGAGGATTTCACCGTTTTCGGTGGATCCTTGGGCAAAGTCGTCGCCGACAAAATCTGCAAAATCCTCGACATGGCCCTCGACACCGGGATTCCGGTGGTCGGACTGAAGGATTCCGGGGGCGCCAGGATTCAAGAAGGTGTGGCGGCGCTCGATGGCTACGGCCGTATTTTCGAAAGGAATGTCCGAGCTTCGGGAGTAATACCCCAAATCTCGGTAGTCATGGGCCCGTGCGCAGGCGGGGCCGTGTATTCACCGGCATTGACCGACTTCGTTTTCCAGGTAGAGGGGACCTCCCACATGTTCATCACCGGGCCCGACGTGATCAAGACCGTCACCGGCGAAGAGGTCACAATGGAGGAACTGGGTGGTGCCCACACCCACGCCTCCAAGTCGGGGGTCACCCACTTTGTCTACCCGACCGGTCGGGATGCTCTCGAGGCGGTTCGGTATCTGCTTTCGTTTCTACCTCAGAACAACCAAGAACGGGCACCGTATTTCGCTCCAACCGACCGTGCGGACCGAATCGATGACGTACTCGACGCGATCATCCCCGATTCCTCCAACCAGCCGTATGACATGCTCGATGTCATCACAACCGTTCTCGACGACGGCGAGTTTTTCGAGGTCCACGAACAGTTTGCGCGCAACATCGTGGTCGGGCTGGGGAGGCTCGACGGACATACGGTCGGCATCGTCGCCAACCAGCCGGCGTTTCTGGCGGGCACATTGGACATCGAAGCCTCGGAGAAGGCGGCCCGCTTCGTCCGTTTCTGCGATGCGTTCAACATCCCGCTTCTGACCTTCGTCGATGTACCCGGCTTCCTTCCCGGGGTCGACCAGGAGCACAGCGGGATCATTCGACACGGGGCGAAGCTCTTGTATGCGTATTGCGAGGCCACGGTTCCCCGAATCACGGTGATCACCCGAAAGGCGTACGGAGGTGCCTACCTGGTGATGAATGCCCGGGGCATCCGCGCCGACCTCGTCTATGCGTGGCCTTCGGCTGAGATCGCAGTCATGGGGGCGCAGGGGGCGGTCAACATCATTCATCGCCGCGACCTCGCCGATGCCGATGATCCGGAAACGAAGCGGGTCGAATTGGTCACTGACTACGAGACAAAATTCAACAACCCATATGTGGCATCCGAGCTGGGATTGGTCGATGAGGTGATCGAACCGCGCGAGACTCGGGCCAAGTTGATACGGGCGATGAACGTGTTGCGGAACAAGCGAGAAGTGCTTCCTCCCAAGAAACATGGAAATGGCCCGCAGTGATACTTGGCTGCGAATTCCGTAGGCTGTCAGATCAATGAAGTCGATTTTGATCGCCAACCGTGGCGAGATTGCCGTCAGGGTGATCCGCACCGCCCAGGAAATGGGTATCCGGACCATCGCCCTCTACTCCGAATTGGACCGCGACGCCCTTCATGTCCGTCTCGCGGATGAATCCTGGAACGTGGGCCCGGCGCCGGCCGCTGAGAGTTACCTGAACCAGTCGCGCATCCTCCAGATTGCCCATGAATCGGGTGCGGAGGCGATCCACCCCGGATACGGTTTCCTCTCGGAAAACCCCGTATTCGCCGGAGCGGTTGCCGATGCCGGGCTCGCCTGGATTGGCCCTCCTGCATCGGCGATCGAGGCGATGGGCGACAAAATCACCTCCCGTCGCAGTGCCGAGGGTTTCGGCGTCCCCACGGTGCCGGGAATCACAGAACCGGTCACGTCGGTTGACGCTGTGAAGGTCCTCGCCGCCGAGTACGGGTATCCGGTGGCGATCAAGGCTGCCCACGGAGGCGGAGGCAAGGGCCTGCGCGTGGTCCGATCCGAGGACGAAGTTGCCGAAGGTTTCGAGGGTGCCCGCCGCGAGGCCGATGCCTACTTTGGAAATTCTGAAGTCTATGTCGAAAAGTATCTCGAGAAGACACGTCATGTCGAAGCCCAGATCCTCTTCGACACCCACGGCACCGGATTGTTCCTTGGGGAACGCGACTGCTCGGTGCAACGTCGCCATCAGAAACTGATCGAAGAGACGCCGTCACCTGGATTCTCCGAGAAACAACGGCGCGCACTCGGCAAAGCGGCACTCGCCGCGGCGAAGTCCTGCAACTATGTAAACGCAGGAACCGTCGAATTCCTCCTCGATCAAAACGGTGACTTCTTCTTCCTGGAAATGAACACTCGGCTCCAGGTCGAGCACACCGTCACCGAGATGGTCACCGGTCTCGACCTCGTGGAGTGGCAGATCCGGATTGCCCGGGGAGAACCTCTCACCATCGAAAAGGTCGAGCCAAGAGGCCATGCGATCGAGTTCCGGATCAATGCGGAAGATCCCAGCAATGGCTACCTGCCCACCCCTGGGCAGGTAGTGGTGTGGGAAGAACCGGCAGGCCCCGGGGTCCGGGTCGACTCTTGGATTCGCCCCGAAACCGTCGTGACCCAGTACTACGACAACCTGATGGCCAAGCTGGTGGTCTGGGGACCTGACCGGGAAAGTGCCATCAACCGGGGACGACGGGCCCTCAAAGAATTCAAGGTCAGCGGAGTGGCCACCACGATTCCGGCCCACCTGGCGGTTCTCGACCATCCCGATTTCGTCGCCGGCACCCATCACACCAAATGGATGGAAGAGTCGGTGACTGTGGAAAGCATCGGCGTGAGATCAGCACCGAGTCTTCCCGAGGACGAGGCCCTGAATCGGCGCGACGTAACTGTCGAAATCGGAGGCCGCCGTTTCTCGGTCGCCTATTGGGCCCCGGAGACTCCTGCCGGAGGCCCGACGAGCATCAGACGGCGCGCACCGAAATTGGCGTCGAGCAAAGGCGGCGGTGGCGAAGATGGTGTTATCACTGCGCCAATGCAGGGCACCATCGTCAAAGTTCACGTCAAGGCAGGCGACTCGGTCAAAGCCGGAGACCCGATATGTGTGCTCGAGGCCATGAAGATGGAGAATGAAGTCACCTCACCTAATGGTGGTGAAGTGGTCGACCTCAGAGTCCAGGCGGGTGACACGGTTTCGCCGGACCAGGTCATCGCGATAGTCAAATAGCGGGCTATTCGGCAGCGTCGGAGATCGCTTCTGTCATCGAGGGGTGGACCATCAGGGTCTCGACCAGGGTGGCGGCCGTAACTTTCGCCTGGACTGCCAGGGCGATGACTCCGATCAATTCTGAGGCACGATGCCCGACAATGGTGCCCCCAAGCACCACACCGGTAGCGGGGTCTGAGGTCACCTTGACGAAACCTCTGGTGAAGTGTTGCAATACGGATCGAGCGTTGGAAGCGAATGGAACCTTGGTCGTCCGGACTTTGCGGCCCGAGGCGGCTGCAACGACGTCCGCCAACCCGACAGACGCGATCTCGGGTTCGGTGAAGATAGCTTCGGCAACATTCGAATAATCGATCGGTGTCACCGGAAGATCCAACGCGTGATGGGCGATTTTCCGGCCCTGCATCGAAGCCACGGAACTGAGGGGCATCTGACCGGTGACATCGCCAGCCGCATATATGTTGGGGTTGGAGGTTCGTTGAAACTCGTCGACAGTTATATACCCGCCCTCGTGTTTGACGCCGGCGTCGTCGAGGCCCAAACCCTCGGTCAATGGAATCGATCCCACCGCGAGGAGAGCGTGTGAGCCGGTCACCACGCGCCCATCGTCGCAGAACACCGAAACCTCATCGGCGCCCACTGCGATTCTCGCGGCACGTGCCCCGATGACCAGTTTGACTCCGCGTTCGAGAAAGTCTTCTTCAAGGACAGCTGCCACCTCGGCGTCACGATGGGGCAGGATCTGCTGACGGGACACGACCAGGGTTACCTGAGAGCCCAAGCTCTCGAAAATGTGGACGAATTCGACGCCGGTCACGCCCGATCCAATGACAATCAAATGCTCGGGGACCTCGCCGAGATCGTAGGCATGGCGTGTGGTGAGAACTCTGGTCCCGTCAACGGGAGCCCAATCAGGAACCCTCGGTGCCGATCCGGTCGACAGCAGGGCCTTGTCGAAAGAGATATCGGTTTCGACGCCATCGGTGTCGGTGATGACTGCCCGATTGCTGCCGGTCAGTCGGCCCACACCCTCGATCAGTGTCACACCTTGCGATGAGAGGAGCTCTACCCAATTGGAGTTGATATCTGCGGTGATGACCTTGATGCGCAGCGCTAGAGCATCGGTATCAACCGATCCGGGATCGTTGACCAGTCCCAGTTTGACCGCGTTCCGCACCGACGTATGACGCAAGGCACTCGCCGCCATCGTCTTGGAAGGGATGCAATCCCACAGATGGGCAGCACCGCCAACGATGTCCTTCTCGACCAGTGTGACCCGCGCACCCCTGGCGGCCGCTGTGGTAGCGGCCTGGGTTCCGGCGGGTCCACCGCCAATTATCAGAAGGTGGGGTTTTTCGGCCATAGTTCAACAGGTGACGGTAATAGTCGTCGCTGGCGTTTCCGGCATCATGACGGTCGATGAACCCCGAAAACTCCCCTCAGGACATCGGAAACCTCGCCGATGGTGCTGCCGGCCATCAATGCTTCTCGCATCACCGGAAGCAGATTGTCGCTGGTGGCGGCGACCTCTCGGACAGTCGCGAGTGCGGCGTCGACGGCGGCCTTGTTACGGGAGTGGCGGTGAGTGTCCAGTCGGGCTATCTGGCCACGTTCCAACTCCGGATCAATGTCGAGAACAGGAATCGTCGACTCTCCCCCGGCGACGAACTTGTTGACTCCGACCACAACACTTTCGCCGGAGGACTGCCGCTTCGCTTCGACGTAGGCGGACTCTTCGATCTGTCCTTGCATCCAGCCTTCCTCGATCGCAGCCACGGCCCCACCTCGTGCTGCGATCTGATCGAGCAAACCGACAGCTGCCTCCTCCAACGCTGCGGTCAGCGACTCGACAAAATAGCTTCCGGCCAAGGGATCGGCGGTGTCGGCAACCCCCGATTCATTTGCGATGATCTGTTGAGTGCGCAATGCAACTAGTGCGGACTCGTCTGTGGGGAGCCCCAAAGCCTCGTCAAAGGAGTTGGTATGGAGAGATTGTGTTCCGCCCAGCACTGCCCCCAGGGCCTGGATAGTGGTGCGGACAATGTTGTTCAATGGCTGTTGGGCCGTCAGTGTCGAACCGGCCGTCTGGACGTGGAATCGCATCGCCTCGGTCCGCGGGTCGCTGGCACCAGCTTCCCTCATCTTGTTTGCCCAAATCCGCCGGGCCGCCCGATACTTGGCAGCCTCTTCAAACAGGTTGTTGTGGCCGTTCCAGAAGAATGACAACCGGGGACCAACATCGTCCAATTTCAATCCGGCCTCCAGTGCGGCCGCCACGTACGCCAGACCATTGGCGATGGTGAACGCAACTTCCTGCGCAGCAGTCGCCCCGGCCTCCCGGATGTGGTAGCCACTGATCGAGATCGTGTTCCAGTTGGGTATCTCCGCGCTGGCATAGGCAAAAAGGTCGGTGACCAGACGCATCGAAGGAGTTGGGGGGTAGATGTACGTGCCCCGCGCCACATACTCTTTGAGGATGTCGTTCTGGACAGTTCCCCGGAGAGTTTTGGGGTCTGCACCCTGCTCTTCGGCGACCAGCTGATAAAGCAGTAGGAGCAAAGGCGCAGTGGCGTTGATCGTCATCGACGTCGACACCTCGTCGAGTGGGATTCCGACAAAGAGTCGACGCATGTCGTCGAGGGAGTCGATGGCGACTCCTACCTTCCCTACCTCGCCCGAAGACAGCTCATGGTCGGAGTCGAGTCCCATCTGGGTGGGAAGGTCAAAAGCAACACTTAGCCCGGTCTGGCCCGCATCGAGCAGGTCTCGAAAGCGCCGATTGGTCTCCTCGGCAGTGCCAAATCCGGCGTACTGGCGCATCGTCCACATCCGCCCCCGATACATGTCGGGATATGGGCCACGGGTGTAAGGGAACTCGCCGGGGTCCTCCAACCGGACGCCTTCGGGTAGGCGCGAATAGACCCCTTCCACCTCGATATTCGACGATGTGCTCCTGGTTTCATCCATTTCGCCTGTATCCTGACATAAGTCAGACACGATCGTAGGTCGGGAACTCTTCGACCGCCCAGGACGTCGAAACCCTTCGAATGGCAAAAAAAGCCCTCATTCACCAAATCGAGGCAAGAGAAAGACGCGGACGTTGGTTCGGGGCTCTTGCCACTCTCCTCTCCATTTCCCTCCTCCTTTCGGGTTGGGTCGGTCTTTTCGCGTTCCTGGGGGCAAATTCGGCATACGGGACTTTCGAGGATGTTGCCAACGAGTGGATTCCGGATACGAGGGCGATGGAGCTCACGCTCCCCGACTTGAGCGAGACCAGTCAGATCTACGCCGATTCGGGCGAATTGCTCGCTGAGCTCCACGACGGCCGCAACTCCGAACCTCTTTCCTACGAAGAGATTCCTGAGGTCATGGTGTACGCCATGCTGGCAGCTGAAGACGAGGAGTTCTTTGATCACAGCGGCGTCGACTTTTCAGCAATCATGTCCGCCGCCATCGACAACTTCTCCTCCGGCGAGACCCGTGGTGGTTCGACCATTACCCAGCAGGTCGTGAAGAACGCGTTCGTTGGCAACGAAGTAACTATCGAGCGGAAGATCAGAGAGGCGTTTGTGGCCGCCGAAGTCGAACGCCGATTTTCCAAGGAACGTATTCTCGAGTTCTATTTGAATTCGGTCTACTTCGGGGGCGGAGCTTATGGCGTGGCCACCGCTGCGGAGGAATTCTTCGACAAGGGCCTCGATAGGATCCAGGCACACGAGGCGGCGGCGCTGGCCGTGTTGGTGAGAAACCCCAGCCTGTACAACCCGAGAACGAGGCCGGAAATCACAATCGAGCGCCGCAACGACGTTCTCGACCAGATGCTCGACAACGGATGGCTGACCGAGGCGGAGGCGACAGTCGCCAAGTCGCAACCACTTGGGGTAGTCGATACCCCACCCCGGCTGGGCATCGCCGACCATGTCGTTGCCGAGGTGAAGCGCCAGTTGCTCAACGACCCCGAATTTTCATTTCTCGGCGACAGCAACGACCAGCGCAAAATCGAACTCTTTGGGTGCCCGGCTGACGACATCGCCTGTGAGGGAGGAGGTGGCTACCAGGTTTTCACCACCATCAATCTCGAGCTTCAAAACAAGGCCAATGAAATCCTCACCAACTGGATGCCGCTCCTCGAATACGAAGCCAATGTTGAAGCGTGTCGGGCAATTCTCCCCAACGAGGCCGACGACTTCGTCCAAAACTACGCCCTGACCCATTCTTGTGTCCCCACCGCCGCTCTGACCATGGTCGACAACACCACCGGTGCAGTCAAAGTGATGGCTTCGGGGCTCCCGTTCGAATTCTCGCAATTCGACCTCGCCGTGCAGGGCCGACGAAACCCGGGGTCTTCATTCAAACCGTTCGCTACCGTCGCCGCCCTGGAACAGGGGTATACGATGGGCCATACCTGGAGTGGGGCGAGCCCACTCGAGATCGAATGCGAATTCATTTGCTCCCCGAACGGCACCAACCTCTGGAAGGTGAGTAACGCAGGGTCGTCACAGGGGATCATCACCCTCGACGCAGCCACCTACGGCTCGGTGAACACGGTTTACGCCCAGGTCTCGAATGAGGTCGGCCCGGACTCCATCGTCGATGTAGCCCGTCGCATGGGTATTACCGAAGCATCGTTGACGCCGGTCCTCTCGATCGTCCTCGGAACCTCGGAGGTCAGCACCAAAGAAATGGCGAACGCCTATTCCAACTTCGCCACCAACGGCGTCCATGCCGATGACTACCTCGTTGAGAAGATCCTCGACGCCGAAGGCAATGTGGTCTACGAGAACGAGCACATGACTACTCAGGTCGCAGACCCGGCCATTTTTGCTGCCATTCGCCGATCGTTGGAGAAGGTACCCACCTCTTCGGGTACCGCGGTACGAGCCAGCATCGGCCGTCCCCAGGGTGGCAAGACCGGTACCCACCAGAGCTACCTCGACGCCTGGTTTGTCGGCTTCACGCCCGAATACAGCACTGCGGTATGGGTGGGTTATGAGTCGAAACAGGTTCCCCTGACCAATGTCGTGATCAATGGGCAGAAATACGCTCGGGTATTTGGTGGGTCGGTCCCCGCCCCGATCTGGGCCGAGTTCATGACCTTTGTCACCAAGGATCTCCCGGTCTCAGCTTTTCCTGCCGACCCCGCCAACATCGACGACTACCTGAAACCGCCCGCGACCAACGTGCCTTCTGTCGTTGGCCTCACCGAGAAGGACGCCAGAATCCGACTGACCGAGGCCCGGCTGAACATCTCCGTCGAGGTTGTCCCTTCACTGGAGGCCGAGGGCATCGTTGTGGCCCAATCGCGGGCACCGGGAAGTTCGGTACCACAAGGTTCGTTCGTGACCATCTTCGTATCCAGTGGTGAAACCCCGAAGGGGACTCTTCCCAGCTTTGTTGGGATGACTCCTGAAGAGGCACTCGAAGCGGCCCGCCTCTTCGAGGAAGCGACCGGGGTCAAACTCAGCCTCTTCAATCAAAAAGTCGATGTCGCCGATCCTCAGCTCGCCGGCAAGGTGGTGTCGATGACTCCTAACGGTGGCACACCGGTCGAGGGTCAAGCCAGCGTCACGCTGTTTATCGGCCAGGTTCCCTAACTCCACTTCCCGATCCCTTAGCTATATCCCAACAAGGATTCTTTTCGCGCCCTACCTTAAGCTACTTGACGATACTTAGTGTTTCTTTGTAGAACTGTATCTATGAAGACAGAAACACCTTCGGTCAGTGGCAATGCTCGTCCTCCAGTCATGCGCGCTGCGTCAGGCGGAGGTGTTTCTGTCCCAGCCACGGTCCGAATCCGGCCGATGGTTCCGGTTGAGCTAGTCAAGGGAACAGGCGGTTTCCCGACAGCCCACCCATATGTACGACGGTTCTGGGTGGCCGCCCTGGGTTCGGAAGCCATAGCCGAGCTGCTCCGCCTGGTCCGGGCTGCCGAGAAGGGAGAGGGGGTGCGGCTGCCCAGACAACTTCCCCAACTTCTTCGAGCCGGACTTGTCGATGCCACCAGCGGCACCCTCGTAGTGAGCGACCGGGTTCCCGCAGTTCCCCGGGAGATGCGATGGCGCTTCCCACCATCGCTAGCCGCGGAACACTCACGGTGGGTGCAAGAGGCAGCTTCCAGACCCTCGTAGGACGAGCAGGGACAAAAACCTCGAGGCAGGAGGGCTGTCGACATGTCGATTGCGGCGAACGCCTGGTCGTCGTCTAGGTAGTGCCCTACTTACGGGCTGCCAGCATCCACATCGCGAGCAGGGCCACGGCCTCGCCGCTGGCGAATCCGGCGGCAACACGCAGATCTGGATCCGGTCGGAAGACAAACATGACGACCAGGGCGACGACCAGACCGATGGTCCAGGCCACGGCGAGGCGGGAAGTCCTACCCTCCGCTACCAACACCTGTCCGGCGATTTGGGCCGCCGCTGCGGCCATCACTCCCCCGGCCGCCAGGGCGGCGACACCACGGGCGGGGATGAATTCAGGCGTATAGAGGAGCCCGACCACTTCCGGGCCGACCAACCAGCCGACCACGACACCGGCGAGAGCAAGCCCGATCCCGGCGAAGACGACCCTCCCCGCGATTCTGGCGAGGTGCTTACGGTCTTCTCCTCCGGCGAGACCCACGAGATACGGAAGGATTCGCCCCTGCATGGCGAAGATCAGAGTCAATGGCGCTCGGAAGAGGGTGAAGGTCACAAAAATCACCGAGACGAGGACGTCGGAAGCACCAAACGCGGCGGCGGCGAGAGGAGCACCGCCCAGCATTAGTTGAGAAGAAACCGAACCACCGACGTAACCACCGAGGAATCGGCTGGCAGGAGCGGGTACGGCATCGGGATCACCCTCGTCACGACGCCACCATCTCATACCGAGAATTGAGAATCCGCCGAGCACCATCGCCCACCCCAATGACACGGCGTTGGCGAACAGCTGAATTGCGATTATCCCCGCAACGAGGCGCACCGCGGTTTCGATAATGAGCACCCAGCCGACTTCGGCAAATCGTCGCCGCCCGGCGAGGACACCCTTTCCGAAGAAGAGCAAGGCATATCCGACAACGAGCAGCACCGACTGGGCAACATATTGCCAGTTTCCCTCAAACAAGGCGTTCCGGGTCAGTGTGGCGAATACTCCGGCGAATACCACCGCTCCCAGGGCGAAGGCGAAAGTGGATCGGGCTGCGTTGGGGATGGCCCGCCGACCCGAAGCCACCTCACGGGTTACGTACTGCTCCAGGGGAACCAACGCGACCGTCGCCAGAATGAAAAACGAGGTCCACAGTTGACTGATCGGAGCAAAGGCTTCGGCGCCAATAGCATTCGCCCCTAGGACCTGGAAGAGATAGGCACCGACCGCCCCCACCAGCCCACCGGTTATCAGGAACGTTGTGCCGGGAGCCCGAAAACCGCGCGGTTGTGCCTCCAGCACCGGTGCGCTCACCGCGCCCCGGCCCCGGTCAGAACCACCAGGAACGACTTGGCAAGCACCCGGAGATCGAAGACCGGGGACATATGTTTTATGTAGTAGAGGTCGTAGGTGAGCTTTTCCATCGTGTCAGCATGATCATCGGCATATCGATAGCTGACCTGAGCCCATCCGGTGATTCCGGGGCGGACCAAATGGCGATGTTCGTAGAAGGGGATCTGTTTCCGGAAGGCTCGAACGAATGGGACCTGTTCAGCGCGAGGCCCGACCAAACTCATACTCCCTCCGAGAACATTGACCAATTGCGGGATCTCATCGAGACGCGACTTCCTCAGAAAAGAGCCGCCACGGATCAAACGGGAGTCGTGCTCTTCGGCAAAACGAGGACCGTCCTCGTCGGCACCAGGAATCATGGTCCGGAATTTGTTCATGGTAAAGGGTTGGCCATGGAGGCCAATCCGTTTTTGTCTGAAGATGGCGGGGCCCGGTGAAGCAATACGCACGTAGACCCCAACAAAAAATCCGAGGACGATCCACACCGGCGAAGTAAGCGCCGTAACCACAACATCAAATATCCGTTTGCCAGGGAGCCAGGGTGCCACCTGGAGTAGAGGCGCTGAGATTTCCCAGCCCTCGGCAATGTGGACCAGCGGAACCCGCCCCACATGATCCTCGTACACCGTCGTAAAGGCCCTCACCTGATATCCGGCCAGATTGGAAGACGAAACGAACTGCGCGACTCGCTCTGAGAGCACCAGTCGCAAATCCACCGCGATGGTGACGTCCTTATCCGGGAGTTCCAATTCGCCTGTCTCTCTCGGATCCATCACCCAGACAACATCTACGTGATCAGCCGCAGCCAGCTGATCCACCAGGACCGATTCGTCGCTGATGACTCCGATCTTTTCTTGCCATGGCCTTCTCCTGCTTTCCAGACGATGCAGCGATGCAAACAACAACCAAAACAGCGGCACATAGATGTAGAGACGCCGGGAGAAGTAGAGGTCCCGGAATAGAACCAAACCGACCGATGTGACGGCGACCGTGAGGATGAGGATCGACAACATCCGGCCGTATGTCGGTCGGGGGACGCCCGGGCCCGACATCGACTCGGTCAGGATCGAAGCGAGGGTCATTGCCCCGGCAAACAACAGGAGAAGCGGAATCACTGCATTGCCCGGTGAGCCATTCCAAGGGAGAAGCACTCCGAAGATGATCAACGAACTGACCGCTACGGCCAGGCCCAACGAGATCATGTCGGCAACAAATACCGAAGCTAGAAACCGAGAACGCATCTGACCGTGAATGGTAGGAGGTCGGAGTGATCTCAGTCGGCCGCGGACAACTTCGCGGCCAACTCCAGAAGAGTCCGGACCCCGAATCCAGAGCCGCCTTTGACCTGCTCTCCGGATGTCTCGCGCCAGCGAGCGGGGCCGGCAATATCGAGATGGGCCCAATTGCCGTCTCCGGCGTACTCGCTGAGGAATAGAGCAGCAGCGATGGCGCCCCCGTAGCGGCCACCCGTGATGTTCTTGATGTCAGCAACGTCCGAGTCGAGGGCTTTGCGATATGGCTTGAAGAGGGGCATCTCCCAAAACGACTCTCCGGCTCGCGAAGCAGCCTCGAGGACGACGGCGGCGACCTCAGAGTCGGAACCGAAGACTGCGCCGATCTGATCACCGAGGGCGACCTTGGCTGCGCCGGTCAACGTGGCC
This sequence comes from Acidimicrobiia bacterium, assembly GCA_041746755.1. GTDB lineage: Bacteria > Actinomycetota > Acidimicrobiia > Spongiisociales > ZC4RG35 > MA-ANB-1. Next base: position 457 of record JBGTGL010000014.1, on the reverse strand, counting down.
ACATCAACGATGAAGTCCGGCTCGTAACGTCGCACTACGCCGAGGCCATCGGCAAGGACGAGGCGACCTTCGGCATCGGTGTTGAGGACTTCGATAGTTGGCCCGGCCACCGGTCGGAGAACGTCGCCCGGGCGGGTGGCATTGCCGCCGACGGCGTTGTCGGTGAGTGGTATGACCGTGGTGACCCTGATGGGCAAGCCATGACGGGCGATTGCCATCGTGGCTGCTGCCACCACTCCCGCCCCCGACATGTCGTCCTTCATTTCCTCCATGAAGACAGCCGTTTTCAAAGAGAGGCCGCCGGAGTCGAAGGTGATTCCCTTGCCGACCAGCCCGAGATGTCTTGTGGCGTCGCCGGGTTGGTAGGAGAGCACCATCAGGACCGGGGGGCGATCCGACCCGGCCGCCACCCCGAGGAGCGCGCCTAACTTCTCTTTTTTGATCTTCGCCAGGTCCC
>JBGTGL010000013.1:0-10691 GCA_041746755.1 Acidimicrobiia bacterium | reverse complement strand
AGCACACGCCCGCCTTGCGCACGAGGGTTTCGTCCGCACCCAGTCCAGTGCCCTCCGGGCCCCATTGCGTTCCGGGGTCGACGCCGATCTGTCCGAAGGCGTCCACAACAACACCACTATTCCGGAGCACCACGGAGTCGTCACCGTTGAAATTGGCCACAGAACTCGACTGAAGGTCAGTAACCGTCAAAATCGCAGGATCCGCACTGGCATGGGCGACGACGTAAACGTCGTCGTCAGAGAGCACGCCGCTCAGCCCAACCGACTGGCTCGCCGTCGCGGCTCCATTCGAATACAACTCCAAGGAGTAGGTCGAAAGGTCAACCGTCGCACCCGTGCCGTTATAGATCTCGATTGCCTTGTTGAAACTGGAACCCTCGATGTACTCCGAGATCAACAGGTCAGTGGTGGCTGCCCGCGCCGGGAGCGGTGGTGGGGCGAACGCGACAGTTGTGGCGACTAAGAAGAAGGCGAGCAGCGCGATGCTCGGGCGACGGATCAGGTGGTTTGTGCTCATGGATACCTCAACGAAGAACGAATCAACCGGTCACCAACCGTAGCAAACGAACGCTATTGGCGAACCTAATTCGCGAACCTTTCCTGTATTCCGCCATATATGGCGGTCTAACCGGCGGAACGCGATAGGAGGGTGTCAGAGCGGGTATGTTTCACTGTTGCAATGACTGACTTTCACTACGAAGCTCTCACCTTTCTCGACTCATCGTTTCTCGCGCTGGAGTCGCGGTCAATCCATATGCATGTGGCCGGTGTCGCAATATTCGACGCCAAGCCCCTGCTCACCGACAGCGGCGGGATCGACATCGAACAGATCCGGGCTCACATCGACTCGAAGTTGCAGTACATCCCCAGATACCGACAGCGCCTGGAGTGGGTGCCTTACAACAGGCGACCGGTTTGGGTCGACGATGCACACTTCAACTTCGATTTTCACGTTCGCCACACTTCACTCCCCCGGCCCGGGACCGGCGAGCAGCTGAAGAGGCTTGCCGGTCGGATAATGTCAACCCCTCTCGACCGGGAGAAGCCCTTGTGGGAACTTTGGGTCGTTGAAGGTGTCGAGGACGACCAATTTGCCCTTATCGCCAAGATCCACCATTGCATGATCGATGGTTTATCCGGCGTGGATCTGACCACGATCCTTCTCAACGTCGTGGCCTCCGCTGAAGTCGAAGACTCGCCGGAGTGGGAACCGCGGCCCGAACCGACGTCGAGCCAGCTGGCCGTGGCCGAGGCAGCGAAGGCAACCCGAAGACTTACAGATCGTCTCACCAGCCTGTCCGACAGCATTCGCGACGGGAAGGGCATCAGCGACAAAACCCTCGACAAATCGGCCGCAGCCATGAGCTCGCTTCGCTCTGGCTGGCTGACAACGACGGGCCGTACTCCGCTCAACCCCGACATCGGCCCCAATCGCCGCTTCGACTGGACCGCAATGCAGCTCGACGAAGTGAAGGAGATAAAGAAGGGCCTCGGGGGCACTCTCAATGACACTGTTCTTGCAATCACAACCGGAGCGATCCGGTCGTTCCTCATTGAAGAACGAGACTTCGACGTTGCCGACTCGGAGTTTCGGGTGATGAACCCGGTCTCAACCCGGGTGGCCGATCAGAGGGGTGCGTTGGGAAACCAGATCGCGATGTGGCTGGTAGAACTCCCCATCAGCGAACCAAACCCTGCCCGACGTCTTGAGATGATCCGGGAACGCACTTTCAACCTCAAGAAAACCAACCAGGCCCTCGGCGCTGCCACCCTGGTGGGACTTAGCTCTGGAACGCCAATCACCCTCCTCTCCATGGCTAATCGCGTCGCCGGTCCCAAGATGCGGCCCTTCAACATGACGGTCACCAATGTGCCCGGGCCACAATTCCCCATGTATCTGCTGGACGCAGAGATGCGGGCAAATTATCCGTTGGTACCTCTGTGGTCACAGCACGGGCTCGGGGTTGCCCTGTTCTCCTACAACGGTGAACTCCAGTGGGGCATCCACGCCGACTACGACGCAGTACCTGACACAGACCGGTTCATCGCCGCCCTGCACAACTCGGCCAAGGAGCTGCGCACGCTTGCGAGTGCGGTGTCCTGAACCCGGCACAGACCACTCCTAACCTGGCTTGATGAGCACATCGCGGTATAGCGCCGCCACCCCTTCGGCTCGCACTCTCGGTGCGGCCTTGGTTGGGGCTATCGCAATCTCGTTCTCAGCGATCTTCTTCGCCCTCTCGGATGTGGAACCTATAACTGGCGCCTTCTTCCGCGCCGCATATTCACTTCCAATCCTCGGGATCATCTGGTGGTTGGGCCGGGCGAAGGACAATCGGCCCCAACGAAGTCACTGGCTGGCGATAGGCGCCGGTCTCATGCTCGGGGTCGACGTGCTCCTCTGGCATACCTCGATCGACTACATCGGTGCTGGCCTGGCGACGCTGATCGCCAACTCATCGGTGATTTGGGTGGCACTGGGGGCATGGGCGTTCCAGGGAGAGCGACCGAGCTCGAGAGTGATGATTGCGGTTCCCGTTGTACTCGTCGGCGTAGCACTAGTGAGTGGGATCGGCCAGAGCGAGGCGTTCGGGGCGAACCCCCTCCTCGGCGCTTTCCTGGCCCTCCTTGCTGCCCTCTTCTATTCCGCGTTTATCCTCGGATTCAGGGCGTCGAATGAGTCTTTCGCCCCGCCCGCCGGCCCACTTGCCCAGGCGACCTTAGGTGCCCTGTTGACACCGCTCTTCCTGGGAGTCTTTATTCGACCCGGCATCGACTTCGTTCCGGAGTGGCCCGCACATGGATGGCTCATAGCTTTGGCATTGATGGCCCAGGTAATTGGATGGCTCCTGATCGGGTACGCCCTACCCCGCCTCCCCGCCGTGGAGACGGCAACCATCATCCTGATCCAACCGGTACTGACGATGATCTGGGGTGCCATCATCTTCGAGGAGCGACCGTCTGCCGTTCAAATGGTCGGGGCCGCCATCGTGCTGAGTGGAGTCGCCTTTGTTGCAACCCAAGGGACTCGCGGGGCCACACTCGAGTCAACCACCGAAAACGACAATGAGAAGGAACCCGGTGGGGCCTTGCACAATTGATATGCCGGCCCGATCGAATTGGGCCGACTCCAACAAGGCACTTGCTTCGGCATCCCCAAGCAGAGCATCGAGAGATGCCCTTGTCGACGACGCCAGCGCAATCGCCTCGCCCGATGACTCCACCCTGATCCCGGCCGCAGCGAGTTCGGTGGCTACTGAGCCACCAATGGGAGTCTCCCGGCTAATTCGACCCGTTTCGTACATCGTGGCTGCCCGCCCCTCTGCAGCATCGATCAACCCACCAACGAGAAGCAACGCGCCATGGCCGATTCCAGTTCGGTGCTCATTGATCCGATCCAATACCAGGTTCGCTTCGTCACGCACCTGACGGATCTCATCGCTAGCGTCTGGAGGAATCGAAACCACCTCATTTCCTTGGGGCACGACTCTCGACACGCCGAAGAGCGACTGGATCGAGTAAAGAGGGCCGATTATTCCCTCAACGCCGATCGCTCCCACCATGCGTTGCGGGATGGCATCCGGGCCTGCGATGGCCTCCACCACTTTCGACTCATCAACAGCCGTATCGAAACCGTCGGGCAGAGGAAGGATTCGACCCACGTTGACCAGAATCAAGATCAGCGCGACCCCCCAACCTACGGCTACGGCGGACCCTCCGATCCGGTTGATCAGATTCAAACCAGGAAGACGCATCACTTGTGACAGAAAGTGCGCCCCGATACTCATCGCCACACCGAACAAAACGAAAAGGAGGATTCCGGAGCCGACCCGGGCCACCTCGGGAGAGACCGAGAACCGGTCGCTGAGAAAGTTGCCGAGTGGGCCACTCAGCCAGTAGGCCATATACAAGCCAAGCACCAGGCTGACCAGGTCGAGGACTTCGCGGACGAATCCGCGCAACCAACCGCGAACGGCGAGGGCGGTGAGGCCGATACCGAGAACAAAATCGAGCATTGCCGCTACTTAGTAACAAGTTGCGACGACGAAATGTGGATTTCCGTCCTAGCTGAGCCGGATCCTCATCCGTTTGTTCGCCTTGCCCTTCGATTCGGTCTTGACCACTTCTACATGACCGACCTCGAGCGTCGACGCCACATGGGTCCCGCCGTCAGCCTGGCGATCGAGCCCGACAATGTCGATAACCCTTATCTCCTCCACCCATTCAGGGATCAGATTGACTTTGGTCCTGATGAGATCGGGATCTTTGAGCGCCTCTTCTCTGGCCATGTAGAGAATTTCTGTTGGGTAGTTCTTGGTTAATTCGTGGTTGAGTTTTTCTTCGACCTGCCTCCCGAATTCGACTGAGATCCCATCCAGTTCGAAATCCATCCGCGCCTCCCCGTCCGGCGTCATGTTCCCGCCGGTGACCTTGGCGCCGAAATCACGAAACACCAGCCCGGAAAGTGCGTGCAGCGCCGTGTGGACCTTCATGGTCCGATAGCGCCGATCCCAGGCAATAGCTGCTTCCACAGCAGTTCCGGGCTCCGGCATCTCCGCACCCTCGGCCACGACGTGAAACGGTTTTCCGTCACGACGAACAGTGTCGACTACCTCTAGAGAACCACCGTCCCACTGAATTTTTCCCGTATCACCGGGTTGTCCGCCGCCCCGGGAGTAGAAGACGGTCCGATCGAGGAACATGCCATCGCTTGCGACCTCCAGGACTCTTCCCTCCGATGTTCGCGCATAGGAGTCGTTGGCTGCGATCTCTTCTACAGGTCCGGGTCCAGGCATCCTCCGACGCTACCTCGACGTCTCTGCGGTAGGGACAAATGGATCGCCATGGTCGGGCACGATCAGTGTTGCTACCCCGAGCACTCGCTCCCGGCCGCGATGCAAACCTTCGGGATTGGTGGCCAGCGGATCGTCAAAGGGAGCGGATTCGTACCACCAGAGATGGGTGAAAGCGATCGTCTCCTCCCCGTCGGAGACAATTGTCGTTATGTCCTGAGCCGTGTGGCCCGGTGTTTCCCAAAGGACTACCTCATCGGCAACCTGGTATCCCTCGGCCGGCCGGGCCGTCCACTCATCATTCTGATATATCGCCCAGTGGTCGTGGACCCGGGCGTTTGGAAACAGAGCAATATTGATGGTGTGGTCTGGGTGGTGATGAGAGAGGATCACGTCGGTGACGTCACCAGTGTCGAAGCCAAGGAGAGCGAAGGGATCGAGAATGGCTGATCGGGCGGAAACCATTCCCGGATCGATGACCACCAGGCGGTCGCTCGCGACCACCAGCGAAACCGTCGAGGCCACCCGGTCTCCCCCGTAGCCGGCATTGAGGAGGTGAAACGTTGCCATCCTCAGGACTCCTCCTGTTCGGCAGGGGGCATGTCGCCTTCGGACCATCCCTGCATTTCGGCGGTGTCGAACAGACGAGTTTGATTCGCCGAGCGTCTTCGGATGCCGGCGATCCGATCCGGGGGTTCGGTCCGCTCGATCATCGCCTCGTTAGCCTCCTGCCACGACTGGCCGAGGACGCGGGTTCGCCAAATGTGGCCCGAGATAATTCGGATTGCAGCTGTGACCGGAACAGCAATCAGGACGCCCAACAGACCAGCGAGAGAACCGCCGATAATGAGGGCAAGGACGATAACGAGCGGCGATAGTTTCACCCGGGCGCGCTGAACGAGCGGTGTAATCACATGATTGTCGACCTGTTGGATAGCGGTGAAGATCACCACCGCCCACACAGCCTGGGAGACATCCCCGTTCAATAAGGCAATTCCGGCGGCGAGGGCACCACCCACCAGTGGCCCCAGAAACGGGATCAAGTTGAGGAGACCGGCAATCATCCCGACAAGCAACCAGAAGGGCAGGTCGATCGCCCACATTCCGATCGAGGAGGCGATTCCCACGATTGCGGCGACCAAAAGCTGGCCGCGAACGAAAGAACCGAGTGCCGAACCGACTTCGCCACCGAGGTAAGCCACCTCCTCTCGATGGTCCGGAGGGGTGAGCTCGAGTGCCTTGGCCCGATAGTTGTCCGCATCGATCAGTAGATAAAGAGCGACCACAGGGGAGAGGCCGATGACGAGGAGTGCTTCGGTGAATCCCCGAATTACCGTCCCGGCACCGGCCCCGAACCCAAATATCAGGCTTTGCAACGTCTCCTGGTTGGCCGGATCGGCAAGCCAATCTTCAATCGCATCCTGGCTGAGGAGATCATCGATGTTGTAGCCAAGGCTGTTGGCGACCCCACGCAGCCAGTCGACAAGGCCCAACCAGAGTTCGGGGAGCCGGGCAATGAACTCGGTGGCCTGTTCTCTGATGGTGGGGAGTACCAACAACACGGTGGCCAGAACCAGTGCGGTCAGGGCCAGGAGTGCGAAGATTGCGCTGAAAACCCGTCGGAAGCCGAGGCGATCAAATGCCTTGACGGTGGGCTCGAGGAGAAACACCAGCCCGGCGCCGAAGGCCAGTGGTAGCCATATGATACGGATCGACTCCGCAATGCGCAGGAATACCCAGAACAAAGCGATCGCACCGACCGCGGTCCACACAACCAGGGCGCTGCGTTTTAAACGATCAGAAGGCACGTGGGCGAGTCTACCTAGCGGTACTTGATGCGAACGACAGATCCATCGGCGACCGAAACGATCCACCCATCACCCTGAGCGGGTGACACAGTCTCGCTCTCGTTGCGAACCCAGTCCGCAGGGACCTCGGCCGGTCCAATGACACGGACGGCTTGGCCCTCAGGTACTTCGACCACGAACTCGCCGGAGATCGAAACGGGCACGTTGACATCGGTCGTCCCCAATAACACCGACCCATCTCCACCCATCTGGAGACTCTCGATCGTGAGTCCGCTGAGATCGGCCTGCAACGATCCTTCAAGGTTGATTCCCCAAGCCGGTGCCGGGGACAACCCGATTTCCCACCCACTGAACTGGTACCACCCGGGATCGGCGACTTGGGTCAGTTCCACCGAGACCGCATCTCCCTGGGCTCGTTCCAAAGCCTGGGGCAAAGCGACACTTCCGCCGCCTCGCAATGGCCCAGCCGTGTACAGAACTCCGGGCGAACCAACACCCACCTCGAGGCCGCCATCACCGACTCGGGCCGAGACTGCGGCTGCGAAAAAACCCTGATCGGTGCCGCCAACCAGCTCTCCTGACGTGGATGGCATCACCGGCCAACCTTGGATGTGACCGATGAGGAAAGCCACGAGAAGGAGGGATGCTCCAATCGATACCAGGCCCGACGCGTTGAACTTGGCTACTTTTCGCCCCCTCAGGGCGAAGCCAATCCCGACAACCGCCAGCCATACCGGCCACCAGGAGAGGAAATCGACGACAACAGACCGGCTCAGAAGGCCGAGCAAGGTACTCAACCAGATCGCGAAGACAATCACACCGGGAAGAATCCATGCGCTTCCCCGTCGCCGCCGGGCAGCGGCGTGTGTCATTCCTGGTATCCGGTTCCCAACACGACAATCAAATCGGCACCAGGTTCGAGCGTTTCTTCTGGCAGGGCCTCGACCAGTGTTTCGGTACCCGAATCTTCGAGCATGAAGGCAGCCAACTCATTCGCCTCGGCCGAGAAACCCTCCCGATACCAGATCTTCGTCGGATCTTGTTGTGGGCGATAGTCTCCCGCCTCGAGCGTTTGATACCCCTCGTCAGCCAGAACCTGAGTGAATCGTCCGGCGACGCCGGCGATACCCAGGGAGTTGAGAACTATCACCCTCACTTCCTCGTGGGGCCGGACCGGGATGGTTGTAGTCGAAGTATTGCCGTCAGTCGAGCTGGTCGATCCATCAGTGGTTGTGGTCTCCCCGGGCAATGTCGATGACGTCGTGGTGGTGGTTGAACTAGTCGTAGTGGTTTCAGAGGTGGTGTCTCGAGCGAAGAGAAACAGCACGAAAAAGACAATTGCTCCAACGCCGAGGATTCCACCGACCATGATCGCTAGGTCCCGATAGAAATTCCCATCCTCGCCGGAGTGACGCCCTTTGGTCGACATCAGCCAACCGCCTCAACCGTGGAGAAGCTGGCAACCGTCGCTTGGACGCGGCGTACCGTCAAAGGGTCATAGGATCGGGCGCCTGAGTTGAAGGCCAAAAATCGCAGTCTGTCGTAGTAGTTCTCCGAGCTGAGACCCAATACGGATTCAATTTCTCGATCTTTTGGACCGGTGATGGCCAGCCACGACCTTTCGAAGTCGAGAATGGCGCGGTCCAGCGGCGTGAGCATGCGATGAGGGTATTTCAAGTCCAGTAATTAGTTGAGGATTTAGCCCGATTTGTCTCGGGTTCGAGGTTTGCGGCGTCTACTTCTTCGATTCCCCGCCGACCACCCATTCTGCCAGCCTCACATCGCTGGTAAAGGCGCGGACTCCGATTGTGGTCACCACTGAAACCACCACTACGGCGACGGATCCAAGGATCAGATACATGATTACTACTTGAACAAGAACGGCACTCATTGCATCGGCACCGGCCAAAAGCATCCCCGTCATCGCACCGGGTAGTGCGATCAATCCCACCACCTTGGTACGTTCGATTTGGGGAATCAGAGCGGTCTGAATCGCTCGGGGAGTGAGAAGACGGTTGACCTGATCTGCATCGAGCCCGAGCGCCAGAGCACCTTCGATGGTGCCCGGGTTGTCGGAATATGCTTGAGCAGCCGTCTTGACCGCGAGGACAGCCGAGGGCAGCGTGTTCCCCAGAGTGATGCCTGCCAGCACAACAAGGGTCACCGGCTCGAGTTCAAAGACATTGAGCCCAAAGACGATCCCGAGCGATATCAGGAGGGCCCCGCCGAGCGATAGGTACGCAGCAGGACGTACGGATGGGATGTTCGGGGTCCGCCGATTGACGATCTCGGCAGAAACGATGGTCATCCCGATTACCCATAGATAAGCCCAAACCATTGCCATCGACGAGTCGAAGATGATTGTGAAAACAAGTCCGACAGCCAACAATTGCACCGCTGCCTCGCCCATCACGACCTCGGTCACCACGCTAACTCCCGCCTCCTCTCCCACCTTCCGGAGCGTGTCGACGACGCTGTGGCCCATGTCCAACCGAACGGGGGCCGAACTGTGCAGCGAAGTGCCCGTCAAAGTGGCACCTTCGGGATCGATGACGTGGAACAACAAGACCTGGCCCGATTCACCACTAATTGAGAATGCAAGGTCGGCAGCCCGGTGCGCTGCCGCCGACCCACCGGTCGGGACCATGATGCGATTCGGTGGCCAATGTCCGAGCCGCGACGAGAAGATCATGCTCGGACATGGCGCCAGCCTGACAACCTGGTCCACTGTTGCCTCGAATAGGTGCTCCGACCCAGAGTCTCTGTCAGGCGCTCCCAGCGCAATGAGGTCATAGTCCTTTTCGGCTTCGGTGACGATGGCTGTGACCGGCTCTCCCGTCACCACCCTTTTGGTCACTTCGATGTCCGGAGGGAGTCGGCTGGCCACCTCATTCAGGTAGCGCATCGCGGCCCTTCTTTCGTTGGGATGGACAACCGTGAAGAGGGTGACAGCCGGTGGGCCTCCGCGCAGGGTGCTGAGCATTGCGATATCGAGGGGACGGATCTCACCTTCGGAGTCCTCACGAATGCGAAGCGGGACCAAAACTCGTTTGAACTCGAGGGGAGCCTCACCAACTCGAGTAGCCGACTCGGTTTCGCTACCCATCAACCTCCTGAGCCCTATGGGTGCCGCTATTGACGTGACCACAGAAACGACCACGAGCATCGAGTAGAGCTCGCCGCCGAATATTCCCATGGAGAGGCCGATGCTCGCGACAATGATCCCCAGCACTCCCCTGGCGTTGAGAGCAACGCCATAGGCGAGCGAATGCCGGTTGCTAACGCCGGCGAAGAATCGGCCGCCGAGATAAGAACCCAGCACCTTTCCGGCCGCCGCGACCAGCAGCATCGCAAGGGTTATCCAGATCAGGTCTCCCTCGAAGAGGAGGTGGACCTGGAGTCGGAGGCCGGCTGTGGCCAGGAACAAGGGCGCGAATATCCCGTAGGTGAGACTCTCCAACTGCCGCCCCACCTCGACGGGGAGTCGTTTAAGCCTTCCGAACAACAAACCCACAGCAAAGGCCCCGAGAATCGGCTCGAGATGGAGTGCCTGAGTCACCGCCCCCCATCCGAACGCCATCACAATGATCAACGTCAAAATCCGATCCCTCGTTCGAGAGTGGTCCTGCACGAAGGAAAGACTCCACCTGGATAGAGGTCCGATCACAAACACCGACCCGAGAAGGAAGATCAACACCGCACCGAGGGTTATGGCCACGTTCTCCAGCGTTATCGTCCCTGCGGTTGCCAGGGAGGTAACCAGTCCCAACAGGACCCACCCCAGGACATCGTCGATCATGCCAGCGGCGAGGGCGGTCTGGCCGAATTCGGTCCGGAGCAGCTTTAGGTCGTTCAAGATCTTGGCGAGCACCGGAATGGCTGAGAGTGCCAGTGCGACCGCAATGAAGAGGTTGAATGCGAGCCGATTTGAGGCCGGGCCAACGAGACTCGAAGGAAGTAGGTAGCCCATTGCCAGGCCAAATCCAAAGGGAACGATCAATCCACCAATTCCAACAGCAGTGGCGACGCGGATCCGGGCCCGTATCAGACCGAGGTCTGTCTCCATCCCAACGAGGAGAATCAGCATCAT
>JBGTGL010000012.1:0-10764 GCA_041746755.1 Acidimicrobiia bacterium | reverse complement strand
TACGTCTCGGTCCGTGCGGACCGGCGACGACCTTCCCCTTGCCGAAGCTTCGCCTCCGGGTGAACCGACGATTCGGCCGTCTCCTCGTTATCGGGTCCGAACGTGTCGTTCCAAATCACGGTCGTGTATAGCCAAATAGCAGTGCCCACGAGAAGGATGGGGAAGGTGCGGGCCACCCAAGGATAAGTTGTCTCGCTGTCGCCAAGCCAGCCGCCGATGAGGGCGCCTAAGGGAAGGGTGGCCCATCCGATGGCACGAGACGCAGTGATGACCCGGCCGAGCATGGCGTCGGATGCGTAGTGCTGGCGGATCGTCGCCAGCGGAACATTGACGAGCGATACCCCGAACATCCAACCCATTTGGAGACCAAGGGTAAGGAAGCTGTAGGTGGTGAACATCACCGCAAAAAGGCAGACTCCGGTGATCGACATTCCGACCGTGAGGGTCTTCCCCAGTCCGATACGGCGGATTACCGCGGGTGCTGTCAGGGCGCCGATGACTCCACCCACCCCCAATGCCGCCAGCAAGATCCCGATTTGGGTCTCGGTTTCAGTGAGAAACACGAACGCGGCAAGCACTACAAAGGTTGCTTCGATAAAGCCGACTACGAAGTTGGGGATGGCCGCCGCAAATGTGGTGACCTTGAGCCTCGGTTCGTTCATGATGTAACGGATCCCGTTTGCAGCCTCGGTGAGGAATCCCTGCCGTTCGTCTTCGGGGGAGCGGTGATGACCGACCCGACCCACCCAGTACAACGAAATTGCGGAGACGACAAACGTGAAGCCGTTGATGAAGAGCCCGATAGCGGGACTGCCAGTGCTGAAGGCGAGGATTCCGGCAGCGAGCGGACCAAGTGCAAAGTTGGCCTGTTGGCTGGCTGCGATGAGGCCGTTGGCACGGGCTAGCTGGTTTTCGGACACGAGTGAGGGAATCATGGCGTATAGAGCGCCATCGAACATTGTCGTCATCGATCCGACCAGGAAAGCAACGGCGAAAACCGTGCCGACCCCGTAGTTGTCCAAATTGGCGGCCAAATAGAAAAAAGCACAGGCTCGGACCAGGTCGGTGGAAATCATGATGGGGCGTAGTGGCCACCGATCGAGCAAGACCCCACCGAGCAACCCGACCAGCAATGTCGGTATGTTTTCCAATGCGTATGTAAGGGCAAAGTCGAGGACGGATTCAGTACCCTGGATGTAGATCACCAGAAATGGAAGAGTCAGAAATGCGACGTAGGTTCCGAATTGGCTGACCGCCTGACCGACCCACAGGGCGGTGTACCTGGTCCCCAAGGAAGTCAAACTGCGTGCGTAACTCACAGGACGGTCACCATAACCTCTGCTGGTACTGTGTCCAGGGCTTGTTAGCCTCTACGGAGGAAATATGAAAGACTTCCAGGAAATACCACAACAACTCACCGACCTGATCGAGATGTCCAAGGACTATCTGCGTCAGGAGACGATTGATCCGGCGAAGCGACTGGGAAAACACGCCGGGATGGGGATCGGTGGGGCCATTCTCATTGCCCTGGGCGCGTTCCTGGCTTTGCTCGGCGTCTACTCGCTCTTGAATATGGTGCTGCCCGAGTCGGAATGGTATGTGGTACTGGCCAGGTTTATAACAGCGGTGGTGGCCGCCGCACTTGCAGGACTAGTCGGATGGAGGCTCAGTAGTGACGATCTCTAGAGACGATCTCGAGGCAAAAGCCCGTCAGATCGTGGGTACGGTCGAGGAAACGGCCGAATCGGTCAAGGAGAAGTCGATGGTCGCTGGACTCGTCGTGGTAGGTGTGGTCCTAGTGGCCTTCTACTTCGGGCGACGCCGCGGCGGTCGCAATAAGACCGTTGTTGAGGTCTATAAGGTCTGAGCCCGGTCGGGTTTGATGACCTCGATTTTGGGGTCGCCCCGTCGTTTGTGATGGATCACGATGGCCGATCCGGTGGGTACCTCTTTGGAAAAGAGAAGCTCTTTGCGTCCTCGTGAGTCGCGGAAAATAGCGAGGGCGGTGAAAGCCAGGCCCAACATCATCTCCCGTCGGTCGTTGCGCCTGAGTCCGCGCAGCGTCCTCCCGTAGCCCTGAGAACGAAGGTCGGACGTGCCGAACAATGTGCGTATCAATCGATCCATCTTGTACCGTGGATCACCCTAGTTGAGATAGAGCAGATGCAGAACAAGAAATTCGTACAAGTGACGGTGTGGGTCGTCGTGATCTCAATGGTCCTCGCCCTCGTCGTGGCAGGAATCAGCGCCCTGTTTTGATCTTCTCCGAAGGCGATCCTGCACTCCTCATCGACTCCAAGGGACGACATTTCCTTCTCAAACTGGATCCGACCCGAACTTTTCAGTTCCACAACGGCAACATTGCCCACACCGAGTTGATCGGCCTAGATGACGGTTCATGGGTGCGAACCTCCGCCGGGATCGAGATGTTGTTGCTCCGTCCCCGACTGGCCGACTACATCCTCAAGATGAAACGCGGTGCCCAGGTGGTCTATCCGAAGGACATCGGGCCGATCGTTATGTACGCAGACGTTGGTCCGGGAATGACCGTGCTCGAGGCCGGGACGGGCAGCGGAGCATTGACTCTGGGCTTATCGCGCGCAGTGGGGCCGGGTGGCCGAGTGGTGTCAGTAGATGTCCGGGAAGACCATTCCGCCCATGCCCGCAAGGCCATTGAACGCTGGTTCGGGTCCTGGCCGGAGAACGTCGAACTCCGGATCGGAGATGTCGCCGATCACGTCGAAGAAGTCGCCCCTGATCGACTGATTCTGGATCTTCCGGAACCATGGCTGGTTCTCGATGCAGCTGCAAAACACCAACCCTCCGGGGGTGTGGTGAGCGCCTATTTGCCAACCGTGCCTCAGGTTCAGAAGTTGGTGGAGACTGCCGAACAGCTCGGCGTCTTCGTGGAAACCGAGGTCCGTGAGGTGCTGGTACGCGACTGGAACGTCTCCGGACGTTCGGTCCGCCCCGAGCACAACATGGTCGGCCACACCGGATTCTTGGTTTTCACCCGCAAGGTAGCCAGCCGGGGCTGACCGCGGCCTTGTTGTGGTGACGCGTAGAACCTGGGTCTGGCGCGTGGCGTTTAGCTACATGCCACCGACGGTGTGTGGCGGCGGGGTTCCTTGGACCTATTGAAGAAGTCCCCTAACTAAACCAGGCTATTCGTATACTGCCTGAAGGCGGCCCAACAGGAAGGAAGCCGTGGAAGATCAACGGACACCAGACGAAGCGGTGCAATTGCGCCGGCTAGTGGAGGCTCTCGAAGAAGAGGTGGCCATCCTTCGTCGCCGTGCCACCGGGGCACCCGAGCGTGTCCGTGAGCTCGAAACCGAACTGGAACGGACCAGAGAACGGCTGGAGCGTGCCACGACTCAGAACGACAAGCTCGCCGCAGTCCTGGAAGAGGCTCGCCAACAACTGGGTGTACTTCGCGAAGAGGTCGACAAGCTCACCGCACCACCCAACAACTTCGGCACGGTGCTCCAGGTCAATGTCGATGGTTCGGTCGATGTCGTCACCGGCAACCGGAAACTCCGCGTGTCAGCGCAACCCAGCATCGAGGTAAAACAACTAAAAGTTGGCCAGGAGATCCTGCTCAACGAGGCTTTCAACATCATCGACGTGCGCGAGTTCGAGCAATCCGGCGAGGTCCTCCGCATCAGAGAAATCCTCGACGACCACCGTGTGGTGGTGATTGCTCGTGCCGACGACGAAAGCGTTATCAGTCGTTCCGATGCGATGAAGGATGTTTTCTTGCGTCCTGGCGATTACGTCCGTATTGATCCCAAGACCCGCCTCATCCTGGAGAAAATGGAGAGGCCCGAGATGGAGGAGCTGGTGCTCGAAGAAGTTCCCGATGTCACCTATTCCCAGGTGGGTGGGCTCGCCGATCAGATCGAGCAGATCAGAGATACCGTTGAATTGCCCTATTTGCACCGTGACCTGTTCAAAGAGTACGAGCTGGAGCCACCGAAAGGCATTCTCCTCTACGGCCCCCCCGGATGTGGCAAGACCCTGATCGCCAAAGCCGTGGCCAACAGTCTCGCTAAGAAAGTTTCAGAGCGGACCGGCAATCCCGACGTGCGGTCGTACTTTCTCAACATCAAGGGGCCCGAGCTCCTCAACAAATGGGTGGGCGAAACCGAGCGCCAAATCAGGTTGATTTTCCAACGCGCCAAGGAGAAGTCAGACGAGGGCGTGCCCGTGATCGTGTTCTTCGATGAGATGGACTCGTTGTTCCGAACCCGTGGGACCGGAATAAGTTCCGATGTCGAATCGACAATCGTTCCCCAGTTGCTCTCCGAGCTCGATGGCGTCGAATCGCTGAAGAACGTCGTGGTCATTGGAGCGTCGAACCGTGAAGACTTGATCGACCCTGCCATCCTGAGGCCGGGCCGACTGGACGTGAAGATCAAGATAAACCGTCCCGAACCGGAGGCAGCGCGCGAAATATTCGGGATCTATCTCTCGACGAACACTCCGCTCGACAGCGCAGGCCTGGCCGCTCATGGAGGCGACCGGGCGGCTTATATCAAAGAGATGATCGAAGTGACCGTCGAGAACATGTATTCCGAGGGCGATGAAAACCGCTTCCTCGAGGTGACCTATGCCGGCGGCGACCGCGAAGTCCTCTACTTCAAGGATTTCGCCTCGGGCGCCATGATCGAGAACATCGTCCGTCGCGCCAAGAAAGACGCCATTAAGCGTCAGATTGCCGACGGCGAGCCCGGTGTGGGCCAGGAAGACCTGGTGGCGGCGATCAAGCAGGAATTCCGGGAACAGGAAGATCTACCCAACACCACTAACCCCGACGACTGGGCGAAAATCTCCGGCAAGAAGGGCGAACGGATTGTCTACGTCCGCACCCTCGTCGGTGGTGATGACGAAAGCCGCCTCATCGAGAAGGTCTCCGGCGGCCAATACCTCTGATGGCGCTACACAAGGTCATCGGCACCGAGACTGAATACGGGATCACCGTCCGGGGAGAACCGGGTTTCAATCCGGCTGTGGCATCTTCGCTGGTGGTCAATTCCTATCCGGGCCGGCGGGTCCGGGTGCAGTGGTCTTACGAGGAAGAGTCACCTGGCCGCGATGCCCGCGGGTTTGGACATGAAACCTATGGACCGCTCGATCCCGAAGGGGCAGTGGTCAACTCGGTGTTGGCCAACGGTGCTCGGCTCTATGTCGACCATGCCCATCCTGAGTATTCGGGGCCCGAGTGCTATGACCCTTTGGAGGCCGCCCTCTATGACAAGGTAGGGGAGCACGTGATGAGGTCGGCCGTTGCCTCGGCTTTTGAGAGCGGAGGCAAACAGGTGTCGCTCTACAAGAACAATTCAGACGGAAAGGGCAACTCCTACGGCGCCCATGAGAACTACCTGATGTCGCGGGAGACCCCTTTCGGCGACATCATCCGGTATGCGATGACGTTCCTGGTCACCCGTCAGATTTTCACAGGTGCGGGCAAGGTGGGTTCGGAAAACGACCGTCCCGATGTGGACTTCCAGATCACCCAGCGCGCCGACTTCTTCGAGGAGGAGGTGGGTCTGGAGACGACTCTGAAGAGACCGATAATCAACACCCGCGACGAACCGCATGGTGATCCTTCGCGGTACCGACGGCTCCATGTGATCATCGGCGACGCCAACCTCTCCGAGGTACAGAACTTTCTCAAGGTCGGAACCACAGCCCTGATGCTGGCCGCCCTCGAAGATGGTGCGATCCCCGATCCGCTCGACCTGGCCGACCCCGTTGATGCTTGCTGGCGGGTCAGTCACGACGTCGACCTCATCCGTCCCATCGACCTCGATGGCGGCGGGACCGCAACCGCCCTGGAAATCCAGGGCCGCTACCTGGAGTGGCTTTCCAAGTACGTCGAGAAGGAATTGGACGAACCGGTCTGGCACCAACTGATCGAAGAGTGGGCCCGGGTGCTCGACGGTCTGGAGAACGACGTCATGTCGCTGGCCGACACACTCGACTGGGTGGCGAAACGACGGATATTCACGGGCTTTATGGAGCGAGATGGCCTCGAAGCCTCCAGCGCCAAGCTGCGAGCACTCGATCTCCAATATCACGATGTCGACCCGGTAAAGGGACTCTACAACCGGCTCAATGCCCGTGGAGGCTTCCGAAGGTTGTTCACCGATGAAGATATCGCCAACGCTGCGGTCAACCCGCCGGAACGTACCCGCGCCTATTTTCGGGGCCGGTGTGTCGACAAGTTCAGCAAGTCGGTGGTGGCCGCGAACTGGGATTCGTTAGTTTTCGACGTCGGTGAAACTCATCTCAAACGGGTTCCTATGATGGAGCCTCTGAGAGGAGATGCCGCACTGGTCGGCTCGATTATTGAAAAAGCTGAAGACGCTGCAGACTTGCTGAGGCGTCTGGAAGGGTAGGAATCTGATGTCAGACCGGGAACGATCGCAGGACAAGAAGTCGTCGTCCGACGAGCAAACCGACAACGCCGAAGCAGTTGTCGAGACCGAGGCCGATCTGGAAGCCCTCGACGATCTGCTCGATGAGATCGACGAGGTTCTGGAAGAGAACGCCGAAGAATTCGTCAAGAACTATGTGCAGAAAGGTGGAGAGTGATAACTCCCCACAATCTGCCCCTACCGATGGACGCCCCGTTACCGGGTTCGAGTTTCACGGATCTTCTTGACTCGATGGGCGCCCTGCCCAAGATGCATTTCAATCCGGGGGAGAAGCCCCCCAGCGTCCCCGAAGGCACCACGGTCCTTGCCCTTCGCTACCAGGATGGTGTGGTGATGGCCGGAGATCGCCGGGCCACGGAAGGCCATCTCGTCGCCCATCGCCGGATTCGCAAAGTTTTTGCTGCCGACAAATATTCGGCCGTTGCCATTGCTGGGACGGCCGGCCTCGCCATCGACATGGTCCGGCTTTTCCAGGTCGAACTGGAGCACTACGAGAAGATCGAGGGTGTTCGGCTCTCTCTAGAAGGGAAGGCGTCATTTCTGGCACGATTGGTGAGAAACCAGCTTCCGATGGCTTTCCAGGGTTTGGTGGTGGTGCCGATGTTCGCCGGGTACGACCACTCCGAGGAGACTGGCCGTCTCTACAGCTACGACGTGGTGGGGGGCCGCTATGAGGAGATCGACTTCGGCAGCACCGGTTCGGGGTCCCGTCTCGCCAAGTCGTACCTACGAACCGTTTACGACGAGGGTCTCAGCGCCGATCAAGCCGCCGACTATGCGGTTCGGGCTTTGGTTTCTGCCTCTCAAGAAGACACGGCGACCGGTGGCCCCGATCTGCGACGGGGGATCTACCCCACCGTGGTCCGGATCGATGCCGACGGTCTTGTCGAACTAGCCGACGATGAGGTGAGCCCGCTCGCCGAAGCCGCCGTGGACAGCATCCGATGACGATTCCCTTTTATGTCGCTCCGGAACAGCTGGTTCGGGACAAGGCCGAGTTCGCCCGCAAGGGAATCGCCCGGGGACGCTCGATTTTGGCCGCCGACTACAAAGACGGTGTCCTGTTAATGGCAGAGAATCCGTCGACCGCACTCCATAAGATTTCTGAGGTCTATGACCGGATCGCCTTTGCCGGTGTCGGCAAGTACAACGAATTCGAGACATTGCGTAAGGCCGGAATTCGTCAGGCCGATCTCATGGGTTATCTCTACTCCCGCGACGATGTCACCGCTATGGGCCTGGCCACCCAGTTCGCCCAGACCATGGGGGTGATATTTACCCGTGACCCCAAGCCGTTCGAAGTGGAGCTGCTCCTCGCCGAGATCTCGCCGGATGGTTCGGAACACCGTCTCTTCAGGATCACATATGACGGCACTCTCTACGACGAAAGAAATTTCGTTGCCATCGGTGGCAAGTCGGAACAACTCGCGGAAGCACTGGGGGAATTGTGGGTGCCCAACATGAGTTTCGAGGACGTCTTCGTTGCCGGTGCGACTGCTTTCCAACGCGCCGAGGGCCGAGACTCCGAGGGCTGGGAGGTAGCTGTGCTCGACAATTCCAATGGGAGGCGCGCATTTCGCCGTCTCAGCAACGACGCGCTGCCTGAGATAAAGGGCACTTCTCCTTCCGAATAGCCGGGCAGCGTTTAGCCTGCTGTTGTGGAGCGCAGAATCTTTGGGCTGGAAAACGAATACGGGGTGACCTGCACCCTGCGCGGCCAGAGGCGTCTCAGCCCCGACGAAGTGGCCCGATACCTATTTCGCCGGGTGGTTTCTTGGGGCCGTAGCTCCAACGTCTTTTTGGAAAACGGGGCCCGGCTCTACCTGGATGTCGGCTCACATCCTGAGTTCGCCACACCGGAATGCGATGACCTCTTTGATGTTGTCGCTCATGACAAGGCAGGGGAGCGCATCCTCGAGGGCCTGGTCCAGGGGGCGGAGGAGCGGCTCGAGGAAGAGGGGATTCGGGGTCAGATCTTCGTATTCAAGAACAACACCGATTCAGCGGGCAACTCCTATGGTTGCCATGAGAACTATCTGGTCAGCAGACATAAAGACTTCCACCGAACCGTGGAGGTGTTGATCCCGTTCCTGGTCACCCGTCAGATCTTTCTGGGAGCAGGGAAACTGACCCAAACCCCCCGCGGCACGACGTTTTCGGTTTCCCAACGCGCCGACCACATCTGGGAAGGTGTCTCCTCGGCGACCACCAGATCACGCCCGATCATCAACACGAGAGATGAGCCCCATGCCGACGCCGAGCGCTACCGGAGGCTCCATGTCATCGCCGGCGACTCCAACATGAGCTAATACGCATCGTTCGTCAAAATGGGGACGATGGTGGCCTTGCTTCAGATGATCGAGAACGAGGTGGTGTTCCGAGACCTCGGACTGGAGAATCCGATTCGGGCAATCCGAGAGATTGCCCACGATCCAACGTGTCGGCGCAAGATCCGGCTCACCAACGGCCGTGAGCTCTCCGCTTTAGACATCCAGTGGGAATATCTCGATCGGGCAATGCGGTTCTCCCGCAGCCCCGGGTTTCCTCCCCAGGTCAAGGCAGCGGTCGATCGCTGGGAACATCTCCTCACCGGACTGGAAAAAGATCCGATGACTCTCGACCGTGAGGTCGATTGGGTGGCGAAGTACCGGCTGTTGGTAAGTTATGCCGACCGTCGCGGGCTGCAAATGTCCGATCCACGCCTGGCGATGATGGATCTTGCATATCACGATGTCGACCGGTCGCGGGGCCTGTTCTACCTACTTCAAGACAAGGGAATGATGGATCGGGTGGTCACCGACGAGCGGATCGCCCTCGCCGTGAGAAAACCGCCACAGACCACCAGGGCCCGTCTCCGTGGTGAGTTCATCAAGGCTGCCAAAGCGAAGAAGCGCGATTTCACGGTTGATTGGGTCCATCTCAAACTCAATGACCAGGCGCAACGGACCGTGATGTGCAAAGACCCCTTCAAGGCCTTCGACGAGCGGGTCGACAAACTCATCGAAAGCCTTTAGCTTCGTCCGTCCGCACCACGTACGAAGGTGGGTGGTTCTATTCCTTACCCCGTCGTACCTCCGGAGGGGGAATAAGAACGCGGAGCCCAACCCTTCTTGTTCCTTACCCCGTAGCACCTCCGGTGTGGGGGAATAAGAAGGCGGAGCCCAACCCTTCTTGTTCCTTACCCACTTGTGGGGAAGGTGGCTCCGCCGAGGAACGAGGCGGAGTCGGATGGGGCTGGTTCCCACCAACTCGAGCTTTGGTCGTGCGGCTCTCACGCCCCCTCCGCCGTTTCTCATTTCTTTCTGACCACCACGCGTTCTACGATGCCCGCCCTCAAGCGATCTTGCGCTTCGAACTCGAACTTGCCGGAGTCGAGATATTGGGCGGGTCGCCGTGTCATGTACTGCGATTTGGTTCGACTCGGGATGAACTCATAAATCCACTGTGCCCAATAGATGGGTGGCACTGTGGATCGCACATGGTCAACCAGAATGAGTAGGCCCCCAGCCTTGAGGACCCGGCTCATCTCATTGATGACATGGCGATCATCGGGGACGCTGCAGAGAACGTAAGTACAGACAACCGAGTCGAAAGTCCCATCAGAGAATGGCAGGTCCATGGCATCCGCTTCGATGAGGTCGATTGGTAGGCCCAAACGTGCTGAGCGGGCTTTCGCCGCGACGAGCCTCTCGGTATCCAGGTCAGTGCCGGTTAAACAGAGGCCCTTTGAGTAGTAGGGCAGATTGAGACCGGTGCCGATCCCGACTTCCAGGGTTTTTCCTGTGGCGCGAGGACAGGCCCAGTCCCGATGCCCTGTTCCCAGGATCCATCGCTCGAATAGATCGACCTCATCTTCAGGGACCTCGTCGGGGCATTTACGATCCCGTCTTGACGCTCCCTCGAATCCAACACGCCTGATCAAGGCTGCGACGCCCCTACGGCTCCCGCGGTGGTTCGTTCCGCACCGCGTGCTGCGATGTGGTCGGCGATGTATCCGGCGTCCCGCCCTACCCCGCCGAGCAAAGCCGAGCTGAGCGAGTAGAGGAACGCGAGACCAACGAAGTAGAGCCCAGGGACGGGGTCGACGATCCCCCGATTTTGAATCGGGTATCCATTGTGAATCGGAATCGGGAGGTCGATCCAGTCGAAGTTCGGAGTAAAGCCGGTGGCCCAAACCACATTCGACACTTCGAGGATTCGCCCGTCCTCGACAACTGGCTTGCCTTCCTGGACCGCCACGGTGCGCCCGGCCCGATGAATACCGGCATTGGTAAGGTCTTTCATGCGTAGTCGCCCCAATGGAATTCCGCGTGGGGGATCG
>JBGTGL010000011.1:0-27708 GCA_041746755.1 Acidimicrobiia bacterium | reverse complement strand
CGTCTCCACTTTGCCGCACACTCGCATCACCCCTGGCCCGACGTTGCCTATGAGGCGCACAAGCAGTATTGGCTCGACTCTGCCCGACTGGCCGATGACAAGTGGGACTACGTTTTCGGCGAAGTTATTCCGGAGACCAAGGAACTGATAGCCGCCACCCTCGGTCTCACCGATCCCGGTTCGTTGACGTTCGCCCCAAACACCCATGACTTCCTGGTCAGAATCTTCTCCTGTCTGGAACCACCGGTACGGATCCTCTCCAGCGGGTCGGAGTTTCATTCCTTCACCCGGCAGAGCCTCCGTTGGGAAGAAGCCGGTCTGGCCATCGTCGACCGAATAGATGCCGAGCCTTTTCGCAGTTTCTCTGAGCGGATCTCGACCCATATCGCGGCCGATAGCCACGACCTGATCTATCTCTCGTCGGTATTTTTCGACTCCGGATACGTAGTCGGAGACCTGGAGCAATTGGTGAAGATGGCCACCAACCCACGCACGTACTTCGTCATCGACGGCTATCACCAATTCTTGGCGCGCCCCACCGACATCGGACCGATCGAGGACCGGGTATTTTTTCTGGCCGGCGGATACAAATACGCGATGGCGGGCGAGGGAGCGTGTTTCCTCCATTGTCCACCGGGTTACGGGCTACGGCCGGTTGATACCGGCTGGTACGCCGGCTTTGGCCAACTGGAGGAAGGGGTCAGCGAGACAGTCGGTTACAACGAGGATGCAACCCGGTTTGCTGGAGCGACCTACGACCCGTCAGGAATCTATCGACTCCGGGCCGTACTCTCGTGGCTGGAAGCGATCGGGATAACTCCGGCCGATATCCACGAGCGTGTCACCCACCTCCAGCAACAGTTCCTCAGCGCCTCCCCCAACCTCGGTGAGTTGGTGCCCGAATCGGGATTCGACCGGGGCAACTTCCTGACGTTTAGATCGGCACAAGCAGGCGATGTGTATAGCGCCCTCCACGAACGGGGTGTCATCACGGATTATCGGGGTGATCGTTTGCGGATCGGGTTCGGCATCTACCAAGACCAATCAGACGTGGATCGCCTCCTCGATGTCGTGGCGTCATTGGGTTGACTTCGCTGCGGCCGATTGCCTCAGAGAAGCGGGAGGATCGCAACACCGGAGATCTCGACGAGAGCTCGCGGGTCGACCAATTCGGAGACGCCGATCAAAGCCATGGCGGGAAAGTGTCTTCCAAACACTGATTGATAGGCAGCGCCAACCGCATTCAGGTTGTCGCGATACATCGATACATCAGTCACGTAGATCGTTAGCGAGACCACGTCGGAGGCGTCCCCGCCAGCCTCTTTCACCACGGCCGCTACGTTCTGACAGGCTTTGCCGAATTGCTCGACGAAGCCGGAATCGAGCTGAAGATCCTCGTCGTGACCGGTTTCGCCGGCGATGTGGAGAATTCGGCCGTCGGAGGAGAGGACCCCATGTGAGAACCCCCGGGCGGGCGGCATCCCGGCCGGATTGAGCGGTATATTCATCTTCCCTTCCAGTCCGGGGCGCGTTTGCCGGTGAAAGCGCGGTAGAACTCAGCGTGATCTTCCGTGGTCATGAGAAGGGCTTGGGTGTACGCCTCAAACTCGATCGCCGAGGAGAGGTCCATATCGAGTTCCCGACCGAGCAACACCTTCGTAGCTCCCAAGGCAAGACTCGGGCCCGCAGCAAGGCCGCGGGCGAGTTCCATCGCATGATCCGTCAATTCTCCGTCGGCGACCACCCTGGATGCCAACCCCATCTGCAGGGCCGAGCCCGCATTGACAGGCTCACCGAGCAAGAGCAGTTCCGTTGCCCGGCCCAGACCAACCACCCTGGGAAGGAGATAGGCCGAACCCATGTCGGCGCCGGCCAAGCCGACCTTGGTGAAGAGAAAGTGGATCGTGGCGCTCTCGGCCATCAGGCGGAGATCGCTGGCGAGGGCAATAACGGCTCCGGCACCGGCCGCCACCCCATTTACAGCCGAGATCACCGGCAAGGGAACTCTCCTTATCGCCTCGACCACGGCCCCCGTCATGCGGGTGAATTCGAGCAACCCCTTGGTGTCCATATCAACGAGTTGCCCGATTATCTCGTGGACGTCGCCACCCGAACAAAAGCCCCTCCCTTCACCGGTGATCACGAGGACGGAGACATCGTCGCGATGCTCGATTTCTCCGATGAGATCACGAAGATCCGCGTAGACGTCGAATGTGAGAGCGTTGAGCCGCTCGGGGCGGGTAAATCTCAGCCAACCGACTCCGTCTTCGACCCGAAACTCGAAGTTTTCCCAATTCTCGGTAAACGCTGCGGACGCTCGGTATGGGCTCACAGGTGGCAGGCTAACGGCGGGACCGCCCCATGTCGGTCGCCACCGTGGAGAAATCGCTAAGTTCTTCACATGGAACCAACACTTGACCAGGTTCGCGACGAACTGGCCTCTATTCACGAGGAACTCCTCGAACTTCCGACCGACGCTTTCGGTCGGAGGACCGAGCTCAAGGACCGCCAGAACGAACTGAGGCAATTGTCGCACTCGATGGCTCAGGGACTCCCCCTCCACGACAAGGAAGCTCTTATCGCCGCATTCGATCGACTCGCCAAAGAGCGCGATCGCCTTCTCGCCACCCGTCTCAGCACCGTGGGCGAGGGTGGTGGGGACGCCGGGATCGAGAACATCTTCATCGGGGCGGTGAATACCGCGATCGAGGCGGGCGTGGGAATAGACGATATCGAGAAACGGCTCGCCGAGATCGTGCGGCAGTTGAAGAACGCCAACTGAGACATTGAGCCCGCTAACCGACCGGATCAGTCAGTCGGAAGCCGTCGGCCTGTCCCTGACTGACATTGCCTCCTCGGGAGTAGAAGGAAGGGTCAACCGGGAACTCGTCGCAGGATTGGGCGAATCGGGCCTGCTCGACCTGATCTACTCGGGTGACGGGGTGACCGCCGTCGACCTCTGTGCAGTCCGCCAGGGGCTGGCACGTACCAATACCGCCGCGGAAACAGCACTGGCCCTTCAAGGGCTCGGCGGCTTTCCCATCCACCTCTCGGGAAGCAAGGAGACGCGCGAACGATGGATTCCCGGGATCAAGGAGGGATCGGTGGTCGCCGCGTTTGCCCTCACCGAACCGGGAGCAGGTTCCGATGCCGGTTCTCTGGCGATGACCGCCACCCGTGACGGCGAAGGTTTTCGTCTGACTGGCGACAAGGCGTACATCTCAAATGCTCCAGATGCCGACGTCTATAGCCTGTTCGCCAGCACCGACCCCGGAGCGAGGAGCCGAGGCATCACTGCGTTCGCCGTGCCCGGCGATGCTGAAGGGTTGTCCGGTGAAAGTATCGCGATGATCTCACCGCACCCAATCGGGCGGATCCACCTGGAGAATGTATTTGTCCCGGACTCCGCCACTCTCGGCGAGATCAACCAGGGGTTCGGCGTTGCGATGAAAACCCTCGACCTCTTTCGCCCCAGTGTGGGGGCTTTCGCCCTCGGGATGGCCGAGGCGGCGCTCCGGGAAGCCGTATCCCACGCGGCAAATCGAGAGGCTTTCGGTAAGAAGATTCAGGACTTTCAGGGGGTCTCCCATCAGTTGGCCGATGTTCGGGTCGCTATAGAAGCCGCCAGTCACCTGGTCTATTCGGCGGCCCGGGCCCACGACGAGGGCGACACCGAGTCACTCACCGGAAAAGCGGCAATGGCCAAACTTGCCGCGACCGAGACAGCACAAAGGGCTGTAGACGTGGCAATCCAGGTGCTCGGGGCGAGAGGCCTCGAAGCAGACTCGCCATTGGCCCACCTGTATCTCGAGGTGCGGGCGCCCCGGATCTACGAGGGAACTTCTGAAATCCAACGCAACATCATCGCCCGTGAGTTATTCAACGGACGGATCTAGGCGTTCCGGTCCGTCGGGGTCG
Organism: Acidimicrobiia bacterium; assembly: GCA_041746755.1. Classification (GTDB taxonomy): domain Bacteria; phylum Actinomycetota; class Acidimicrobiia; order Spongiisociales; family ZC4RG35; genus MA-ANB-1. The sequence continues at coordinate 23,790 of JBGTGL010000011.1, read as the reverse complement.
GCTCGGCCCCGGCCGGGACGAAGTTGGGGCCACCAGCGACGCAGCGCCTCGTCAAAGCCCGAGGCGACGACGGGGGAACCCAGGGTTCGCCGCGTCGCGGTCACCAGGGGAGTATCAGGAGTGGACCCGAGCCCGGACCATTACGCAGGCCTCGGCCACCCAATCAAAGTCGTCGCCGTCGAGGGCGGATCGGAAGGCCGATGAGAAGGCACCTGGTTGTATCCAGATATTGCGAATTCCCGCCTCCCTACATTGCTCGAGCACACGAACGCCGCGGGGAGCCGGCACCACAAAAACGGCAATGGTCGGAGTTTCCGGAAGGTCATTCACCGAGTGGTAGCAGGGGTCACCATCGACAGTATCGCGCCCCGGATTCACTGCGAACACCGTGAATCCTTTGGCTTTCATGTCTCGATAGATGATTCCTCCATACTTCCCCGGCGTATCGGTGGCTCCGATAATCGCCAGGGTGGAGTCGGGTTCCAGAAGTGTCGGTGTGAGATCTTTGTTCATCTCTAGAGGAAACAAGCAGCCGCGGATGATTGTTCCCTGAAACCGTTGGCGTCCGGTCTCAACTCGGATCGTTAGCATCGGAGGGTGGAATCAATCATCATCGATGGGGGACCCCTCACCCCACGACAGGTCGTCTCCGTGGCAGTCGACCGAGTCGAAGCAGTACCCGGCCCCGACCTTGCCGCCCGGATGGCACCATCGCGCCAGCTAGTCGATCGAGCGGTCGAGTCGGGCGAGACTGTGTACGGGATCACCACAGGTTTTGGAGCACTGGCCACCACCCATATCGGCAAAGAAGACTCCGAAACCCTCCAGTACAACCTGATTCGTTCCCACGCCACCGGGGTTGGTGACCCCATCCCCGACGCTCTCGTGCGCGCCATGCTGTTGCTCCGGGCCCGAACTCTGGCCCAAGGCCACTCGGGGGTCCGACCGGTAGTGGTCGAAAAACTCCTAGAAATGCTCAACCGAAACATCCTCCCGGTCATCCCGGGGCAAGGATCGGTGGGAGCCTCGGGTGACCTGGCCCCATTCGCCCATATGTCGTTGCCGCTGATCGGGGAGGGATTCGTTAGAGCCGGGGATCGGGTGCTCCCGACTTCGGAGACAGACCTCGTCCCGCTTCAACTAAAGACCAAAGAGGGGCTGGCGCTTCTCAACGGGACCGAGGGGATGTCGGCGATGGGGGCTCTGGCCCTACACCAGGGTCGATTGCTCGCCGAGGCTGCCGACGTCGCCTGTTCCCTCAGCGTCGAAGCGCTGATGGGTAGTTCTCGCCCCTTCCGGCCCGAGGTCCACCAACTCCGCCCCCACCCGGGCCAGATCGTCAGCGCCGCCCGAATCGCGGCGCTGATAGGGGGCTCTCAGATTGGTTCGAGCCACGCCCAGGATTTCGACCACGCAGTCCAAGATGCCTATTCATTGCGTTGCGCCCCACAGGTCCACGGAGCAGTGAGCGATACCCTCGACCATATGGAAGCCGTGTTGACACGGGAAATGGCGTCGGTAGTCGACAATCCGATCGTCTTTCCGGAAACCAACGAGGTGATTTCCGCAGGCAATTTCCACGGCCAACCCCTCGCCTTTGTCCTCGACTTTGCCGGGATCGCGCTGTCTGAGCTCGGCTCGATTTCGGAGCGCCGCACCGATCGGATTCTCGATCCGGCGCGTTCGGGGGGACTTCCTGCTTTTCTCGCTGCCAACCCGGGGCTCGACTCGGGATACATGATCAGCCAGTACGTCCAGGCGGCGCTGGTGGCAGAGAACAAAGTGTTGGTGCACCCGGCATCAGTGGAATCGATTCCCACTTCGGGCAGCCAGGAAGATCATGTCTCGATGGGTTGGGGAGCCGGCAAAAAGCTCTTCCCCATCCTCGACAACGTCCGTCGTGTCCTGGCGATCGAAATACTCTGCGCGGTTCAGGGAATCGAGTACCGGGGCCCGTTGCAACCCGGAATTGGAGCCGCTCGGATCGTCGAACTGGTGCGCACGTTAATTCCCCCTCTGACCGAAGATCGATCGACATCCGCTGAGATCGAGTTGGTTGCACGAATGATCGCCGGTGGCGAGATCAAGGCCGAAGCTCCGTGACCGACCTGCTCCTCACGGACATCGGACAGCTTGTAACCAACGACGGAGAACCGATGCGGAATGCCGTAGTGGCCATAGACGGTGACAAGTTCAGCTACATAGGGACTGCGAAGGATGCGCCTTTCTTGGGAAATGGAGAGATCGTCCAATGCGATGGGGCGGCCGTTCTGCCCGGATTCGTCGACGCCCATACCCACCTCATCTTCGCCGGCGACCGTTCGGACGAGTTTTCCCGCCGGCTCGCCGGCGAGAGTTACAGCCAGATCGCTGCTGAAGGGGGTGGGATCCTTTCGACGGTGACGGCAACTAGAGCAGCGACCGAGGAACAGCTTTTCGACCTTGCTGTAGACAGAGCATGGAGAATGATCCGGAGTGGCACGACAACGATCGAGGTCAAGTCGGGCTACGGGCTCGATCTGGAAACTGAGCTGCGATTGTTACGGGTGGCGAACCGACTCAGCGACACCCTGCCGATCACCGTAAAGATCACCTTTCTCGGTGCTCACACGATTCCGCTGGAGTTTGCCAACGACCGGACCGGCTATGTCGATCAGGTGGTGGAGACGATGCTCCCCGAGGTCGCCCCTCTTGCCCACTATTGCGATGTATTTGTCGAGGAGGGCGCTTTCACGGTGGACGAAGCGCGAAGGATTTTTGCTGTGGCGTCGGAATTCGGGCTCGGCGCCCGGGTTCACGCGGAGCAACTCTCCCGTTTCGGTGGAGCCCACCTCGCTGCGGAAATTGGGGCGGTGAGTGCCGACCATCTCGACCACGCCACCATGGAAGACGCCCAAGCCATGGCCGCGGCCGGCACCAGCGCGGTGCTCGTCCCCGGGGCCAGCTATACGCTGCGCTCGGCCCAGGCGCCGGGACCGCTTCTCCTCGAAGCCGGGTGCAACATTGCTCTGGCCACCGACTGCAACCCCGGCACCTCGTACTTCGAAGCCATGTCTCCGATCATCTCTTTGGCCGTGGCTCAAATGGGATTGACCGTTGACCAGGCTATCCACGCCGCCACCCGGGGCGGAGCAACGTCACTGGGGCTCGACGATCGGGGAATCATCGAAGCGGGTGCCCGAGCAGACCTGATCGTCTTGGATGCTCCCACCGTGGCCCATATCCCTTACCGCCCTGCCACCAATCTGGTGGGCACCGTCATCTCAGGTGGTGTGGTTATCCGTTAACCGGGGCGGCCGGGGATGCGGGGGAATGAATGATAGAGGGGGTGTCAAGGGCGGCGTCTAGTAGGGCAACTCCTTCAGTCGTCTCCAGGGCTGGCGTCTCAGGATCACCGATCGCCCTGACCAAGCCAAAAGTGAGTAAGCCGCCGACTGCGAATGCGAGGCTCAGGGGCAGGACCGTGCCATCGAACTGGCGGTCGATGAAGGCGCCAATCAATGCAGCCAATCCGGTAGAAACGGTCCCGATCACGGCCGAAGCGATCCCGGCCACAGCGCCCATCGGCGCCATAGCCAGCGTATTCAGGTTCGGTATCAGAATCGACTGGAACAACACCATGACGCCTAACGAGATCGTGAATACCCAGAACCCGGGCAGCCCGCCAGCCAACAGGACGACGAAAGCTAGCGACAGGGATGCCAGCAAGTATCCGAGGATCATCAAGCGGATCAACTTCATAACTCCGAATCGACCCACCAGCCAGCTGTTGGTAAACATTCCGACGGCCATCACCAGCGCGATCGAGCCGAATATCAGCGGGAACTGGGCCCCGCGATCAAACACTTCGGTGAAGATCAGCTCCGAACTGGCGATGTAGGAAAGGAACACACCAAAAAGCAGAGTGAGCGTCAGCATCGACAAAACAGTGACCCGGTTGGAAAGAACGATCTTCCCCGACTCCAGGACGGCGCGAATACCGATGCTGCGGCGCCTCTCGGGGGCAAGTGATTCAGGCAGCCGCACCGACCACAAACCGATCAAAACCGCCATCACCAGGGCAAAACCAAAAGTCCCCCGCCAGCCAACCAGATCGGTGAGGAATGCCCCGATGCTGGGCGCCACTGCCGGCACCAGAATGAACACGCCGAGAATGAACGACATCATACGAGCCATCTCGGCGCCCTCATAGATGTCACGAACAATCGAGAGCGTGAGCACCCGTGGCCCCGCTCCACCCAAGCCCCAGATAAACCGGGCAACGAGCAGGAAGGCAAAAGAAGGGGCGAGCATCGAAGCGAGACCACCGATGACGTAGAGGCCAATCCCCGCATAGAGAAGGGGTTTACGACCGAAACGGTCGGAAAGGATTCCATAGACCAACTGCGATGCGGCCAGCCCGAGGATGTAAGCGGTGACCAAGCCGGCGACTGCCGTTGAATCAGGAAGCATTCCGAAAGACTCCCGGATCGCACCCATCGCGGGAAGCATCAGGTCGACTCCAAGGGCCGCAATCGACATCAGCATGGCCATCAGAGAGATGAATTCCTGCCGCCCGAGACGGGGTGAGGCGACAGAGGTGGGCGATGCCATCAGCCTATTGTGGCAGGAAAATGTAAGGGGTCAAATCACAAACGGTGGCTACGCGGTGTCATCTAATCCGGTACCACCAGGTAGGAAGTCCCACCACCGCCTCGCCCGGGGTGATGAGGACACCGGGGCATTCGGCAACATCGGCTACCACTTGGCCCAAGAAACCGCCGGTCGGTCCGATCTCGGAGGCCTCGACTGGTGTGCCACACCGAATCATTTCCACCCCCACCCACACGAATTCCCATGGTTCGGGGTTGGGGCCTTGGGCACTGACATCGTCGGGGTAAGACGGGATGAAACCGAATCTCTTGGCGTTGTAGAAATTGTCCTTCTCCAGCCAGTCATACGCCGGGGTCGTTCGGAACTCGCCGAATGTACCGTCGGGGTAGATGAAGTCGAGTGCATAACCGCTGTGATGTTTCGATGTGCCGGGAAGCGAGTACCAGCGGAGGGCCGCGTTGATCGAGTCGTCGCTGGTACCAACAAGCTTGCCATTGAATAGCGTTCTTTGCCGGTCGGGAGATCGGTAGGCGGACAAAACAATGAAAGGGAGACCGGCATCTCGCGCCGCTGCTTTCAGCCTCTTCCATGCGGCCGCCGCCTCTGGTTGCATCGGCACGCCGTCTGCGTTGACCAGGCCGTCCGATGCCACCGGCCGAAGTACGTAGCCCCGAGAGAATGCCATCGACCATATCCGGTCGTCGAGATCGTCATTACCGGTGACGGTGCTCCGCCCCGCGGGCTGATTCAGCCGGGGAAGTTCATGGCGAACTGCGAAGTCGTACATCTCTTTGAACTCGTCACCGGTATAGACGGGAAATTCGGCCACGTCGGCCAGTGCCGAACCGGGAGCGACCAATAGCCCGACTATCACAACAAGGGGAAGGAGTCGGCGCACCCCAAAACGGTATCCCCTTTACGGCTCTATCGATAGCTTCTGTGTCGGAAAATCGCCAACAGGTGGCCAACAAATCGACACAGGAAAGGGGGCGCCTACCAGGCGCCGCCGCCACCGCCACCGCCACCGCCGCCACCGCCACTGGAGAAACCGCCGCCACCGCCACCACCGCTCGAGGAAGGCGGTGTGAACGCGCCGGAGAGGGCGGATTGGAGACCGGCGAATGCATTCTCGGTGCTGCCGCCGGTGTACCCGTGAGACCCGTACCAGTAGATCGAAGACGACTGCTCGAGGGCCTGCGGAGCATGAATGCGTGCCTGTTCCAGCACTTCTTCTGCCACGCCGAAACCGATTGCATAAACCAAGAAACGGTCCCAGAGATCGAGCGAGATGGCCGGAGCCTCTTTAAGACGGGAGAAGTCTCGCAGATACTCTCGGAAGGCACTCCACCGTGCCGCTTCGAGCGCCCCTTCGGCACTTCGCCTGATCCGCACCCTCCGGAAACTGATCAAAATGATCGTCGCCAGCGCACCGACCACCAAACCCAACAGGACCAGGGCGGCAATGGTGGCGCCACCCGGGCGATTACGTAAAGCGGCCGGGACCAGGAAAAATGCACCGATGACAGTGATCACCAGGGCTACACCCACCAGGACGGCCATCGAGGTCCCCTGGTCCTCGATGAAACCCGAGCTCTTAACGGCGGCTCGAGCCCGCTCTCGGAAAATCTGATACGTCTTGGCGTTGGACGTGGCGTCTTCGCGGATGGCCGTCCGGAACTCGTTGAGAGGGCGGGGCCCTTCGCTCAAGACCCGACTGACCACAGTGAGCACAGCCTGCTCGTAGTCGGTGAATCCAGTAGTCTTTTCACCAATCGATAGGGTCAGATCGGAAATGGTCTCAGTCCTCAGGCCCGCCCATGTCACTTTGGTCACCTGTGAGGGTTCAGCGTTGATGGCTCCCTTGCGAATCAAATCGAACAACGTCGCCGTGAAGTCTTTCTCATCGACGCCCCCCTGAGTGAGCAACACTCCGACCTCGGCCGGTTGCAGGTCCGACGGAGGTTCCTGTTCATACTCCCGGTCGTAGTCGATCTTGGGTTCGCGCCCGAAACTGAAGTAGATCAAACCACCAAGGCCGAGAAGGGGCAACACCATGGCGGCGGCGCCCCAAATCGTGCCTATCCGCGCCGCCCGTGCAGCCTCCTCGGCGTCATCGGCAAACTCAAGTTCCTCGGCGAGTATCGAATCCAACTGGTCCCCCGACAGCCGCAACGCACCATCGGTCGAGTCGAGTGCGGCAGTAGGGAAGACCACTCTCATTTCGACCCACTGTTCGGCCGGAATCGACGAAGCCGAAAGGGTCGGATTCACGTCGCCTTCCCCGAGGGAAGTATCACCATTGACCCCGAAGGGATGGCCCCAGACTTTGACATCGCCGGCCTGCAGGCCGTCGGGGAGATGCATCCTGGAGAAGAGTTGGCTGACCCCGACCGACCATTCGGCTCCCCAAACCTTGAGGTTTACATCAACGACGTCGTCCCAGGCGACGGTATATCCGACCATCCGGTATGAGATCGTGAAAGTGCGCAATTCATCGTTCGAGGAGTGATGCCACACCACTCGGGCAAGATCGGAATAGACCTCGACGCCATAAGTCCCCGCCGGCGAGCTACACCCAAGGACCGTGCATCCTCCGAGTTGATAATCGATCGATTCGTCGCGGACCGTGATCGATTCGATCGACCCCCCTCCGGTCAGTGGAATGTCGCGATAAGCCCCGCTGAATGATCCGGAGAAGTCGTATGTGATTCGCTCCACAACGTCGAGAGAGCCATCCGAGTTGACTGTGACATCGACATCTGCATCCGAAATCCAATATGACTTAGCCAGGGCGGGCAGGGCCGGAACCACAAGGAGCAGGAAAACTACTCCGACGAGAAGACGACGCTTCATCTAGAAGTCGACTTGGGGAGCTTCCTGGGCCTCAGGTCCACCCTCGAAGAACTCACGGGCATCAAAACCGGTCAATCCGGCGACGATGTTGGTCGGCACCTGCTGCACCTTGTTGTTGTAGGTGAGCACCGTGTCGTTGTAGATCTGACGACTCACCGCGATTTTGTTCTCCGTCTCCGCCAGATCAGCTTGTAGCGAGGCGAAATTTTCCGACGCCCTCAATTCGGGATAATCCTCAGCAACGGCAAACAGTTGGCGCAAAGCGGAAGTGAGGAAATTTTCTGCTCCCGCCTGTTCCGCCGGGCCACTTGCGGCCTGGGCCCCAGCGCGGGCCTGGGTCACCTGCTCGAAAGTGTCCTTTTCATGGGCCGCATACCCTTTGACGGTTTCGACGAGGTTGGGAATGAGGTCGTATCGTCGCTTCAGCTGGACCTCCACCTGCCCCCAGGCGTTGTCAACGCGATTACGCAGCTTGACGAGGCTGTTGTAGATCGTGACGATGAAAACGAGAAGCAGAACAACAATTCCGGCAATGATCCATGGCATGGGGGCCAGTCTAAGGGTGCCCGCGGTCGGTGTGCAGGATTCTTGCGTGATGTGGCCGTCTCGCAATTGGCGGGCCAGCCACTAGCCTCGGCTTCGAAGCCAACAAGAGGTCACATGAGTCTTTCTGCTACTTCCGCGACGCTGCACCAACTTCTCGACTTAGCTTTCGAGCCGGTAGCCATCACATTTCTAACTGCGGACTCAGCAAACGGAGTCCCCCATTTCGACGAACCAATGTCGGAGCCCACCGACGATGGTCGGAGCGGCCGGGTCGCTGCGCCCTGCGTCTTTTGGACACACGGCCACCACTCCACCTTTGACACGGCGCCAGAGGACCACGGCAACTGCTCGGTAGGGAGATACACCCATGGGTTTGTCGAGGAGGGCGACATACTCGACAAGTCAGATGTCGGCGCATTGCTCGATGTGGGATGGGTGACGATGGAGGCGTTCTCCGGGGTCGCCGCCTTGGAGGCCAGGCCGACCGGCGTTCGCTATGGTCCACTCGCTGAGGCCACAGCCGTCCCCGATGTCGTGTTGTTGCGGGTCACGCCGAAACAGATGATGGCGATCAACGACGCTGTCGAAGTTGAGTGGTCAGGCAAGCCGCAATGCCAGATCCTGCCACGGGCCGCCGAAACGGGTGTGATCGCTGCCTCGATGGGTTGCGCTCTCTCCAGGGCGCGTACCGGGATGGGCGACGACGAACTCACCGTTGCGGTTCCCGGCGACCGGATCGAAGAACTAGCGACAGCACTGCAACCGGTGAGGACCGCCGATGCGGCGGTAGTCGGTTACGCAACCGCCGACATGGAACGTTTCTGAGCAAGTAAGGGACATGGATGCAGCAGCGAAGGTGACGTCCAAGGGCCCAATCACCATCCCCAAAGACGTTCGTGAGGTCCTCGGAATAGCTCCTGGAGACACAGTGGTGAGTTTCGAGTAAACGACTCGACTACGCCGAGGCCTATCTGTGCGCACTAGCGGAGGCAACAGGAGTAGGGCGGGTTCCATCGACCATGTGACCACGGTCAAACGATCGACGCCCTGAACACTGCGGTCGTGATCCCGTGTTAGCGCCCGGCTCTACCGCGGTGGAGGGGCGAGAGAGTCGACCGCCGTCTCCCACTCTTCAGGGAACTTGGCGGGTGACGGTCGTGACATCAATCTCAGATATAGGTCTGAACCGCTGGCCTCCACGGTGTACACCGGGTCACCGTGACCGTAGTTCCAATCCCGGCCCATGTCGGTGGCGACGACTTTGATTGGGATCAAGTCTCCAAGATGTGGCGACCACATCACCGGGAACTCATCGAGCCCGGCCACAACCACCTCGTCGACAAGAGGCAGGGGTCGGCCAAACGCATGCTCGGCGTCCCACCGATGAACTCCTACCTCGATCAACATCCGGTTTACCCAGAAACCGATATCGGGACTGGGACCGAATCCCCAAACCGGGGCCTCCAGGCTCGACGCGCGCAACGTCTCGCACAACACATTGAGATTGGATGAAAACCACTCCAGCGGGTCGCCATCTCCCATCTTGGGTGACGTGGGTCGTTCTTGAAGCCGGTCCCGACAAACCATCGTCGTCCGCCCCAATACGGAACCGGTATGCGAAAGGAGGTCAGCCATCGTCCATCCCGGATACTGGGGGAACCTGACGGACCAGATCCTGGCGGGCGACGGCGAGAAGCTTGTCACCCTCAGCCGAGATCAGATCAAGTGGGTCAGCCAAGAGCGCGGACCATCGCCTCACCCATGTCAGACGGGGTTTCGGCCACCACAATCCCGGCTTCGTTCATCGCTTCGATCTTGGCTTCGGCCGTTCCCCGTCCACCGGAAACAATCGCTCCGGCATGGCCCATCCGCTTTCCCGCCGGTGCTGTGGTGCCGGCGATGAACCCGGCCACCGGGATGCTCATCTCGTTGGCGACGAACTCGGCCGCTTCTTCTTCAGCCGTGCCACCGATCTCACCGATCATGATGACCCCTTCAGTCTCGGGGTCTGCCTCAAAGAGCTCGAGCACATCAACGAAGTTGGTCCCGTTGACAGGGTCACCCCCGATCCCGATTGCAGTGGTCTGACCTAGGCCGAGCAGGGTCAGTTGATGGACGGCTTCGTAAGTCAGAGTTCCGGAGCGGGAAACGACTCCGATCTTTCCCCGCTGGTGGATATAACCGGGCATGATCCCGATCTTGCACTCGTGGGGCGTGATGACCCCGGGACAGTTGGGTCCGACCAGGCGAGTGCGCTTCCCTTCCAGGTACCGCTTCGCCTTGATCATGTCAGCAACGGGGATTCCCTCAGTGATTGCCACTACGAGGTCGATTCCAGAGGCGGCCGCCTCCATGATGGCGTCTGCCGCAAACGGCGGCGGGACGTAGATGACCGAGGCGTTGGCCCCGGTTTCAGCGACTGCCTCCGAAACGGACCCGAAGATGGGCAGCTTTTCTGAGAAGGTGTCAGGTCGGCCGGGGACCCCGGAGTGGTCTGTTTCCCCTTCGAGGGTCACGGTGGTACCGGCGCGGGAGGGGTGGACCGCCCCGACCATGTGGGTCCCGTAGGCGATTGCCTTTTCGGTGTGGAATTGACCCGTCTTTCCCAAACCCTGAATAAGGACTCGGGTGTTTTTGTCTACCAGAATGCTCACTTGGTCAGCTCCAAAATCTTGACCGCCCCATCGCGAAGGCTGTCGGCGTTGACCACGTCGAGACCTGAGTCTTCGATGATCTGCCTGCCCAGATCGACGTTGGTGCCTTCCAACCGCACTACGAGCGGTACGGAGAGACCGACCCGGCCCACCGCTTCGACGATTCCGTTGGCGATGATGTCACAACGCATGATCCCACCGAAAATATTGACGAATATCCCTTTGACGTTCTCGTCGCCGGTGATGATCTCGAATGCCTTTGTGACTTGATCCGCGGTCGCACCACCCCCGACATCGAGGAAGTTGGCCGGCTCTCCCCCGACATGTTTGATGGTGTCCATCGTGGCCATCGCCAACCCGGCGCCGTTGACCAGACAGCCGATGGTTCCATCCAACTTGATGTAGTTGAGCCCGGCCTCCTTGGCCAACAACTCGGAAGGATCTTCCTCGGTGGGATCGCGCATCTCAGCCACTTCGGGATGACGGAACAGGGCATTGTCATCGAAGGCCATCTTGCCGTCGAGCGCCATCACCTGTCCGTCGGTGGTTACCACCAACGGGTTGATCTCGATCATGTCGGTGTCCATCTCGCGCGCCATAGCGGTAAGGGCGGTGACAAACACCACGAAATTGGAACCCGCCTCGTCTCCTAGTTCGAGTTCGGCCGCGAGCTGATTCGCCTGGAACGGAAGCAAACCCACTGCCGGGTCGACTTCGGCCCGGATGATCCTTTCCGGAGTCTCCTCGGCCACTTTTTCGATCTCCATTCCGCCTTCAGTAGAAGCCATCACGATGTTGCGGCCAACTGCCCTATCGAGAAGAACCGCCAGATATAACTCACGGGCAATGTCAATCCCCTGCTCCAGATAAAGGCGGTTGACAGTCTTGCCTTCGTTGCCGGTTTGGATGGTGACCAGGGTCGACCCGAGCATCTTGGTTGCCAGATCTCGGACCGCTCCCTCGGTGGCTTCCACTCCTCCGTCGATACCGGCGGTGATCACATTGACACCATTGGTTTCGGGATGCTCTTTAAACGTGCCCTTACCCCGGCCCCCGGCATGGATCTGTGATTTGAGGACAACGACCGGGTTACCCGAAGCCTCGACCAGCGGGCGTACGGCGGCGACAGCTTCTTCGACCGTGGTTGCCATAGTCCCAGCGGGAACGGGGATTCCCCGGGCACCCATCAGCTGTTTGGCCTGGTATTCGTGGATCTTCAATTGATTCCTTCCTTATTCATCCCCGCAGGGGAATATTCTCGTCGACCCAGGCAGTGATCTCATCGAGCGGCGTACCCGGAGTGAAAATCATTGCGATGCCAGCGCTCTTCAACGCATCGTGGTCGGCATCCGGGATGACCCCGCCCCCAAAAACGATGATGTCGGCAGCGCCGCGTGTCTTCAATTGCTCGACAACCTGGGGGAAAAGAGTTCGATGGGCGCCGGAGAGGCTTGACATGCCAACGGCGTCGACATCCTCCTGAACCGCGGTCTCGGCGATCTGAGACGGTGTCTGATGAAGCCCGGAGTAGACCACCTCGTGCCCGGCATCTCGGAGGGTTCTTGCAATCACTTTGGCCCCGCGATCGTGGCCATCGAGACCGGGCTTGGCGATGAGAATTCTGCGGGGCATAGCGGCAACAAAGGCTAGTTGGGCGACCGAAAGTTGGGGAATCGTCGTCCACCGGCGGTGAGCTACTGTGATTGGTTTACGCCTACCGCGCAGACACCACCGACCATGAGCGGTATCGGGAGACATTTGACGAGGTGGTCCAATCATCGAGTGCCTTTGGCTACTCGAACCTTGTCCTATCAGGATTCATCCGAGTCGTAACCGATCCAAAAGTTTTTGCCGTCCCCACCCACACCGGCGATGCAGTGGAATTCACAAAGGCGATACGTGCGCAACCGAATGCTGTCGAGATCCGACCCGGCAACCGACACTGGGATATTTTCACCTCTCTGTGCGGAAACAGCCGGGTGAAGGGAAATCTGACAGCAGCTGCGTTCCATGCAGCGCTCGCTATCGAATCCGGTTCGGAATGGCTCACGACTGATGGCGACTTTGCTCGATTCCCTGACCTGGCGTGGCGCCATCCCTTGGCCTAGCCCTTCCCGCGGAATCAATTGCTGGACCGCGCCTACGATTAGGAAATGACGCAATCCAACCTTCATGGGCTCGGCGCGGCGGGTGTCAGCGTATGGTCCGACCAGATTTCACGCGAAATGCTCGATTCGGGAGAGCTACAACGGCGTATAGATCAAGACGCCGTGACCGGTGTGACCTCCAACCCCAGCATTTTTGCCAAGGCGATCACGGGTTCCGACACCTACGACGACGAAATCTCTCAGCTGAAGTCGGCGGGTACCCCCACCGAGGAGATCATCAAATCTCTGATGGCCTCAGACCTGACTCGTGCCTGCGACGTCCTTGCTCAAGTCCACCAACGCACCGGTGGGACCGATGGCCATGTTTCGGTCGAGGTCTCTCCAACTCTCGCCTCTGACACCGAGGCGACCGTCGCCGAAGCTCGCGACTGGGTTAAGCAGATCGACCGGCCGAACCTGCTGGTGAAGGTGCCGGCCACCCCGGAAGGTATTCCTGCCATCGAACAGCTGACCGCAGAAGGCATCTCGATCAATATCACCCTTATCTTTTCCCTCCCTCGTTATCGGGAGGTGATGAACGCATATCTCACCGGTCTGGAGCGTTTCAACGCCGATGGAGGAGATGTTTCCGGAGTCGCATCGGTGGCTTCCTTCTTCGTTTCCCGTTTCGATAGCGAAGTCGACCGGCGCCTCGAAGAAATCGGGACTGAAGAAGCAGATTCCCTACTCGGTGTTACCGCCGTGGCCAACGCCCGGGTTGCCTACGGTGACTACCTGGAGGTCTTCTCCTCAGAGCGTTGGGCCCGACTCGAGGCGATAGGTGCCCGGCCGCAGAAGCCTCTGTGGGCATCGACGTCGACGAAGAACCCGGCCTACAGCGACCTCCTCTACGTAGAGGAGCTGGTGGCGCCGGGGACGGTCAACACAATGCCCCTGGAAACCATCGACGCCTACCAAGACCACGGTGACTCCAGCCCGAAACCATTCGGTGATGGTGAGATCGCTCAAGCCCTGATCGACCTGGCACGCCTTCAAGACGTGGGAGTTGATTACGCCGATGTCGTGCAAACTCTCGAGGACGAAGGTGTCGAAAAATTCACGGCAAGCTGGAACGAGCTGCTCGAGGACATAGAAAAGGTTTGAGCAACGGCTATCCTCCCGCCGATGTCCGAGCAAGAACCAAAGGGACTTTTTCGCAATAAGGATCGGGTCGAGTTAGTTGCCACGGTGATTATGGCGCTGGCCGCAATTCTCACGGCCTGGGCCGCGTTTGAAAGCGCCAAGTGGTCAGGTGTCCAAGCAACATCGTTCGCTCAAGCCGGTGCCGCCCGGACCGAGTCGACCCGTTTCGATCTGCTCGGAAGCCAACAAAGCGCGGTCGACGTCCAGACTTTCCTCAGTTTCGCATCGGCAGCAGCTGACGAGATAGAACAGGGCACGCTGGTGTTTGAGCCGGGCGTCCCCTACCTCCCCCAAGCGGGCACCCTCTCCGGGTTCCTCTATGAACGCGTTAGGCCAGAATTCAAGCCCGCCCTCGATGCCTGGCTGACAGAGTTCATCAACGATCGAGACAACGCTCCATCGACACCGTTCGAGATGGACGAGTACGTCGTCGCCAATCGAGTGACGTCGGCCGAGTTCCTCGTTGAAGCGGGTCTCAAGGCGGACTCTGCCGCTGAGGCGAACCAAATTTCCGACAACTACGTCTTGGTTGTAGTTGCTTTCGCCCTCGTGTTGTTCTTCCTTGGCGTAAGCGCAAAACTTGTAGCCCATCGAAACCAACAGCTCGCCATTGCGGTGGCCACTGCCATTTTCCTCGGCGCGACCATCGTCCTCTTCAGCCTCCCCAAAATCTGGCCCTGGGTGCCGTAGCTCCAACCCCCGTCCGACGATTGGTTTTTACGCTTTTTCCAGGGGAGCCCAGGCGAGGAGGAGCCGCTTCTTGCCCTGGGTGTCGAACATCACCTCGGCCTCGGCACGGTCGCCCGTGCCCACGACCTCTCGGACCGTCCCCAGTCCCCATTTGTCGTGCCGGATCCGGTCCCCCGGGCCCACCTGGGCCGGGTCGACCTGGACGCGCGGTCCGGTGGATGCCGCTCGGTCAACCGGACTCCGTCGCTGCCTCTTCCCGGCTTTTTCTATCAGTGAGTCAGGCACTTCCTGGAGAAATCGGGACGGCGGGTTGTAATTTGAACCACCGAACAACATTCGATTCCAGGCCGAGGTAAGGAACAATTGATCCTGAGCGCGCGTAATCCCAACATAGGCGAGACGTCGTTCCTCTTCGAGTTCGAACGGGTCGCCCAACGAGCGCATATGTGGGAAGACACCGTCTTCCATGCCGATCACGAAGACGACCGGAAACTCCAATCCTTTGGCTGTGTGAAGGGTCATCAAAGTTACCGCGCCTGCCCCCTCCTCGTACTCATCGATGTCGGCGACCAGGGCGGTGGTTTCAAGGAAGATCTCGAGACGACGCAGGTTGTTCAAGGTGTCGAATTCCTCGTCACCAATGATCGCCCCCTCATTGGATTGTTCGTACTCCGCGGCGACGCCGACCAACTCACGCAGGTTCTCGACACGACCCATGGCCTCGATCGTCTTCTGTGCGTCATATGTAGCCACCATTCCGGTGTCGTCGAGGACCGATTGCGCCGCAGCTTCGACACCCTCCTCAATGGCCTTTCCCCTCATCAAGTCGAGAAGACCGCCGAATTCCAAAACCGCCCTTTGGGCCCGGTCGTTCAATTGGGGGATCTCGGCCACCCGAGCCATTCCCTCGGCGAACGAGATCTGCTTTGACTGGCTGAAACGGTCGATATGGGCGAGAGTTGTGGCTCCGATCCCTCGCTTCGGTTCATTGATAACTCGTTTTAGCGATATCTCATCGGCTGGATTGACCAGAGCGCGGAGATAGGCGACTGCGTCCTTGATCTCCTTGCGGTCATAGAACTTCACCGACCCGACGACGTTGTAGGGAAGGGCTCTCCTGACAAACACATCCTCGACGACGCGGGACATCGCGTTGGTGCGATAGAAGACAGCCATGTCGGAGAGATTGAAACCCTCCTTCTGGAGACGCTCCACCTGGTCGACTACGAAACCCGCTTCGTCGTGTTCATCCTCGGCCTCATAACGAATTATCGGCCCGCCACGGCCCCGGTCCGACCACAGATTCTTCGGAGATCGTTTGGTGTTGTTTGAGATCACCGAGTTGGCGGCGTCGAGAATGGTCTCGGTCGATCGATAGTTCTGGTCGAGGACAACCACGCGAGCATCGGGGTAGTCCTTTTCGAAGTCGACGATGTTTCGGATATCGGCGCCACGGAACCGGTATATCGACTGGTCGGAGTCGCCGACTACACATACGTTGCGGTACTTTCCGGACAGCTGGTTGACCAACGTGTACTGGGCACGATTGGTGTCCTGATATTCGTCAACCAATACATAGCGAAACCGCTCCTGATAGTGACTTAGGACGTCGGGGAAGGCACCAAACAACTCGACGGTGATCATCAGCAGATCGTCGAAGTCCATGGCAGAGGCGGTAAGGAGGCGTTGCTGGTAGAGCCGATAGATATCGGCGATCTGTTCCTGATAGAACCCGTCGGTTTGATCGGCGAACGTCTCGAAATCGATCAGTTCGTTCTTCGCCTTCGAAATGGCGGCCTTGACCGCCTTCGGAGGAAAACGCTTGGTGTCGAGGTCGAGATCTTTGATCACCAGAGAAATGAGGCGGACCGAATCGGCTTCGTCGTAGATCGAAAATCCGGACTTGTACCCGAGCCGGGATGCCTCCCGACGCAAGATGCGAACGCAAGCGGAATGGAAAGTGGAGACCCACATCGACTTCACCATGCCGCCAACGAGATGACCGACTCTATCCCTCATTTCGTCGGCCGCCTTGTTGGTGAAGGTAATTGCGAGGATCGAGCCCGGGGCCACCGACATGTCGCGGATGAGGTGGGCGATCCGGTAGGTGAGGACCCTGGTCTTCCCGGAGCCCGCACCGGCGACAACCAGCAACGGACCCTCAGTTGCGGCCACCGCCTCCCGTTGTGTCGGGTTCAGGTCGGCAAAGAGCGGCGACTCCGCCGGGACATCGTCAAGAAACCATTCAGCTTGCATTGGTCGTGATAGTACCGGGGGGTTGGGACTGAACCCGACACACACCAGACAGGATGTGCGCGAGTCACGTCCGAAAGCTCACACCTACGGGGCGACCACCGATTCGAGGTCGACCTCGGCCGGGCTGAGAATCTCGGGCTCACCGGGCCGACCGTCGCCACCGATTTCACGACGCTTGAGAGGCAGCGAATAACAGAAGCGAGAACCGGTGGGGAATCTCCGTTCATACCAGACCTCACCACCCATAGCCCTGGCGAGGCGTCGCGCAATCGGGAGGCCGAGCCCGATGCCGGTACTTTCCCGGGCATCGCCCTTCGACACCTGCTCAAAGTTCTCAAATACCTTTCGGGTCTCGTCATCAGGGACCCCGGAGCCGTTGTCGGCGATCACCACCAGGTACTGGTCCCCCATCACGTAGCCCTCGACCATGATTTGGTCGCCACCGTATTTTCGAGCGTTTTCGAGGAGGTTCCTCAGAGTTTGCTGGACCCGACGGCGGTCGGCCATAACCCTGACGCCCTCGGGGAGACTCACTTCGGCGGACTTCTTCCCTCCGGAGGGGAAGACCATGCGGGAGACTTCTGCGATGAGATCCGCGAGATCGAACAGTTCGGGATGGAATCGGAGGCGGTTAGCTTCAAGACGGGGAATGACCAGGACATCTTCAACCAGGTCACCGAGGTAGACCGACTGCAGATTGATGATGGAGAGAAACTCGTCGACCTCGGACGTCGACAGGTCTTGCCAGGAATGGACCAGGGTATCGGCGAACCCGGCGATGGAGGTAAGGGGGGTACGGAGCTCGTGACTTACCATCGCCACGAAGTCGTTCTTGATGGTGTGAGCCTCCTCGGACAGCCTGAGGATTTCCTTCTCGCGCTCCTTACCCGCAGCCGTGATTCGGTACGCGTAGAACACCGCTGCGAGACCCACCAGCGGAAGCAAGTAGGCCACCAGGTCGGGGAGACGCGGCAACTCAAGCATTATCTGAACTATCGGCTGTTCTCACGGGGAAATTGAGCCTTCCCTCCCCAAGGCGGCCGGGGTTCTACTCCTCCCCCGGAGGCGGAGCTCGCGGAGCTGAACGCGCGTAAAGGTTGAGTTGGTGGGAACCAGCCCCATCCGTCACCGCCTCGTTCCTCGGCGGCGCCACCTTCCCCGTCGTCCCTCAGGGGAAGGAACAACAATCGCGTTCAGGCGGTTTCGGCGGTACCGACCAGGCGACGAATCGTGCTGGTCAAAACTCCCTGGCGAAGGTCGAACTTGTCGAGGTAGGCGTCGACTCCAGCGGACCAAGCATCCTGCTTCTCGTCGTTGTTGGCGACACCAGAAACCATCACAATGGGGACCCCGACATCGGCCCGGCGAAGAGCACGCACCAATTCCGCTCCGTTGGAGCGGGGCATTGAATAGTCGACCACCAAGGCATCAAAGTTTTCCTCCGCCATGGCCATAACTGCCTCGCGAGCTCCACCGGCAACCGTGACATCGAAGCCGTCCCCATTGAGGGTTGCCGACAGCAACTGCCGGACTCCCGCAGAGTCATCGACGACCAGAACCTTGGGCCGACCGCTCACTGGCTTGGGGGTCCGGCCCGCAAACTTGCCCAGGAAGTTGGGATCGAGCACGACAAGGACCTGACCCGCGCCAAGCAGTGCGGCGCCCGTCACGTGGCCAACCCCCTCCAGGATCGGACCCAGGTTCTTTACGGCGACCCGACGGCGATCGACCAATTCGTCGACGGCAATGGCCACCGTGCCAACACGGGTGTTGACTACGACAATCTCCCGCTCATCTACCACCGCATCAGTTCCCACTGCCTCGGCCAGCGATACAAACGGGACTGCCCCGGACTCAAACCGAAGCACGCGGCCCGAAGGGGTTGACTTGATCTCCGCCTTCGACAAAGGCATCGACGCTTCGACCGAGGCCTCAGGCAGTCCCCAAAACTGTTCGCCGGATACCACGACCACGACATTCTGGAGCACCATGGAGACCGGCAGCTTCAAGGTGACCTTGGTACCTGAGCCCCGATTCGACTCGAGATGGAGGACACCTCGCACCTTTTCCACCGATTCCCTCACCGCGTCGAGCCCTTCCCCGTTGCCGGAAAACTCAGTGGGGCTGGTGACCGTGGTAAATCCGGGATGGAACAAGATCGGCGTCAGGTCGGTCGGCAACGGTGTCAAACCACGCTCAGAGGCGACGTCGGCAACCCGCTCCCAATCAATGCCTGCCCCATCGTCGGCGACCGAGATCTCGACTTTGCCATCGACCGTATGAATTCCAACCGATATGGTCCCGGTGGCGGGCTTCCCTTGTGCCTTGCGAGCCTCGGCGCCTTCGATCCCGTGATCCACCGCATTGACCAGGAGGTGTCTCAGAGGCTCGCGGAGCAGGTCGACGATCTGGCGGTCGAGTTGAACCGGCTCACCGACCAAGTCGAGACGAACATCCTTGCCGATACGACGACCGAGATAGCGAACAAACTGGGGAAAGGTAGAGGTGACTTCCGCAAAACTGACGTTGGCGAGGGACACTGCTTGATCCTGGATCTCACCGATCGAGGCACTCAGTCCGGCAAGTTGGCTCCGCCAAGCTTTGCGGAACAGTTCGGGATCGGCACCCTCTATCGAAACCAACGACAGATCGGCCAGCGCGTCGGCGTCGAGGGACACCTCCACAACCCGGTTGATCAACCGGTAGAGCTCACCGGTGTCGACCCGGGTGACACCACCAAGCAGAGACTGAGAAACCGAAGCCAGAAGCCCGCCCAGCGAACCGGATTCGGGCTGGGTCAGTGTCAGCACATCATCGGAGTCGGTTCCATCTTCGAGACCTTCGAGAAGCTTCTTGATCAGCGGTGCGATTTCGAGTCCGTCGTCGTCTATCGATGCCGGGAGACGCCCGGCGACCGCTTCCATCGCCACCACGACATCGGAACTCGGGGCTTGGCCGTTGGAGACTTTTCGCCACAGCTCCTCGAGACAGGTGGCCGCTTCACGAATGCGATCGTATCCGAGCAATCCGGATGACCCCTTGATGGTGTGGGCGTCGCGGATTAGGTCAGGGACATCGGCAGCAGCGAGAGAACGATCGCGGAGGGCGCGTGCGCCCACCACCAACCGATCAGATCTTTGCTGAAGCTCATCTCGAAAGATTCGGGTGAGCTCAGGAGTATTCATGTCCAAATTGTTTCCCTGGCCTTTTGGGCGTTATCGGCATTCCAGGGGCTGTCTTGAATAGTGCATTCAGATCCACATTTCTTGAAGCTTTGTTGTGTCGTGAACACAACCTCAGTTCACAAAAATATGTCGGGAACAGGGGTGATTACTCCCATTCGATGGTTGCCGGAGGCTTGCTCGAGATGTCGTAAGCGACCCGGTTGATTCCTGGCACCTCGTTGATAATCCGTGACGACATTTTTTCCAGCAAATCGTATGGGAGGCGTGCCCAGTCGGCGGTCATGGCGTCCTCGGAAGTTACTGCCCGAATCACCACAGGATACGCGTAGGTGCGGCCATCACCCTGCACTCCGACAGTCTTCACCGCGGGCAAGACAGCGAAGGCTTGCCAGATCTTTCTGTTGAGCCCGGCCCTCTTAATCTCTTCGGTAACAATCCGATCGGCGGATCGAAGGAGATCCAAGCGTTCCTGGGTGATATCACCGATTATACGCACCGCCAAACCCGGCCCCGGGAAGGGTTGCCGCCAGACGATTTCCTCGGGAAGACCCAACTCCTCGCCGACGGCTCTTACTTCATCCTTGAAAAGGTCACGGAGTGGTTCGATTAACTCAAACTCCATGTCGTCGGGGAGTCCTCCCACGTTGTGGTGGGTCTTGATCGTTGCCGCAGTGCCCGAACCCGATTCAATCACATCCGGATACAGAGTTCCTTGGACCAAGAATCTGGCGTCACCGACCGTCTCGGCTGCTTCCTCGAAAACCCTGATGAACTCACTCCCGATAATCTTTCGTTTCTCTTCGGGTTCGGTGACCCCGGCCAACTTCTCCAAGAAGCGGTCGGCCGCCTTCATATGGATCAGGTCGACGTCGAAATTGGAACGAAAGGTCTCTTCGACCTGTTCGGCCTCGCCAAAGCGCATCAAACCGTGGTCGACGAAAATGCAAGTCAACTGGTCGCCCACGGCTGCGTGGACCAAAGCCGCCGCCACAGCCGAATCGACCCCACCTGACAGACCACATACCACCTTCGCCTCGCCCACCTGGCGGCGAATCAACTCGACCTGTTGCTCGATAATCGAATGGCTGGTCCACTCAGGCGCCATGTCGCAAACGTCGTAGAGGAATCTCTTCAGGATCTCGGCGCCCCGTGGGGTGTGACCGACCTCGGGATGAAACTGGACCCCGTAAAGACCGCGATCACGATCCTCCATGGTGGCTACCGAGGCCCCGGGGGTGGCGGCCACCGCAGTGAACCCGGGAGGCGCTTGGGTCACTTGATCCTGATGCGACATCCAGACTGATTGTTCCCGGGGAAGGTCGGACAGGAGAAAGCTGTCGCCGGTGACCACCAGATCGGCCTTACCGTACTCGCCGGTCCCGGTGTTACTTACTTCGCCACCAGCTATGTCAGCCATGAGCTGGTGGCCGTAGCAGATACCAAGAACGGGGATGCCCAGGTCGAGGAGGTCCGGGTCCATCCGGTAAGCATCCTCGGCGTAGACCGAGGCTGGACCACCGGAAAGGATCAAACCTCCGGGTTTGAGCTTTTTGATCTCGGCTGCAGAGATGTCGCGGGCAACTATTTCTGAGTGGACGTGGGCCTCACGAACCCGTCGTGCGATTAGCTGGGCGTACTGGGCCCCGAAGTCGAGGACGAGGACAGATTGGTTTTCGGCCGTTCCAGCCTTCATCGGCCTGGGTTCGATGTCGAATCGAGCCTCATCCCATCCCGACGTTCTGACTGCGTTGCAAGGACTTGCCTTCGGTTTGGAGCGATGGAGCGATCATCACCTCAGCCTTCTGAAACTCCTTCACGTCGGAATAGCCCGTGGTGGCCATCGACATTTGGAGCCCGCCAAAGAGGTTGAGCTTGCCATCGTTCTCGTGGGCCGGTCCCACCAGGATTTCCTTGAGTGTGCCCCGGTTACCCACTTTGACCCGAGCGCCGCGGGGAAGGGTTGGGTGGAAGGTCGCCATACCCCAATGAAAACCGGCGCCGGGAGCTTCACTGGCCGAGGCGAGCGGCGATCCGATCATCACTGCGTCGGCCCCACATGCAATCGCCTTCGAAACATCGCCACCGGTGCGCATCCCACCATCAGCAATGACATGAACATACCGGCCCGTCTCGTCGAGATACCTGATCCGGGCACCGGCTGCGTCAGCAATGGCCGTTGCTTGTGGCACGCCAACACCGAGAACCCCACGTGTCGTGCAGGCCGCTCCCGGCCCGACGCCGACCAAGACGCCGACAGCGCCCGTCCGCATCAGATGGAGGGCTGTGGAGTAGCTCGCGCAACCACCGACGATTACGGGAACCGGGCAATTGGCGATGTACTTCTTCAGATTCAGGGGTTCAGAGCGCGTGGAGACATGTTCTGCCGACACCACAGTCCCCTGGATCACCAGGATGTCGAGTCCGGCGTCGAGGGCGGGCGATGCCCACGCCCGGATTCGTTGCGGGGTGAGGGAGGCAGCTGTGACGATGCCGGCCGACTTCATCTGGGAAATTCGTTGACCGATCAGGTCGGGATTCACCGGAGCCAGATAGATCTCCTGCATTCTCAGGGTTGCCTTTTCGTTATCGAGTTCCGCGATCTCGTCGAAATAGGGAAGAGGGTCTTCATAGCGGGTCCACAGGCCCTCGAGGTTGAGGACCCCGAGTCCACCCAGTTCACCAATTTTCACCGCGGTAGCGGGGCTGATTGCCGAATCCATGGCCGATCCCATCATCGGGAGTGAGAATTTGAATGCGTCGAGCTGCCAGCTGATATCGACGTCGTCAGGGTCCCGAGTGCGCCGCGAAGGCACGATTGCGATGTCGTCGAAGCCAAAAGCCTGGCGCCCCGACTTGCCTATCCCGATCTCTATCTCCACACAATCCTCCGCCGGTGAGTTTGGGCAAGGGTAACAGGGCAGATGGAAATGGAATCTGTACTCTGCGCCGTCGTGACATGAACGACGCAACAATCGCCCCTCGAACGTGGTCGTATATCGACTTCATCCTCATCATCCTGGGTGGTTTCCTCGGGGCCGCCGTTTTCGCTGCTGTCGGGTTCGCCGTCGACGACGAGGAAATCTTCATAATCCTTGCCCTGGCCGGCCAGTACGCCGGCCATCTGATTGTCTTCTGGCTGCTCAACAGGACGAAGCCACCCGGCTCCGTTGGGCTGGAAGTCCACGGGCGAGATTCGATCTATGTCGTCGCGGGAATCGGCCTCCAGTTGGCGATATCAATTCTCTTCCTCCCGGTGGTTCTGCTGCTCTTTCCCGATGGTGGCCCGGCCCAGGAGATCGGGTCGGTGATCTCGGAGCTGACCTCCACGGTGGCTAGGGTCGGTTCCCTTTTCATTTCAGTCGTTATGGCACCGGTTACCGAAGAGATCGCATTCCGGGGCGTCCTGATCAAGGCTCTGGGAAGGAGAAGCAACCGGAGCATTATCCTCATCAGCGCTGCGGTCTTCTCGCTCTTCCACATGCTCGGCCTGGCATCGGGAAGTTTCATACAAGCGGCCGCAGTAGTCCTCCCCCAGCTTTTCCT
Organism: Acidimicrobiia bacterium; assembly: GCA_041746755.1. Classification (GTDB taxonomy): domain Bacteria; phylum Actinomycetota; class Acidimicrobiia; order Spongiisociales; family ZC4RG35; genus MA-ANB-1. The sequence goes on along the minus strand of JBGTGL010000011.1, from coordinate 180 downwards.
GGTCGGCGTGGCTCTGGCGTGGATCACATTGCGATCGGGTCGACTCGGGCCGGCGATTTTCCTTCACAGCGGTTTCAACCTGCTTGCCGCGATCGTGTTGTTGCTCCCCGCCGATCTGGCCGACCTCCCCGCCTAAGAACGAGGCCAGCACGTTTCTTGTTCCTTCCCCGGAGGGACGAC
>JBGTGL010000010.1:0-23731 GCA_041746755.1 Acidimicrobiia bacterium | reverse complement strand
TTCGGACCGCCTATGCACATTCATCGCGATGCGGCCGAAGCTTTCTACGTCCTCGAGGGCGAGTATCTGATCTTCATCAACGACCTCGAGAGTAGATGCCCTGCCGGATCCTTCGTATACGTGCCACCCGGTGTCGCTCACGGATTCCGTGTGGGCGATGTACCAAGCAAGAAATTGAACCTATACGTGCCTCAGGCGATGGTCGGGTACTTCGATGAGCTGGCTGCGGCGATCGCCTCGGGCGAAGTCGATGACGAGAATCTGGCTTTGATCGCCCAAAAATACGGTATGGAAGTTCTCGGTCCCGCGCCAGAAGGCTACGCGTAGCCTCATCCGCCCCACTCTTGGCCGGACGGCGACCGCCGGCTGAGCTCGTGAAATTTAGTCTCGAAGGGGTTCAGCTGCTCCCTTTATGTATTGGTTTCGTTGCGAAATCAGCTTGATCATGTATCGGCGAAGGATCAGCCGGTCGGCAAAACGTCCCAACATTCCGAGAGGCGCCTCGTATTCGATGCCATCGATCATTCGGATTCCAGTTGCGTCTGGCTCAAACACGTGGAGGTGCCGCCAACTCTGGAACGGACCGTCGTGCAGTTCGTCGACGAAGTGATTTGGCCCATCTGCCTCGGTTATTCGCGATGTCATATGGAACGTGACCCCGAAATGTCGGGCACGCCAGGTGACATCTTGTCCCAATTCGAGCAGCCCTTCGGTCACCCCTCCAACCGCCTCCTCTCCGGACTCAGCCATCGACCGCGCGTGGACCGAGACGTTTCGTGATAGGTCGTAAACAGTTTCGGGCGTTGCATCTATCCATGTCGCGAGATTGAACGAAGTCACACCACGACCGCCGAACCGACTCGACGTGAATCGGCATGGGCTACCAGTTCGCCGTCAACCAGTCCAGTGGCATTGACCCCACCGAAGAACATGTGACGATCCTCATACCAACGGATGTCGTTCCGTTCGAGGTCGAGCCCACGCTCGGCCGCGATCGCCAACGGTTCCAGAGATTCGGGATGGAGTCGGGGATGTTCCACAGCTGCGTGGAGGTCGTCGCCGCCGAAAATCAATCTGGTCAAAGTGATCATCAAAGCCGAAGTGATCCGATCTGCCCCCGGCGAACCCAATGCGAACACGCTGTTCCCGGAGCGAACGGTCGTCGGCGCCATATTGGACAACATCCGTTGGCCAGGCACCAGGGATTCAGGGCCACCAGGAATCAGCTCGAGTTCTCCCATCGAATTGTTCATCAACAGCCCGGTTCCCGCCGGCACGACGCCGGACCCGTAGCCTGCCGAAAAAGTTGCGGCGACCGCCTCACCTGAACTGTCCACGGCAGACACGGTGATGGTGGAGGGTGCTCGCAGCGACTCTTCATAATCGCGTCGGAGTGCGAAAGTTCCGATCAAAGCCTCGACCCACACTTCAGGATCGAGCGGGTGTTCCGAGGCAGCTACTTCGTCCAAGGCGCCCAACATCGTGATCCCGCCAACAGCCGGCTCCGGATTACACACCGCGCTCCATCCATCGACGGAGATTTGAAGCGGTTCACGCAGAATCGGTTGATAGGCGGCCATATCCTGTGTAGTCAAGGCCGAACCCCGCTCCGTGAGATCGGATATGATCGATCGAGCGAGGTCGCCCCTATAGAAAACCTCCGAGCCCTCCTCGCCGATCCAGCGAAGAGAGTCGGCCAGACCGGCAAAGACAACCGTCTCCCCTGCTGTCTTGCGCCTCGCCCCGTCGAACAGGGCAGACCGAACCACCGGATCACGAATGAATATCAACCGTCCCGAGTCGAGCAGGTATGTGTCGCACGCCTGACTCAAAGGGAACCCCGGTTCAACCACATCGGCAACCAGACCGAGGACTTCGACCCAGGGAACCTTGCCATAACGGTTTGAGACCATTTCCAGGGCAGCAAACGAGCCGGGTACTGCAATCGAACCCGCACCTATGGCGGTGGTAACACCTCCCCCGTACTCCATGCTGACAACTTCGCTTACCGGCTCACCCTCAAAGCCGATTCCGGGGACCGCCATATATCCATCGATCACCACGGGTCGGCCGTCGCCGGCATCGACAGCAACAAAACCTCCCGATCCGGGGGCACAAACACCTGGCTCGGTGCACATCGCCACCAACGCCATAGTCACCGCAGCATCTCCCGCAGTGCCGCCCGCCTCGACAATGGAGGTCGCCGCCGTGGTTGCCAGTTGGGACGGCGCTGCCAGTGCCATACGTTTCATGCGAACAGCTAGCGGTCCTTCCAGGACGGGTCGCGCTTCTCCAGAAACGACAACACACCTTCGGCGGCATCTTCAGTCCCGAGGAGAATTGACTGGGCTTGTGTCTCTCCGGCCAGTGAGTCAGAGAACGACGACTCGAAAGAGGCGTTGAGCGCCTGCTTGGCGAACATCTGCGCCTTCGGAGCTCCACCAAGCAGGGTGTTGGCAATTTCTGTAACCCGAGCCTGCAAATCGTCGGGGTTGACTAACTCCGTGACAAGGCCGATGGCGAGCCCCTCGGATCCGGAGACGATTCGACCGGTCAGGGCCATTTCCTTGGCGCGCTGAACGCCCACAATCCGGGGCAATAGCCAGCTGCCGCCGAAGTCGAGGGTCAGACCGCGGCGGACGAAGATCTCCGATAAGCGGGACCGCTCGGTTGCCACTATCAGATCGCAGCCCAGGGCTAGGTTCAGGCCCGCTCCAACCGCGACACCGTCAACTGCAGCGATCGTCGGCTTGGTGAGCCTATGAAGGCGCAAAGCCGCGTCGCCCACCACTTTCATCCGTCGGTGACGATCGGCCACCGTCTGAATCTCGTCGATCCGCGACGGGTCTAGATCGGCGCCGGCGCAGAAATCCTCACCGGCACCGGTGATCACCAGGACACGCGACGATGAGTCCTCGAAGTCGCCAAATGCGGTCGTCAGGTCGGCCCAGCCGTCCATCGGCACCGCGTTGCGCCTTTCGGGGCGATTCAACGTCAACCAGCGAACCTGACCGCGATCTTCGACCTCTAACCACTTCACCGACATGACGGTAGATGAATCCGCACAGCGTTACCGTCTAACCATGGGCTTCAATCCATTTCGAGAACAAGACACGTCGGTGGTCGACATCATCATGGTCGTCCTGGCAATCGGTGCTGCGATCGGATTGGTGGCATGGGCGATCTTCTCGGGATAACGGTCACCCCGGTCCAGGCATACGCGGCGACCAAGGAATACCTCTGTCCTGGATGCGACAACACCATCCCACCGGGGACTTATCACATGGTCGTGGTGCCCGACGACGAGCCCGACCTGCGTCGTCACTGGCATCGCGGGTGTTGGAACAAGGAACTGCGGCGACGGTTCGGGTCAGGCGTCTCGCCGGTTTAGGCCCCACCACGTGAGGAGGAGACCGACAATGGTCCACCCGACGATGATCAAAATGGCTTGGAGCACCGAGATCGACTGCGTCCCGAAGATTTCTGCCGCCGCGCCGGGCAGTGCAACATCACCAAAGATTGCTGTACTGGCGCCCGTGAGAGAGATGTTCTGATATGGCCTCCACAGCGACAACAGGCTCTCGCCAAACGAGATTGCCAGGACGGCTCCAATAGCGGGGCCAACTGAGCGAAGCAGAGAAACAAACCCCAAACCCAACGCCACCCACGCCACCTGGGTAAAAGCGGTCTTCCAGGAGACTTCGAACCATTGTCCCACCGACAGGCCACCTTCGCCTTCGGCAAAAAGGCCCGTGACAACGGCCCAGAAGGCAATCCCGATCAACATCGCCACCCAGCTTGCAACGGTGAAGACCGCAAGGCGCGCCCCGACATGCTTGACCTTGGACGACTCTCTGGTCAGTGATGTGGCCCAAATTGTAGACGCCAGTTCGGCTCCAAGAATTACAACGGCCAGGATCAGCGGAAACCAGGTCTGGCCGACTACCTGTTGTACACCGAGCATGTATGCCTCGGGCTTCTTGACCAAAGGCAAACCCTCAGAAACGGCACCTTCGTTGAGCTGTCCAAAAATGAGAAGAAAGAAAGCGGCGAGGCCGACCAATGCTCCGAGAATCAGAATCATCACCGGGTACAGCTTGCGACCGGTCAGCTTTGTTATCTCAGCCTTGATGAGCCCGATCACAGTTCGTCCCCGGTTCCGGTCATACCTAAGAACACGGACTCGAGGCTGTCCCGAGCAGCGCGAACTTCGGTCGGATAGATACCCTCGGAAGCCAACGCTTCGATGATTCTCGACCCGTCTGCGGCCGTGACCAGCAACGAAGCCTCACGGACCTCAAGCTCAAAACCCGCCGCCCGGAGAATCTCACTACCTCGCTTGGGGTCGATTCCCTCAACCCGGATCGCCACGTCTTTAAGAAGTGATTCCAGGGTGCCCTGTGTGACCAGCCTTCCCTTGTTTATCACCACAACGTTGTCAGCAAGTTCCTCGACGTCGGCGAGGTCGTGGCTGGAAACCAGGACCGTGGTTCCTTCAGCGGCCAACTGGCGCAACCGTGCTTTGAAGGCGTGCTGGCCACCGGGATCGAGCCCGTCGAGAGGCTCATCGAGAAATAGGATCTTCGGTGATGCCAGCAAGGCAGCCGCCAATGCCAGACGTTGCCGCATTCCCTTGGAGTACTGGTCGACATTGCGGCCGGCATCTCCAGACAGTTCGACGAACTCAAGTAGTTCATCGATACGGTCGTGACCGAACCCGAGCGTGTCGGCAGCTACCCGAAGATTACGGCGACCGGTGATCGACTTGATGAGTCCGGGTTCTTCGACAATCGCGCCAACCTGCTTTACAACAGTGGACAATTCCCCTGGAATCTGGTGCCCGAGAATGCTGATGGTGCCCTCGTTGATGTGAGTCAAACCGAGCAGAGCACGGAAAGTGGTGGTCTTCCCGGCACCATTCGGACCCAAAAAGCCGGTCAGTTTTCCAACTTCGACGGAGAAATCGAGCCCATCAAGGGCGCGGATCTTTCCATAGTCCTTGACCAGGCCGGTCACCTCAATAGCGGTATTGGCACTCATGAGCGGAACGACGGTAAGCGCCACGGCGGACTTTGGTCAAAACGAACGTCGCTCCCAATGGACGATGTAGAACTCGGGAAATAGACCGATACCAACCGCGTCGATCCGGCCCACTCCAAGGCGGCCAGCCAGCCGTCGCACTTGTTCGCGCTTGGCATCACCGATCGCGTCGAGGGGGTAGAGCGAGTAGGAGGTAGCTCTGACCTCGGCGATGAGACGCTGATCTCCATCCACGGCAACGATGTCCACTTCCCCACCACCCACTTTGACGTTGCGATCGACAATCGTGAGTCCATGGTGGATGAGGAATTCACAGGCAACAACTTCGCCAAACTTCCCGATCGGAAGTCGTCTGGCTAGATCGGGATTTCCTGCTGGTCGACTTCCTCGATGTTGACGTCGCGGAAGGTCAGCACCTTGACGGTGGAAAGAAATCGGGCGGGGCGGAACATATCCCATACCCAAGCATCGTTCATTTCTACTTCGAAGAACATAGACCCGTTGGACGACCTGACTTCGAGGTTGACCTCATTAGCAAGGTAGAAACGCCGTTCGGTTTCGACGACATACTTGAACATCGGGAGTACATCGCGGTACTCCTGATAGATCTTGAGTTCAACTTCGGTTTCGTACCGCTCCAGATCTTCTTCCATGGTCTCCTCAAACGCGTGGGAATCCGATGATATGCCCTGGGGATACCTATACAACCGACAACAGCCAGTTTTATAAGCCGCTGAAATTCGAGAGCGGCCAAATCACCACGAACGCCCGCCCGATGACATGGGAGATAGGAACGGGCCCGAAACGACGGCTGTCGAAGCTCTCATCCCGGTTGTCGCCCATGACGAAAATCTCACCGTCTGCAACAGGAAAGGGCCCGGAGTCGGGCATGAAACTTCCGTCGGTGTATTCCTCAGATATTGCGACGCCATCAATTTGGATATCTCCATCGACCACCTCGACCGTCTCGCCGGGAAGGCCGATTACCCGTTTGATCAGATCGTCGTGGCCACGGGTCCGAACTCCGACGGCCTCCAGGACTGAGCGAATCACTGCCTCCGGTATCGATTCATCGGATTCGGGCTCGAGCGGATTGAGAAACACCACAACGTCACCACGCTCGATATCGCCGATTTTGTAGGCGAGTTTGTTGACCATCACCCGATCATTGGGTTCGATAGTCGGTTCCATAGATTCGGACGGAATCCAGAACGGTTGGATCAGAAATGTCTTGATCACCACCGCAATAACGAGCGCCGTGAGGAGAAGGCCGGGTAGTTCGGCCCAAAACGAACGCCGGCGACGCTTCCCCTTGTGAGAGGCTGTGTCCGGCGTTTCGTCAGTTAAGGCTTCGAGTTCCTCGGGTATCTCGGAGGTCGTCAGTCCCTCAGCTCCTTGATACGAGCCGACTTACCGACGCGATCACGAAGGTAGTAGAGCTTGGACCGGCGGACATCACCCCTTCGGGTGACCGTGATTTTCGAAACTATCGGTGCGTGGACCGGGAACACTCTCTCCACACCCACGCCAAAACTGATCTTGCGAACGGTGAACGATGCTCGGACCCCGCTCCCGTTCCGGGCGATTACGACACCTTCGAATGCCTGAATCCGTTCCCGTCCCCCCTCGACAACACGGACATCGACACGCACTGTGTCGCCCGACCTGAACTCGGGGATGTCATCGCGCAAATGCGCGCTTTCAACAGTCTGTAGATGGTTCATGAGAAACTCCTGGAAATCTGCCGGTGGATGAGTTGACCGGGCTGTCAGCGAATTGTATCAGGTATCGGAATTCTCGCCAGACGACAGTAGATCCGGTCGTCTCTCCTTGGTTCGCTCCAGCCTCTGCTCGATCCGCCAGGCCTCGATCCGGGCATGATCACCTGACAAAAGTATTTCAGGCACGGATGCGCCTTCGAAGTCTGCCGGTCGGGTATACACCGGCTCTTCGAGGAGGCCGTCACGAAAAGATTCCTTCTCGGTCGACTCAGGATTTCCAACTACGCCAGGGAGAAGGCGAGCGATGCCCTCGATAACCGCGGCGGCGGCTACTTCCCCACCGGCCAGGACGAAGTCACCCAAAGACACCTCCTCGTCGATGTGATGGTCGATGACGCGCTGGTCAACCCCTTCATACCTGCCGCAAATCAAGGTCAATTGGTCGATGGTGGCAAACCGGTCGAGGGTGTCTTGGGTGAGCGGCGCACCGGACGGTGTCAGCAGCACGCGATGGGTGTCGGTTAGCGGGGTGAGCGCGGCAACGAGCGGTTCAACTCTCATCACCATCCCCGGCCCACCGCCGAAAGGTGAGTCGTCGAGCTGTTTGTGTTTGCCCAACCCGTAATCCCGGAGGTTGATGAGTTCGACACCGAGCGAGCCCGACTCGAGGGCCCGCCCGACGATGCTCACCGGTAGGACACTCTCGAAGTAGTCGGGAAACATTGTGATGACGCGGATCTTCATAGCTCTCTCTCCGGCGCAGCGTTATTGCTAGCTGAGCCGTTCGATGATCATCGCCATACCCTGGCCACCACCGACACACATCGTCTCGACACCGATGGTCTTGTCAAGGGTGCGAAGATCGTTGATGAGGGTTCCCATGATCCGGGCACCGGTCATCCCAAACGGATGGCCGAGGGCGATCGCTCCACCATGGGGGTTGAGCTTGTCCATGTCGATACCCAGTTCATCGACGCTGGCTAACACCTGGGCGGCAAACGCCTCATTGATCTCGATAACATCGACATCCTCGAGCTTCATGTTCGCCTGGTCGAGGACGGCGCGGACGGCGACGACAGGCCCCATCCCCATGTACTCCGGTTCCAGACCGACCACCGAAGAAGCAACGATCCGGGCCAGAGGTTGGAGCCCGAGTTGGGCCGCCCGCTCCTCAGACATCACGACGACCGCCGCCGAGCCGTCGTTCAAAGGACAAGAGTTGCCGGCGGTAACAGACCCGTTCGGGTCGAAGACCGGAGGCAGGGTTGCCAGCTTCTCGAGGGTGGTGTTGGGACGGGGGCCATCGTCGTACATGATCGTCTGGCCGTCCGGCGTGTCGATCGGAGTGATCTCCCAATCGAAGAAGCCGTTCTTTTGCGACTCCACCGCCCGGTCCTGGGACCGCTTAGCAAATTCGTCCATGCGTTCCCGGGTGATTCCGTACTTCTTGGCCACGTTCTCAGCGGTGTTTCCCATCGGGATGTAGACATTGTTGATGTAGTCCGGGCGGTCGGAATCGGTAAATCTCGGGTTCAAATCCTCCGAATCCATCGCCTTCCCGTATGTACGGGAGACAGACTCTGTTCCGGCGGCCACATAGGTGTCGCCCTCTCCGAGTTTGATGGCGTGGAACGCCATCCGGATGGTCTGCAAAGACGACGCACAGAATCGGTTGACCGTGGTTGCGGGTACCGAATCGGGCATTCCGGCGAGCAATGAGGCGGGGCGGGCTAGGTTGAATCCCTGCTCGTGATGGGTCAGACCACAGCCAAGCATGACGTCGACGACCGAACCGCGATCTACCTCCGGCACCTTCTCCATCACTGCGTTGATCGAGTGCGCGGCCAAGTCGTCCGCCCGGACATCGATCAGGGACCCTTTGTAGGCCCGACCGATCGGGGAACGAGCGGTTGCGACGATTACGGCCTCGGGCATAGGACTCCTTCTTGAATGATCACTCAAGGTTACATGGCGTCTTACCCTGTGTGCCATGCGACGAATAGCCACATCGATTCTGGTGCTGCTTATGGGTTGCGGCGGCACCGGTGCGACAACCTCAACAGTTGTTCCGCCGGGCACGATCACGACTGTGGAGTCGTCGTCGACCACCATATCGCAGACTATTGGGTGTCCCCAGGACGCTGAATTCATCAATGAGGGAAGAATCGGCCGGATCACCCAACCAACTTCGGATAGCAAGACACTTGGCCTGATTTCCGTCCAGGTTGCCGACGGCTGTGAGAGATTCGGTTTCGACTTCGAGACGGTCGAGAACGCTCCCGCGACGACTCCTCCTTCGATCGACGCCGAGTTCCTCGATGGGGGCGGAATTGTTCGGGTCCGGATGGACATCGACCAAACCGTGATCACCGATCAATTGGTGGAAACGCCACTGGTCGACCGGCTCTTTGTCGTCAGGAGCCTCGATGGTTCGATGTTCATCGATCTCCACCTCGCCCGCGCCGCCCGAGCCCGGGTCAGCGTGACCAACTCGCCGGCGGGCCTAACCCTGGAGCTGAGCCCACGCGAGGGCGAGCTTCCAACCGCCGCCACTCTCTCGGAACGAGTGGTCCTAATCAGTCCTACGAATGAGTCCGTGGTGGACGGGCCCGACGTCGAAATTGCCGGCTATTCCCGAACCTTCGAGGCCAATGTCCTGGTGCTCGCTACTACAGGTGGCGAAGTAGCTGCTCGGATCAATACGACGGCGGCTGATTGGGTAACCACCTGGGGCGAATTCGAGGCAGAGATTCCGTTGGAAAGCGGACTCTATGACATTTTTGTCGGCGAGGAATCGCCCGATGACGGCAGCCTCGGAGGTGTAACCCTCAAACTAACGGTTCGATGAGACCCGGAATCGGCCGAACTTCGAGATAGCCCGCCTGGATATCAACAACTGGGACGAATTCGGAGATGAACGGGATCTCGAACCGGTCGCCTCCGATATCGAGGACGATTCGGTCCTGCGCGGCTCCGGGCGTGAAAGCCACGACGAAACCGAACATGGCCCCGTCGGCCCCGCGTGCTTCCAGACCAACGAGGTCTTCGGGCCAGAACTCATCGGGACCAAGCTCCCGCCTGCTTTCAACCTCGATCTCAAGACCGCGGATCTCTTCGGCTTCCTCGCGACTGGTGAAACCCTCGAACTGCACCTGAAAACCGCGATCGACGCGGCGAAGCGAACGAACCTTTAAGGGGCGATCCACGATGAGGACAGAACTTCCCGGTTCGAAATACACGACGTCGGCCTCATCGACGTACAGGCCCAGGTAGCCGTCAAGTCCGTGTGGCCGGCCCAACCGGGCTACCACGAAACGGGAATCAGTCGATGAATTCGACTCCGGCACTGATGCCCTCTTCTTCCCCGGCGGCGCCGGCGGCGGCGCGGATTGCCTTGGCGACCCTGCCACGGCGACCGATGACCCGGCCCATGTCTTTCTTGGCGGTTCGGACCTCGGCGATCACGTCATCGGGGCCCTGTTCGACGATGGTGACCGTCACTTCTTCGGGCTCTTCGACAATCGCCTTGACGACGTAATCGACGACCCTCTCAACAATTTCACCTTTGGCCATTGCTATTCCTCCTCACCAGACGTATCGGCGGTGGCTTCAGCAACAACGTCTCCGGCAACTTCCTCGGCTGGTGCAACCACCTCTACGGCCGTTTCTTCAGCGTCTTCGGCAACTTCCTCGGCTGGTGCAACTACCTCTACGGCCGTTTCCTCAGCGTCTTCGGCAGCTTCAACCGCCGTCGGTGCCTTGGCACCCACGGTGTGGATCTGTCCGGTGCGGACTTTCATGGTGTTCATTGCACCTGAAATATTGAGCAACTTCTCGACGGCTTCGGTGGGCTGGGCTCCCTTGGAAAGCCACTCGGCCGCCTTCTCGTTGTCGATTTCGACCAACGACGGGTCAGCCAACGGCTCGTAACGACCGATCTGTTCGATATAACGACCATTTCTCGGCGCACGGCCATCAATCACAACGACGCGGTACATGGGCTGCTTCTTCTTGCCCATCCGCATCAGTCTCATCTTCACTGCCATTTACTCACCTCTTGGTTTTCTGGCCACTCATAAGTGCGTCGAGGTTTGGCATCCCCCGACCTCCGGCCAGCGATTTCATCATCTTTTTCGCGTCGGCGAATTGCTTGAGCAACCGATTCACGTCCTGGGGCTTCATGCCCGACCCGGACGCGATTCGTCGCTTTTGGCTTCCACCGATGATCTTCGGGTTCCGGCGTTCCTCTGGAGTCATAGACTGAATGATTGCCTCGACTCTTCGAATCTCGCGATCGTCTATGTCGACATCACGGAGGAGCGACCCGGAACCAGGAAGCATAGCAAGGATGTCTTTCAGAGGCCCCATCCGCTTCATCTGCTGGAACTGTTGGAGAAAGTCATCGAGGTTGAAATCGCCCTTCTCCAGTTTGCGGGCGGTCTTCTCGGCCTCTTTTTCGTCGAAGGTCGCTTCAGCTTTCTCGATCAGTGACATGACGTCGCCCATGCCGAGGATCCGGGATACCATCCGGTCGGGATAGAAAGGCTCGAGATCCTCTAAACCCTCGCCGACACCGGCGAATTTCACCGGTGCGCCGGTAACTTCACGGACGGAAATGGCCGCCCCGCCTCTGGCGTCGCCGTCGAGTTTGGAGAGGACGACTCCGGTGAGGCCGATTTGTTCTTGGAATCCGGAAGCGACATTCACCGCGTCCTGACCGGTCATCGCGTCGACCACCAACAAAACCTCATCGGGGTCGGCGGCCTTGTAAACATCGGCCAGCTCTCTCATCAGCTGGTCGTCGATCTGAAGACGGCCCGCGGTATCGACGATCACCACGTCGCGTCCCGCCTTTGCCGCCTCTTTCATGGCACTCTTGACCAGTCGGGCGGGCTTTCCTTTCCGGTCGACGTATACCGGAACATCGATCTTCTTACCCAGGGTCTCCAGCTGGTCGATTGCGGCTGGCCGTTGCAGGTCGGCAGCCACCAGCAGGGGCTTCTTGCCCTTGTTCTTGAGGTGCAGGGCCAACTTTCCGGCAGTGGTGGTTTTCCCGGATCCCTGAAGCCCCACCATGAGAATTGTCAGAGGTGGACTGGTTTTTTTGAGCTCGGCCGGCTCTGAGCCCAACGTGGTGACCAGTTCTTCGTTGACTATCTTGATCACTTGCTGGCCGGGGGTGAGGCTCTTGCGGACATCTTCGCCCATCGCCCGCACTTTCACGCGAGCCAGAAAAGACTTGACCACGGAAACATTGACGTCGGCCTCGAGCAGGGCCAGTCGGACATCGCGCAAAGCAGAATCGATATCTTTCTCAGACAACCGCCCTTTACCCCGGAGAGAGGTGAAGGTGGTTTCAAATCGTTGCGTCAGTGAGTCAAACATTCGGGTGAACGGTACGTGGTTACGGATCGTAAGGGAAGGGCGTATCCTGAGGTCATGGCCGCTCAATTGGACACCGTATTCGTTTGGGTTACCGATCTAGAGCGTTCTGTTGCCTGGTACGCCGAGATCGGCATCGTTGCAGGGCGCGGACACGGCGACTGGCAGAGCATGGAGACTGCGGGTCCGACCCAATTTGCGTTGCATCGAGGTGCCCGCCGACCCGGGCCGTCCACCGGGGGAATCGCTTTCGGAGTTGACGATCTAGATTCTGAAATTGCACGGCTGTCTGATGTGGGCATCGAACCTGTAGACGAATCCGTCACCGAAACCGGTGTTTCCCGGTTCATCACATTTCGTGATCCTGATGGGAACGACATTCAACTCCTCGAACGCCACGGCTGAAGTTCCATGAGTGGGCTTCGCCATTCGGACGCCGACGACCAACTACGTTCCGATATCCGGCGTCTCGGAAACCAGCTAGGCGACGCTCTCGTGCGACAGCACGGCAAGAGTCTCCTCGATCTTGTCGAACGGGTGAGGGCCCTTGGCAAGTCATCACGACGGGGCGGGTCGGAATCGGCCGGAGATGACCTTGACGGACTCCTCAAAGACCTCCAACTCGCCGACGTGATCCCTCTGGTCAGGGCGTTCACCACCTACTTCTATCTGGCGAATGTGGCGGAGCAAGTCCACAGAGTGGAGAAATTGGCCACCGACGACCGCTACCTACCGGCCACAGTCGATCGGATTCTGGAAGCTCAGCTCGATCAGAACATCATCGACGATGTCGTCAGCAGACTGTCGGTCCGTCCGGTATTCACCGCCCACCCCACTGAAGCGGCCCGTCGGTCCATTCTCAGCAAGACGCGGATCCTGGCCGACCTCATCGAAGCGAGAATCGAGCTTTCGGATAGCGACCAGCAATCGATAGACGACCGCACCGCCGAACTCATCGACCAGATCTGGCAGACCGACGAACTCCGCCACGAAAAGCCAACACCCGTCGAAGAAGCCCGTTCCGCCCTCTACTTCCTGGTGCAGTTGGCCGAGAACGTGCTGCCCGAAATCAACGAAACCATCCACGCCCAGTTGCTCAGGCTGAGCGAGGAAGTGTCTCAAACTCCCCTCTCCTTTGTGACCTGGGTGTGAGGCGACCGGTATGGAAACCCCGGGTTGTCGACTGAGATGACACTCGAGGTCATCGCACATGAACACGAGCGAGGACTCCGCCACCTCATCGCTGTGATCGAGGAACTTGCCGAGGAGCTATCGATCTCAGAACGGCTCGCACCGATCAGCAGCGAGATGGCCAAATCACTCGAGACCGACCGCCAACTCCTTCCCGATGTATGGAACCGGGAGCAAAAGAGGACCGCCCAGGAGCCATACCGCTTGAAGTGTTCGTACATCCACGCCCGACTCGGAAACACCGTGGAACGAGTGCGCTCGGGAGGAGCGTCCCGGCGGGGGGTCGACTACGCAACCCCGGACGAAATGCTGACGGACCTCAAAATCATGGATCAGTCGCTGCGATCGTCGAAAGGGAATCTGATTGCCGACGGAGCCCTCGGGCGGGTCATCCGACTGGTCCACGCATCGGGGTTCCAGCTCGCCACCATGGACATTCGAGAGCACGCCGCCGCCCACACGAAGGCGGTAACCGAGCTGATGGCGAGAGTCGAAATCGACTACAGCGCGGCCGGAACCGACCGCCGAATCCAACTGCTGGAAGCCGAACTCAACAACCCGCGGCCCCTTGCTGGGGCAACCACGTTGCTCTCGGATGACACCACCCGCACCCTTGACACATTCACCGCTATCAGAAAGGCGCAACGCCGATACGGCAGACAGGTGATTGAGAGCTACATCGTCTCGATGACAGAGTCGGCGTCCGACATTCTCGCCGTCGCCGTTCTCGCCAAAGAAGCCGGCTTGCTCGACCTGCAAAGCGGGATTTCGAAGGTGGGATTTGTCCCGCTGGTAGAAACCATCGACGACCTGAGGAATTCGTCACAGCTCCTCGACGACCTCCTCTCCAACAAGTCTTACCGGAGTTTGGTCGCGGCCAATGGAGACACCCAGGAGGTGATGCTCGGTTACTCAGACTCCAACAAGGTTGGCGGTATCACCACATCGCAATGGGAGATCTACAAGGCGCAGCGGTTGATGCGGAACGTGGCTGAGAAACACGGTGTCAGGTTGACCCTCTTCCACGGGCGTGGTGGGACAATCGGTCGCGGCGGGGGCCCTGCTCACGCCGCCATCCTCGCCCAACCTTTCGGAACGGTCGATGCCACAATCAAGGTCACCGAGCAGGGCGAGGTCATTTCCGACAAATACGGACACCCCGACATCGCCAAACGCAACCTCGAACTCCTGGTCGCCTCGGTTCTGGAATCGTCGCTGCTCCACCGCCAATCCCGTCGCCCCAAAGAGGTTCTCGACCGTTGGACCGAGGCGATGGAGTGTTTCTCAGAGGCGGCCTATGAGAAATATCGTTCGCTCGTCGACGATCCGAGCCTGGTCCCCTACTTTCTCGCCTCGACACCAGTCGAAGAGCTGGGACGTCTCAACCTGGGCAGCCGCCCGTCGCGCCGGCCGGGCAGTCTCGGTGGCATCGACGACCTAAGGGCGATCCCCTGGGTATTCGGTTGGACTCAGACCCGTCAGATCGTTCCCGGCTGGTACGGCGTCGGAACCGGCCTCAGAGAGGCACGCGCCGCCGGATATGGAGAAATTTTCGACGAAATGACCACCGAGTGGGGCTACCTCCAGACCTTTCTCTCCAATGTGGAGATGACTCTGGCCAAGACCGACCTCGACATCGCTCAAAGGTACGTCTCGACGCTTGTTCCATCGGAGCACCGCGGGATTCTCGACAATCTACGAAGCGAGGCCGAGCTGGCAACCGGGGAAGTTCTCTCGTTGACGGGTCAGGAGAATCTGCTCGATTCGTCACCGCTGCTGCAGCGGACACTGAGAGTCCGGGACATCTATCTCGACCCGATCAACTATCTACAGGTCTCCCTGCTGAGTCGTTCCCGATCAGGCGAAGAAGGCCCCGAACTCGACCGCTCACTCCTGCTCACCATCAACGGCATCGCCGCCGGAATGAGAAACACCGGCTAGGTGATAGCCAGTCATTTGCGTCTGCGGTCGAAAATCTCATCCAACCAGGCGAGCCGCTCCTTGAACCCGGATTCCCTCCCCTGTTCAGTCGGCTCGTAAAAGGCTGTCGCCTCGACTTCATCTGGAAAGTACTGCTGAGCGACAACGTGCTGTTCATGATCGTGGGAGGAGTTGTAGCCCACCCCATGCCCCAACTTCTCGGCACCCTTATAAGCAGCGCTTCTCAGATGGGGAGGGACCGAGGGTGCCGCTCCGTCGGCGAGGACTTCCTTCACCGAGCCCATCGCCTTCTTCACCGAGTCCGACTTTGGTGCGAGGGCGCAGTAGATCGTTGCCTGAGTGAGATGGAACTCCGCTTCGGGAAGTCCCACATAGGCCAACGCTTGTCCGGCTGCGGTCGTTTGGAGAAGGGCGTTAGGATCGGCCAACCCGATGTCCTCGGCGGCTAAGACGATCAGTCTTCGGGCAATGAACTCAGGGTCCTCTCCCGCCCCCAACATCAGGTGGAGCCAGTAGAGCGAGGCATCGACATCGGAGCCGCGGACACTCTTGATAAAGGCCGAAATCACGTCGTAGTGCTGGTCCCCAGCCTTGTCATATCGGATAATTCGACGCTGCAACGCCTCCTCGACGTCGACCTCTTCGATCGCTTTGGAAGACCGTCCCAACGCCAGGGTCGCGGAGACTTCCAACGTGTTGAGTGTGTGTCGGGCATCGCCTCCAACCCGGCTCACCAGTAGGTCGACGATCTCCGCCGACATCGACAATCCGTCAGCACCAAGCCCCCGGTCAGCGTCGGTCACGGAGCGATTGACTAGTTCGGCGAGATCAGACGGTTCAAGTGACTCGGTGCGGAACATGGTCATTCGACTCAGTAGTGGACCGTTGACCTCAAAGAACGGATTCTCGGTGGTTGCCCCGACCAAAACGATGATTCCGTCCTCCACGCCTGGGAGAAGGGCATCTTGCTGACTCTTGGAGAAACGGTGGATCTCATCGATGAAGAGGACGGTTCTGCTCTCGTCGGTGGCCAACCGTTCTTTCGCCGTCGCCACGACTTCCCGGACATCTCTTACTCCGGCATTGGTCGCCGACAGTGTGGCAAAGGCGGCGTCTGCATAGCGGGCGATAAGACGGGCGAGGGTGGTCTTGCCCGTGCCAGGAGGACCCCAGAGAAGCATTGACACCGGCTTGCCCGACTCGACGACACGACGAAAGGCTGCACCGGGCTTGAGCAGCCCCTGTTGGCCCACCACCTCATCAAGCGTCTGCGGGCGCATCCGGGCGGCTAGTGGCGCGGTGCGCGCAATCACTTCATCGGCCCGATTGGTGAAGAGATCCATACTGTCAGGGTAGGAATCCCGACGCCGTTACCGACGTCGGGGAGCCCTCATCGTCATGCCGAGGCGTCCCACCATTCCAACACCCGGGTACCGAGCAGTGTGAGCCACTTCGACGGCTCGCCTTCGGGCACATCGACATCGAACCACGTGCGCCCGGCTAGTGGGGTGGTCTGGAGCCATGTGCCGTCCGACTGGCGCTTGGAGCGAACCACGTCGATGGCGTCGGCCAGACGCGGATCGGGGCCAGTTCCCTCGAATAGCGAGGCTTCCCGAAAATGGTCGAGGGCGACCAAAACGTTGTAGCGATGCCGATTTGGATATACGAATCTCGTGACGAAATCACCGACGAGTTCTCCTGTAGAGGCTCTATACATCAGCCGTCGCTCCAACAAATACTCTTCGCCGGAATGGCGGGTTTCTCCCAGGTCTTCGTCGCCGGTGATCTGCTCGTACTGCAAGATGCCACGCACCGCGTTGAGAGTGGAGTGAAACGAGGAGCGGGTCGAATTGCCCTCCTCCGCCTCGCAGTTCCATCCGCCGTCGGCGAGCCGATGCTCAGGAAACCAAGCCTTCAATTCAGAAACATCAGCATCTAGCCAGGCTCCAGAAGCAAGGGTGTACGAGTTGATGCATACGTCTATCTCGCCACCCCAATACGGAAGAGAGTCATAGTCCCAACGGCTGTTCGCGGCAATTTTCTCAGCAGCTCCGGCAAGCGCGGTCATCGGGTCCAAGCCCCACTCGCGCAGTTCCTTGAGCACCCAGTTAGTGGCCGTCCACGGTTGTCCCGGCGACTTGGCTTCGGGGCTGTCAAAGTACCCCGCCGGGAAAAAGGATCCTCCGGCCCACTGCCCGTCGGAATCCTGGCGCTCCAGCAAGGCAACGCCGAATCCCTCCGACGCTATCCGCCCACGAGTCGCTTGCCAGACCTCCGGCGGGGCGCCTGTCAGGTCTCGCTCGACCTGCCAGCGCAATGCCGGGTCCGAATCCAACAGCCAATCGAGGAGTCTGTCGTCGACCGTCATGCATGAAACACTACCCTTCCGACATGCCGTTGACCGTTCTCGACCACCCGCTCGCACACGACCTGCTCTCCGTCCTCCGCTCCAAGGACACCGATCCCCCCGAATTCCGCCAGACGGCGGAACGGCTCGGATATCTGCTCGTCGCCGAAGCACTTGCCGATATGAAGACCGAGGACACGCCGGTCGAGACTCCCCTTGAAATGATGACCGGGCAGCGTCTACGCCGACCCGTGGTCGCGGTCGCCGTGCTCCGCGCCGGACTCGGCCTCCTCGAATCGGTCCTGACCCTGGTCCCCGATGCTGCAATCGGTTTCGCCGGGGTACAGCGCAACGAAGAGACCGCCGAGCCGATGGAGTACTACACCCGTTTTCCTGACCTCAAGGGTGCTCGGGTATTGATCCTCGAACCAATGCTCGCCACTGGTGGTTCATTGTCATGGGCTGTCGACAAAGTCAAGGAAAATGGCGCAAACGACATCACTGCCGTTTGCGTTGTGACCGCCCCGGCTGGTGTGGAGCGAATGGAGGCTGACCACCCCGATGTCAGGGTGGTCGCCGCCAGCCTCGACCGTGGACTCAGCGACGCCTTCTACATCCAGCCCGGTCTTGGAGACATGGGAGACCGTCTTTTCGGAACACTGTGACCTCCTTCGAGGATTCGGTCATCGCGGTGATCTCGTCATTGCAACCCGGTGATGTCACCACCTACGGCGAGGTCGCCGAAGAAGCCGGATACCCCGGTGCCGCACGCGCCGTTGGCAATATTCTGGGCAAATCCGATGGCCTCCCCTGGTGGCGGGTGGTCGGTTCCGGAGGATATCTCCGCACCCCGAAATGGGAACGCCAGGCTGACCTGCTCCGCCTCGAGGGCATCTCCGTTATCGGTCATCGCGTTATCCCTTAGCCAACCTCGGTTGCTCGTGCATACGGTCCCTTTTTCCGGGACTCCGTGCATTACGAACAATCGTTGGGAACCGCGCGATGCAGCTGATCCGTCCAAACCTCAGAAGGACGGTGTGGATGATGAAACGGTCGACTTGGGCAATAATCGCGGTAGCGGCGACGGCACTCGCTGCATGTGGCGGAATAGCCGCAGGAGCCAACCAGGTGACGGTTCCAGCTAACAACGGTTCAGGAGGACAGATGCCAGGCATTTCAGTTTCAGGTACAGGTGAGATAACCGGCACACCCGACACGATCTCGGTCGACCTAGGTGTTTCAGTGCTCGGCGACACCGTTGACGACGCAACAACGAAAGCCGCGGACGCCGCAAATGCTCTCATCGACTCCTTGAAATCGAATGGCGTCGACGAAAAATCGATCACCACCACTAACTATTCGATACACCCGGAGTATGACTATCGGGCCGAGAAGCAGGTGCTCCTGGGCTATCGAGTCAACAACACCGTTCGAGCCAAGATCTCCGACGTTACCAATTCGGGCTCAGTCATCGACGATGCCACCACGGCTGCAGGCGATTCGGCACAGGTCATGGGGGTCTCGTTCAGCATCGAAGACGATGCCGAGATGGTCGAAGCAGCACGTGAAGCAGCATGGAACGACGCGTTTAAAAAGGCTTCGCAACTCGCTGAATTGTCCGGCCAGAAGCTAGGTCCGGTCGTTTCGATCAGCGAGTCAGTGAGCCGCCCACCAGTTCCAGTGCAGTTCGAGAGCCTCCAGGCGGCCGACGGCGCGACGCCGATCCAACCCGGGACAGCTTCGGTCTCGATTGGTCTGCAGGTGGAGTTCTCGTTCAGCAGTTAAAGCCGGGATAACCTCATGCGGTATGTCTTTCACTGCAGTTGAACTGATCGAGGCTAAAAGGGACGGCGAAACGCTCACCGCCGATGCGATCAAGTGGCTGATTGCTGCCTACACCGACGGGTCGGTCACCGACTACCAGATGTCGGCGATGACCATGGCCATCTATTTCAACGGTCTCAACCACGACGAATTAGCCGCGTGGACGGAGGCGATGCTTCATTCCGGTGATGTACTCGATTTTGGTGACATGGACATGGCCCGGGTAGACAAGCATTCCACCGGTGGTGTCGGTGACAAGATCTCCATTCCCCTTGCCCCGTTGGTCGCATCTTGCGGCGTGGCTGTTCCGATGATGTCGGGCCGGGGTCTGGGCCACACCGGGGGCACACTCGACAAGCTCGAGTCGATTCCCGGCTTTTTCACCGGGCTCGACCCTGATCGGTTCGGCGAGATCCTCCGATCCACGGGCCTCGTCCTCGCCGGCCAATCCGAAACATTGGTCCCTGCAGATCGCAAGCTCTATGCGCTGCGTGACTCCACCGCAACTGTCCCTTCGATCCCTTTGATATCGAGCTCGATCATGTCGAAGAAACTGGCCGAAGGGCTCAACGGACTCGTGCTCGACGTCAAGACCGGGGCCGGAGCCTTCATGAAAGATCTCGAGGCCTCCCGGGAACTCGCCCGGACCATGGTCGGCATCGGTAATTCCTACGGGGTGGAGACGGTGGCTTTGATCACGGATATGTCCCAGCCGCTCGGATACGAGATCGGAAATGCCAACGAAATGGTCGAGTCCATCGCCACCCTGCGCGGCGAGGGACCGGCCGACATCGCCGAGCTGACCATGGCACTTGCCGAGGTGATGCTGGAACTGGCCGGTGTCAAAGGTGGCCGGGATCTGCTCGAATCCAAGATCGCTTCTGGTGAAGCGCTGGAAAAACTCAAGGAGGTGGTGGTGGCCCAAGACGGCGACCCTGCCGTGATCGACGACCCGGCCCTTTTCCCGGTTGCTCCAGAAACGGGCCAGGTCACAACGGCCTCCGCCGGCTACGTCATCGCCTGCAATGCCTTGACAGTTGGGATAACAGCCACTCGCCTTGGAGCGGGTCGGGAACGCAAAGAAGATGTCATCGACCATGGAGTTGGAATCACCCTCCACAAGAAGATCGGCGATCGGGTGGAGAAAGGCGACGCCCTGGCCACGGTCCACTACTCCGACGAGCAACTGTGGCGATCGCATCGTGGAGTGCTGACGACGGCATGGACTATCGGCGACGAAGCAGTCACCGCGCCTGAACTCGTGCTGGAGCGGATTGAAGCCTGATCTATTCGACCAATTATTCATAGATCACTTAGCCGTTACCATCGCTGGCTAAAGATTCAATAGTTAGGAGACGCCTCGCATGAAGGTCGTTGTCTGCGTTAAACAGATCCCCGATCCCGCCACCCCATACACCCTCGAAGAGGGGACCAACTGGTTGATCCGGCCATCGGAGCAGGTGCTCGACGACACCGACCGTTATGGCGTCGAGATGGGATTACAACTGGCCCAAGCCCACGAAGGGACCGTGACTCTGGTCAGTATGGGACCAGCCGGCAACAACCAGGGTGTTCGCCAAGCACTCGCCATGGGGGCCGACAAGGCAATCCTCATCGATGACTCAGACCTCCGTGGGTCAGATGCGCTCACTACAGCCCGGGTACTCGCCGCAGCCATCAAGGACGAGGGATTCGATCTGGTGATTGCCGGGACCGAGTCGACCGACGGATACTCCGGTGTTGTCCCCCAAATGATTTCCGAACTTCTCGATTCCCCCGCCCTCACCTACGCCACCAAGGTCGAGATCGGCGATGGCACGGTGAAAATCCACCGCCAAACTGTCGCCGGCTATGACGAAGTAGAAGCCTCCCTGCCAGCCGTGGTTTCGGTCACGGCCGGTGTGGTCGAACCCCGCTACCCCACTTTCAAAGGGATCATGGACGCCAAGAAGAAGCCGGTCGAAAATAAGACCCTGGCCGACCTTGGGGTCGAGGCTTCCGTATCTCAGAAGGTCGAGGAGATCAAGGATTCTCCTTCGAGGTCTGGTGGCCAGAAGATCGAAGACGAAGGCGAGGCCTATCAGGCGATCGTTTCCCTCCTTGAGGAAAGGAAGGTGATCTAGATGGCCTCCGTCTGGGTGTTTGTCCAGGAAGAGGCCGACGCCCCGAGCACGCTCGGCCTGGAGCTCCTCAGCAAAGCTCGCTCATTGGGCGATGTGACCGCGATTTACCTCGGGTCGGGTGGCGACTCTCAGTTCGCCACTCTTGGCGAGTATGGGGCGGCAAATGTGCTCCATGCCGACGCCGGGGACGCGCTTCCGTCGGCTCCGGTCGCCGCGGCATTGGCGGAAAAAGCAACATCAGATCAACCCGAGCTGATTCTCTTTGGTCAGGCGTACACCGATCGCGACGTCGCAGGTCGCCTCGCTGCCCGCTTGGGTGTCGGGGTTCTCTCCAACGCTTCGGATGTACGGCTCGTGGACGGTGGCGTCGAAACCGAGCATGAGATCTTCGGGGGGACCCAAATCGCTGTCGCTACTTCCTCCGGGTCGACATCGATCGTCCTGGTGCGCCCCAAATCGTTTACTGCTGAGCCTTCTGGTGGCGGAGCACCTTCGGTGGCCGCGCTCGATCTCGCCGATGCCGGGTCGTCGGCCGCTCGCGTGGTGGAGTCCCACGTCGAAGAGCGAGAAGGTCCGCAGCTCGGGGAAGCTGCGATCGTCATCTCTGGTGGCCGTGGCCTCGGTTCTCCGGAGGCTTACGAATTGGTCGAGAAGCTCGGGAAACAACTCGGGGCCGCAACGGGTGCAACCCGTGCAATCGTCGATGCCGGGTGGGTCCCCTATGCGAAACAGGTGGGCCAGACCGGAAAGACCGTGAAACCCGACGTCTACATAGCTGCCGGTATCTCGGGTGCGATGCAGCACCTGGTCGGGATGAAAGATTCAAAAACCATCATTGCGATCAACAAAGACCCCGACGCGCCGATCTTCTCGATCGCCGACCTAGGAATCGTGGGCGACGTCCACAACGTCTTGCCCAAACTCATCGAGGCCCTCGAGAACCGATGAGCAAATCCGTTCGGTGAGGGCTTACCGACAGTGAGTGTGGGTGGACACTCACACAACGGTGATCCGGAGGTCGAGAGATGGTCCGGATTCAAGTCGTGGGCGTTCTCGCTGGTTCAAGGGAATGCCGAAAGGAACAAGGCGCTGGTCGAATTCGCAGGGATCGGGCCCGGAGATCGTGTTCTCGATATCGGCTGTGGACCCGGGGCGGCTCTTGAATCGGCCGTTGCAGCCGGGGCCGACTCGGTGAGCGGGGTGGATTCAAGCCCCTCGATGGTGCAACGGGCCGCAAAACGAGTTCCAACGGCCACTGTCAAAGAGGGTTCGGCCGAGGCCATCCCTTTCGACGATGACACCTTCACCGCGGTGTGGTCGATTGCGACCTTTCACCACTGGGCCGACCGCGATGCGGGGTTAAAGGAGATGTTCCGAGTGCTTGCGTCGGGAGGCGCCTTCTACCTCGTCGAGGGAGAACTCAAACCGAAGAAGAAAGGGCACGGGCTGACTCCTGACTCGGCCAACGAAATCGCAGCAAGCATCACGGAGAAGTTTGATACTCCGTGCCGCGTTGAGGGATTAAAAGTCGGTAGACACAGCTACTTCGTGATCGTCGGCTCGGCCTAGCCCGGAATTTCAAACCGACAGGTCGGGCCGGGGGCATTCGCGAGCGATCTGTCCAGTGTTGCTAATGGTGCATCCAAGAATTCAGCCAAAGCCACGTACCAGGCATCATATGGCGTCACAGTGTGCCGAAGTTCCCAAACTCGCGGCGCAAAGGGTTCGAAGGTGTACAAAGTCGCACCGAGAGCTTGGAGTTCGACAAAGGCTGCGAGGGCTTCTTGCGATGACAGAGATCGTTTTCTTAACTCGGCCTTACGCAACACCGACGCTACCTCGACGGGCATGAAGTGCGGGGCTCGGAGATCTGCATCTTCCAGGCTAGACCTCGCCCATCGACCTTCTAGGTCGGGGTCAATAAGCGCTGCAACCATCACAGACGAATCTACGACGAGTGTCAGCGTCGCCCCTCATCGCGCCAGGCGAGGATTTCCTCAGTCGATATCGACACGCTCGACTTGGCTACGCGCCCCCGAACTCTGGCCAGCCAGGCCTCCATATCCGGCTTTTCACTCAGCGCGACCAATTCGCCGTGGAGATACTCCTGAAGTGAACGGCCCGATCGTGCGGCGCGATCGGCCAACTCATCCCGAACATGC
>JBGTGL010000009.1:0-9396 GCA_041746755.1 Acidimicrobiia bacterium | reverse complement strand
ACGATCACTTCCGGCAACCGAACCATTCTCGTTGCCAGTTCAAAAAGCGTTTCGGTCTCCGGCCGCGGCACCAGCACCCTGGAGTCGACCAACAGCTCCAAAGGCCCGAACTGAGCCGTCCCCTCGATGTATTGGAGCGGCTCTCCGTTCATTCTTCGCGAAATCAGCTCTTCCAACGATCCGTTTTTGCCGGCGACAAGGCGAAGCCGAGCAAGTTCGTGATCTGGAAGCATATCCATGGTCTAAGTGTGCCAGATGGAGGCATCAGAAGTCGGATAAGCACTCACCGACTGCCGGAATCGCCGCATAATGACCCGCAACTGTGGCAATATCGCAATCCCGCCCTATAGGAGAACAGTTGTCAGAGACGAAACGCATCCTGGTCGCCGACGACGCCGACGCCGTGACGACGGTGATTACCACCGCCCTGGAGATAAATGGTTTCGATGTGACGGCAACCGATAACGGGAACCATGCCCTCGAGCTGGCAACCACCGAGCATTTCGACCTCGCCATAATCGACCAACTGATGTCAGGAATGTTGGGAATCGATGTCCTGAAGCGTCTGAGACTGGAAGGCAATCAACTTCCGGTGATCATTCTCTCCGGAGTCGATGGTGCCGATATCGTTGTGGACAGTTTCCAGTCTGGCGCCTCCGACTTCATTCGAAAACCGTTTCGGTTACCTGAACTGCTCGCCCGCATGGAGAAACATCTTTCGACCGCGGCGGCCAAAACCTCAACCTGACCCGAAACGGGCCGATAAAACCCGTTGAATGACTGCAATCGAGGCTACCTACGCGGCGGTCGTCGTCGTGCTCGTCCTCGGGTTTTCGCTACTCGCTGGCGTCATCGGCCTGAAGTGGGCGCACCGTCGACGGGTCCAAGCACATAACAAGCGTAGAAGGAGTTACCTCCGGCTACTCAGCGCACACCTAGTGTCCCCCACACCCACGTTGACCCTCGATGATCGACAGTTCGAGGATGACGCATTCATTGATGCAGTTATCGATATACGTAATACGGTTGCCGGCGACTCAGCCGTTGTGCTCAAAGACCTGATCGATGGTCGCGGGCTGATCAACTTGCAGGCCGCCAGGCTCAGATCGCCCTTTCCGCTCGGCCGCCGGCTGCGCGCCGTAGTCTCGCTGGCGGAGATCGGTGACCAGGCCGCCGGGAGAGTCCTGATGCAACACCTGTCCGATCGCGAGCCTGAAGTCAGGATCCACAGCGCTCGAGGGCTGGCACGTATGCGGTACTTGCCCGCGATCGAGCCGATGTTGGAACGGATGCGGTACGAGAGCCCTCTGGTGCGGTCGAAGTTCGGCGATGCCCTCATAGCTTTTGGCACTGAGGCCAGCTGGCCGATGGTTGGCTTCGTTCGCGTCCACCAGCACGATGACGACACCACAGGTCTCCCCGAGATTATTCGCGCAATTGGTCGGATCGGCGAACGTGAGGTCGGTCCCGCCTTATCCGAGCTCTTACATGAACTCGAAAATGTTGAGATTTGCCTGGCAATAATCGAAAGTCTCGGTTCAATCGGAGGTCCCCGGTCCCTCCGACCCCTGAGAAAGACCTTTTGTTCCGATGACTGGCGGATCCGGGCCAAAGCGGCCTCCGCAATGGGCGAAATCGGAGATCCCTCAGTGAATCCGATTCTCTTTCAGGCCTTGGGCGACTCATCATGGTGGACGAGGAGAAATAGTGCCGGAGCCCTGGCCGTCCTACCGGGTGGGATCAACTGGCTCTATGACGGCCTCATCTCCCACGACGAGTTTGCCCGCGACGCCGCCGCCGAGGCTCTGGCCGACTGTGGCGAATTGTCCGCAGCCAAACTCCGCTTCGACTCGGGCGAGGGTGGACCTCGGGATCTCCGTCTCATCCGGTACATGGACCGACCCGGTTTGGTGTTCTCGTGATCTTCGAGATTGTCCGTTGGGTCGGCTATTTCATCCTTGGTTACTTCATTGTTATGCAGTTGTACATGGCGTTTCTCGCCGCATACTCAGCATTGATCCTCCGACGCAACCATCACCTGGCGCGATTCGACCGGGGCGACGACATGCTGGCCAGCCACCAGTCACCACCGGTTTCCATAGTCATTCCGGCGTATAACGAGGCTGAGGGAATCGTTGACTCAGTTCGCTCGATGTCGATTGTGGCCTACCCGAAGATCGAAATCGTTATTACAAACGACGGATCAAAGGACAACACGCTTCAACTGCTGATTGATGCCTTCGATCTGGAGCGAGTGCGGATCCCATATCGCCCCGACATCGAAACGGAGCCGATCCGTGGAATCTACCGGACCAATCATCCCATCCAGATCACGGTGATCGACAAAGAAAATGGCGGTCGCGCCGACGCCCTCAACGCCGGTATCAACGTAGCTCGCTACCCATACGCCCTATGCACCGACGCCGACGTGATCCTCGATCCACGATGTCTGGTCTACGCGATGAAGCGGATCACCGAGGATCGCGAGCGGACTATCGGTGTGGGTGGAAATGTCCGCCCGCTCAATGGGAGTCGGGTCGAACTGGGACACTTGATCGATCCCGATGTCCCCAAGCAACTGATACCCAGGATGCAGATCCTCGAATATCTGCGCACATTCGTGGCGAGCCGGCCGGCCTGGTCCGAATTGGGTGCCCTTCCCCTCGTCTCGGGCGCTTTTGGAATCTGGAAAAGGTCGGCCGTGATCGGAATCGGAGGTTTCACAGCCGGTCACCTCGGGGAGGACATGGATCTGACAATACGGATGCACCGGCACCACATCGACCGGGAAATCCCGTATCGCATTGTCTACGAACCGCGAGCCGTGATCTGGACCGAGGTCCCTTCGGACCGGAAAGTGCTCAGGGGGCAGCGGATCAGATGGCACCGCGGTCTGATGCAGGCGATCTCCGACCACGCCGGAATCACTTTCAATCCCCGTTACGGGAAGCTGGGCCTGGTGACCTGGGCCGGGATGTTCCTTTTCGAGTTCCTTGCTCCGATTATCGAATTCGTCGGCTGGATCATCATTCCCTACGCAGCGTTTGTCGGAGCGCTCAACATCCAGGTGATGGTGGCGATGTTGGTGCTGTCCTACGGTGTGGGTCTGGTGAATTCAGGGGTGTCACTGCTCCTCGACGAGTCATTCGGTTTCCACAACAGCTGGCGCGACACGAGGCGGCTGGTCTTCGCGTCGCTCATAGAAAATTTCGGATATCGCCAGCTAACGGTTATCTGGCGGATAAGGGCGATCGTCGGGGGAAGATCGACGCAGGGGTGGGGCACGATGACCCGCAAGGGGGTCACCAAGCTCGGAGCCGATGCCGCATGAGACTTTGATCACAGTCCGGTCGGTTGAACAACCGGGATTGCATGAAAAGCCCCTCGGTCCATGCCAGAATCCACCTGACTCCGAAGGAAATCCCGATTGTCGGACAAGAAACGAATTCTGATAGCTGACGACTCCGAGGTGGTAACCACCCTGCTCGTGACCGCCCTGGAGGTGCAAGGTTTCGAAGTCGCAGTGGCCAGAAATGGCCAAGAGGCCTTCGAAATGGGGAAAGATGAGGACTTCGACCTTGCAATCCTCGACCAGCTCATGCCCGGACTTCTGGGCAATGAGATCCTGAAGAGGTGGCAAGAAGAAGAAATAGCCCTTCCAACCATTGTCCTTTCAGGCGTTGAGGACGACGAGTTGGTAGTCAAGTTCCTCCAAATCGGTGCCGTCGATTTTGTCCGGAAGCCATTTCGGCTTGCTGAACTCATCGCCCGCGTCAACATGCATATCCGCTAGGCACCAATACCTCAACCCGACTCCATTTTGACCCGATATTTCCTATGGAATGACCCCAATGCAGGCCTCGGTGATTGCGGTCGCCGTCGTCTTCATCGTCGCGGCGGCTCTGCTGGTTGCCGTGGTCACCCTCAAATGGGTACATCGGCGGCGGGTGAAGCGGTCGAACTCGCGACGGGCTCAATACATCCGGCTAATCAGCCAGCACCTAGCCGACCCGGGTTCTGTAACGACCCTCACACAACGGCAATCTGAAGACGACGCCTTCATCGATGCGGTCATTGATGTGCGAAACACGGTGGTCGGATCTTCTGTCGACAGACTCGATGGCCTGGTAGACCGGGCCGGTCTCATTTCGCTCCAGTCGGCCCGACTTAGATCCAGATTCCCCTTGGGACGGAGGCTCCGTGCTGTCGTATCCCTGGCGGAGATTGGAGATATCAGCGCTGCGGACGTGCTGATAGAGCACCTGTCAGACCACGAACCTGAAGTTCGAATTCAGTGCGCCCGAGGATTGGCACGGATGCACCACACCCCGGCAATAGATGAGATTCTGGAGCGATTCAACCAGGAAACACCATGGGTTCGGTCACGTTATGCGGACACGCTTCAATCATTCGGGAAAACTGCGGCTTGGCCATTGGCTGCATTCATCAGGGTCAACCACGCACACGCTGACAACGTAGGCGTACCTGAAGCCGCCCGGGTGTTAGGCAAAATCGGAGAGCGGGAGGTCGGACCCGAAATCGCGGAGTTGCTCTACACGGTCAAAGACATCGAGGTTGGCGTGGCCATTATCGAGTGTCTCGGGGATATTGGGGGTCATGCCGCCTTGCGACCGCTCCGCCGCACCTTCATGTCTGACGAATGGAGGTTGAGGGCTAAAACGGCAACAGCCCTCGGTGAGATCGGGGATCCCTCGGTCAGCCCGATGCTCTACATGGGTCTCAGTGATCCTTCCTGGTGGATGCGAAGAAATTGCGCTGCGAGCCTGGCAAAACTCCCCGGTGGAATCGATTTCCTCTACGACGCCCTCGAATCAACCGACAAGTACGCAAGAGACTCCGCCGCCGAGTCCCTGGCCGATACTGGAGAGTTGATCGAATCCAGAGTCAGAGCTGAGGAGGGCTCCGCGGAGCCTCGCCATCTCAGGTTGATCGCGCACATGCAACGAACGGCTCCGGTGCCATCGTGATCCTCAAGATTCTCGAAGTAGCCGGGTACTTCATCCTCGTTTACTTCTGCCTGATGCAGGCCTACCTCCTCTACCTGGCATTACGTTCCGCGGCCGTGCTTCGTCGGTCACATCACCTCGATCGATTCGGTCGGGGCGACGACATGTTGTCGAGCCATCGGTCGCCCCCGGTCTCAATCGTGATCCCCGCCTACAACGAAGCCGAAGGGATTGTTGACGCGGTTCGATCGATGTCGATCGTGGGCTATCCCCGATTCGAAATCGTCATTACCAACGATGGGTCGACCGATGACACGCTCCAGCTCCTCATCGATGCTTTTGACCTCGAGCTGGTTCGGATCCCGTACCGGCCTGACATCGAGACCGCTCCGATTCGGGCGATCTACCGCACTCACTCCCCTACTGCCATCACGGTCATCGACAAAGAGAACGGCGGTCGGGCCGACGCTCTCAACGCCGGTATCAACGCGGCCAGATACCCATACGCTCTCTGCACCGACGCCGATGTAATCCTCGATGCCAAATGCCTCGTCGCCTCGATGCGGCGGGTAGTCGAGGATCGGGAACGGACCGTGGTCGTGGGAGGAAACATCCGTCCGCTCAACGGAAGCCGGGTCGAACTCGGGCACCTCGTTTCGGCTGGTGTGCCAAAGGAATACATCCCCCGGATGCAAGTCATCGAGTATCTCCGCACGTTCGTCGGCAGTCGTCCCGCATGGTCGGCCATGGAAGCGCTCCCTCTGGTATCGGGAGCTTTTGGGGTGTGGAAGCGGTCGGCCGTCATCGACGTCGGTGGTTTTTCGCCTGGCCACCTCGGTGAAGACATGGATCTGACCATGAGGATGCACCGCTATCACATCGACAACAACATTCCTTACCGAATGGTCTACGAGCCGTCGGCGGTCATCTGGACAGAGGTACCGTTCAATGCCCGAGTCCTTAGAGGACAACGGATCCGTTGGCATCGCGGTTTGATGCAAGTAGTCCGGTCATGTGCGCCGATGACCTTCAATCCCAAATACGGAAAGCTCGGCATGGTGACGTGGGCGGGAATGTTCCTCTTTGAGTTCCTCGCTCCGTTGATCGAGTTTGCCGGCTGGATAATGATTCCGGTTGCCGCCTATCTAGGGGCGCTCAATCTGACCGCCCTGGTGCTCCTGCTCCTTCTTGCGTATGGGATCGGCCTGATCAACACCTTTCTGGCCCTCCTCCTCGACGAGTCGTTCGGGTACCTCAACAGTCCTAGAGATACCCGGCGTCTGGTCGTTGCCGCCATGTTCGAGAATCTTGGCTACCGCCAGATGACTGTCTACTGGCGAATTCGGGCGATTTTCGGTGGGCGGTCGACCAAAGGCTGGGGAAACATGGAGCGACGTGGAGTCGCCAACCTGGGAGCGGACACTGGATAGCCCTACAACGGCTCGGGAACGCCTCTTTCATCGCTGTGGGCGATATGAGCAAGTTGACCCCAGATAAGCACCAGGAATATTGCCGATCCGACAAATCCGAACCAAAACGGAGCGGCCAAACCATACGTCTGTGCAAGGAGGCCTCCGATAGCTGAGCCGATGACGAGGCCCCCGAACACTCCTACCAGGTTGACGCTCCCGACTCGCCCCTGAAGTTCTAACGGCACGGCCCTTTGACGAATGGTTATCGACGTCGTACCCCAGATAAAGGCATGGGCGCCGAACACGAAGAAAATCGCTAGAGCGACCCACGGCGTCGTCGTGACAGCAAGACCGAGGTGGGTCAGAGTCTCGATGATCAGGCCGATACGCATCACATTCGCCAGGCTTACGTGTCGAGTGATGGAGTCGTACGCAAGAATTCCAGCGAGTCCACCCAACGCCCCCGCCGTGCTCACCAGACCGAATCCGATCTCCCCCATCCCAAGCCTGACGGTTGCAAACAAGACGAGAACCGACCAGGCGGCACCGAACGTCACATTGAAAATCGTCACCGTGAGAATCAATGTCCGAACCGCCGCATTGTGGCGGACCCAGCGAAACCCTTGCGCAATATCGGCCCGAATCCCGCCGAACACCTTGGGCTTTTCGCTGGGGGCGGGGATTGAGATCTTCGAGATCAGGATCGCTCCCAGCACCATCAGAAAGGCATAAGTCAGGAACGGCACAGCCATACCCACCACGAACAACACCGCCCCGATCGGTGGGCCGACCAACTGATTCAGGGTGATGAACCCTGCTTGGAGCCGACTGTTCGCCACCACGAGGTCGTCTCTCGCCACCAACATCGGCGTCAGTGTCGAAGCCGCATTGTCGGAGAACAGCTCAGCGGTCCCCAGTAAGAACATCGCAACGAGAACCACCCATACCGTGACAACTCCCGTCACGATCGTGACGACGATAAGGCTCAGGATCAGCGCTCGGATCAAATCGACGACTATGACAATACGTCTCCGGTCGAGGCGGTCAGTCAAAGCGCCTGCAAACAAGCCAAAGAGGAGTGGCGGTAGCCACTGGAGCGTCGCAGCTAGTGCGACGAGAAAGGGATCATCAGTTTGTGAGGCGACGAGAAGTGGACCTGCCGCCAGAGCTATCCCGTCTCCAAAGTTCGTCGTCCAGGAAGATGCAAGCAACCAACGAAACGATGTTCCCAGCCGCTGGGGAATTGCAGATTCGAGGAGTCTCCGGATCATGAGGACGCGAGGCTAACCAGGCATCGTGAGTCCCTATTACTTCCGCTAAGCGGAGGGAGAGTTATTAGGCGGAGTCGCCTTCAGATAAGAGGCGCGCCTGTTCGTCGGCTGCGAGGGCATCGACAAACTCATCGAGTTCGCCCTGGAGGATGTAGTCGAGACGTCGTATGGTCAGGCCGATCCGATGGTCGGTGACCCGATTGTCCTTGTAGTTATATGTGCGGATCTTCTCCGACCGGCCCCCACTTCCTACCTGGTCTCGACGCGCTCCGGCAAGTTCGGCTTGTCGTCGCTCCAGCTCCATCTGATAGAGACGCGCCCGGAGGATTCGAAACGCCTTCTCTTTATTCTGCAGCTGGCTCTTCTCGTCTTGACAGGTGACGACCAAACCGGTCGGCACGTGTGTCAGACGTACCGCGGAGTCGGTTGTATTGACGGACTGGCCACCCGGCCCGGTCGAGCGATAGACATCGACTTTGATATCGTTGGGGTCAATCTCCACCTCAACGGCGTCGGCTTCGGGAAGAACGGCGGCAGTTGCCGTCGAGGTATGGATCCGACCCTGCGACTCGGTTTGAGGAACCCGCTGCACCCTGTGCACTCCGGCCTCATACTTGAGTTTGGAGTAAGCACCACGACCCTTGACCGCAATGGTCACCTTGTCGAAACCACCCGATTCGGACTCGGACGATTCCATCATCTCGACCTTGAGCCCGTGGCGATCGGCGTACTTCTCATACATCCGGAGCAAGTCACCGGCCCATATCGACGCCTCATCCCCGCCTACTCCGGCGCGAATCTCGACCAGAACGTCTTTGTCGTCATTGGGATCTTTGGGAATCAGCGCAACCTTGATCCCTGCCTCGAGTTGGGAAATCTCTTTAGATAGCTCCTTGGCCATCTGCGCCATGTCGGGATCAGATGCCATCCCCTGGGCCTCGACGAGGTCTGAATTCGCCTCCCGCCAGCGGCGGATATCTGCGACGACGTCCTTTAGATCTGAGTGCTTTTTTCCGAGCACGGCGAGCTGCTCATGGTCGGAGACAACCTCCGGGTCGAGGAGCGACTTCTCAATATCGGCAAAGGCGTTTTCGATTTCTTCAAGACGAGCCGAAATAGCTTGGTCCATCAGGCATCCATTTCATCGGCAGCAGCGAAAACCTCGGCGCGCGCGCTGGTAGCCGCCTCAGGGACGTCGCCACGAGAGACGATTTCGTCAAACACGTCCTGCTCAACGGCCACGACCAAGCTGGAAATGGCTACTTCGATTTGGTCGTCGCTGGGCACCCGGGTGGTCAACTTCTGTAACCACAGGCCCGGGGCGGCCAGGAAACGGGCCAGTCGGCTGTTGCCACGGGTCCCCGAGAAACGGAGCAGTTCATAGGAGAGGCCGGCGATGATTGGGATCCCGACTATTCGGGAGATGATCAGGATGTACCAATCAGGCCTGCCCAGAAATGAGAAGAGGACGATGGAACCGAGAACGACGATCATCAAAAAGCTGGTGCCGCAGCGGGGGTGTTCAGGGGGATAGCGCCTGACCGACTCGATGCTGAGCGGCTCACCCGCTTCGTAGGCATAGATCGACATGTGCTCGGCCCCGTGGTATTCGAAAACCCGACCGATCTCCTTGCTGCGGCCGATCGCCCAGATGTAACCGATGAAGATTGCGAGCCGGAGAAGACCCTCGAGAGTGGTAAACCAGAGGTTTGAGTCGGTAGCGATCCAACCCGCGACCGCGGCTGG
>JBGTGL010000008.1:0-12261 GCA_041746755.1 Acidimicrobiia bacterium | reverse complement strand
GGGGAAATCGGTTTTCGAGGGTCCCGTGCTGAACCTGAAAAAGGGTCTCCGGCTCGGAGAGGTCTTTGAGCCGGTGCTTGCCGAGGTCAATCAGGGTGACATCGGCGTCAAGCATCCGCCCGACTAGTAACGCTGTTGCCTCGGAGACGATTATCTGGCCGCCGTGGCCGGCGTCGGATATCCGAGCGGCCCGGTGAACGTCCAAGCCCACATAGTCGTCGCCACCGAGATTTCCCGCCCCGGTGTGGAGACCGATTCGCACCTTGAGGCCCGACTCAACCGGCCAGGCCTGAGTAATGAGACTGGATTGGATGGCGATTGCTGCTCTTACTCCATCTAGTGCAGAGGTAAACACTGCAAAAAACGAATCGCCGGCGGTGCGGACCTCCACGCCCGAGTTGGATTGAAGAGCATCGCGGATGATTCCGTCGTGAATCGCCAGCAGCTCGGGAAAGCGGTCTCCAATCCGCTCGATGACGTTGGTGGATCCTTCGATGTCGGTGAACATGAAGGTGATGGTCCCGGTGGGGAGGGGGCCCCGATCAACCATTGGATTCCCCGGCCGACGGGAATGTCAGTGTGAAGGTAGTCCCGCCTGAATCCGAATCGACACCGATTGATCCGCCGGCTCGAGTCACCGTGTTGTGGACGGTGTGCAGGCCGAGCCCCGTTCCCTTTCCGGGTGGTTTGGTGGTGAAGAAAGGTTCAAAGATCCGGTCGAGAATCTCGGGATCGACTCCGGGGCCACTGTCGGTGACGGTGACAATCACCTCACGGCCACTATTCGATCCCGAAATCCGGATAGTCCCCACCCCATCCATCGCATCGGCCGCGTTTTCGATCAGGTTGGCCCACACCTGATTCAGGTTTCTTCCCGGCGCATCGATCATGTTGAGGTCGTCGGGAAAATCAAATTCGACCTCGATATCTTTCAGCTGATGCTTGAGGATTAGAAGGGTGTCCTCGATGCCATCGGTGGGTTTGATGGTTTGGATCGGGGCCTGGTCGAGGAAGGTATAGCTTTTTACGATCGCCACCAACTCGGAGATCCGGCGGGCGCCGGCCGAGACTTCCTCGAGCATCTCGGTTGCTTGGGCTCTCAATGCGATCCATTCGATGAAGCGGCTTCTCTTGCCGGCGTCGAAATTCTCAACGAGGTCTTCGAGTTGGTTGATTTCGAGCCCGGAGCCAACCAGCGCGGCCGCAAGTTCACCGTATAGGTCCTCTACTGAGTTGGCAGTCAAGAATTCGGCGAATCGATCGGCGGCCGTCGCCCGAGCGAGAGCTCCCAACGGCACTTTGTCCGGGGGCGTTTCCAGCAAGGAATCGTCGATGTCGATCAACGAAAGGGTGGTTGCGCCGACCTTTTGGTATAGCTCTCCGAGAAGTTCCGATGTCCGACCGACCGCTGCTGCCGGGTTATTCAGCTCATGCATCAATTGCGCTGCCATCCGCCCGAGTGAGGCCAATTGTTCGTCACGACGGACGGCAGCCTCGATTTCGCGAAGCCTGACCGTGACTGTGTGAAACATCCTCCGAATTACGCTGGGGTCTTCGAGCAAAGATTCTACGGCTGTGGCGGGCGTCCGAAGGAGGCGTGAGTGCGTGACAGTGGTGACAGTCGCTGTCCGGGGCCCGTGCTCGAGAATTGCGATTTCCCCGATAACCTCGCCCGGGCCCCGCTGAGCAATCGTCACCGTCTTGTGGGGGTATTTTTTGGTGACCTCGAGCGCCCCTTCCAGAACGACGAACATGTCGTCGGAGTGGGCACCCTCGGTGATGATTTCGGTGCCAGGCTCTAGTTCGACGACCTCCGACATCGATTGGAGGCGATGCAAAGAATCGGTGTCGAGGTCGGCGAAGTAGGGAACTTCCCTGAGGGCATCCGCCGTGTCGGTCACAGATCCTCCAGATGGCGATGGACATTCCGGACCGTGGCCGACCCTTCGCCAACGGCGCCGGCGACCCTCTGGATAGAGCCCTGGCGGACATCTCCCGCGGCGAAAACACCCGGGACGCTTGTTTCGAAGGGGAGCGGCTCACGATCGACATTCCATCCCTTTGGCGCCGAAAGATCCGAGCCGGTGACAATGAAGCCTCGCTGGTTGAGCTCGACCAGTTCGGCGACCCATTCGGTTCGTGCTTTCTGTCCGATGAAGATGAAGACGGCTCCAGCCCGGTGCTCGTTCTCCTCTCCGGTTTCGATCGAGCGTAGGCGTACCGTTTCCAATCGATCTGACCCGCCTACCGCAGCCACCTGGGTACCGGGTAGTAGCGTCATCGCAACGGAGGATTCGATGGCCGAGATCAGATACTGCGACATCGAAGAGGCCAATGAATCCGATCGGATCACAATTGAAACGCTGTTGGTGAATCCCGTCAAGAAGAGAGCTGCCTGGCCGGCTGAGTTGCCTCCGCCGATCACAAAGACCGGCTCGTCATGGTGGAGCATTGCCTCGACGCGTGACGTCCCGTAATAGACGCCCCGGCCCGTGTATTCATCGATTCCTTCAGCTGCCAATTGGCGATACGAGACGCCACTGGTGATTATCAGAGATCGGGTCGTCACCTCGGATCCATCGCTGAGGTGGACGATTCGAAAGGGGTCTTTTCTCTCAACACGTTCGACCGAGGCGGGTACTAGAAGCTCGACACCGAATCGCTCGGCCTGGGTGACCGCTCGGCGGGCCAGGTCTGCGCCACTGATTCCCTTGGGGAATCCGAGATAGTTTTCGATTCGCGAGCTCTGACCTGCCTGGCCACCAGGTGCCCGTTCCTCGATCAGAAGCGTGTTCAGACCTTCGGATGCCCCGTAGACCGCCGCGGCCAACCCCGAAGGCCCGGCGCCTACCACCACGAGATCGTACGCCTCGTTCGCTGCGCTTGTCTTGAGCCCCATCCGTCCGGCGACATCGACATTGGAAGGCCGAAACAGGGTCTCTCCACCGGGCATCGTGACTAGAGGAAGGTCGGCGACAGTAGCCTTGGCCAAGTCGAGTTCTCGGGCCATGTCCTCGTCACTAACCAGGTCGATAGCTCGATAGGGGATCTGATTTCTGGTTAGAAAGTTCTTGAGCTCGTGGGTCTCCCTCGACCACGGTGATCCCACGATGCGGATGCCGTCGAATACCGGACGGTAACCCGCCTGCCAATCGTCAAGGAGGTCGTCGAGGATGGGATAGAGACGCTCTTCAGGGGGGTCCCATGGCTTGGTGATGTAGAAGTCGAGGCCAACCTCATTGATGCCTGTGATGGCAACATCGGTGTCGGCGTAGGCGGTGAGGAGCACCCGCTTAGCGTCAGGATGAAGTTCCAGGGTTGCCCGAAGGACGTCGATACCGGTCACCCCGGGCATTCTCTGATCGACCAGGGCCAGGGCGAGCGGTTGATCGGTTCGGGCCAGGGTTTCGACCACCTCGAGCGCCTCGGCACCGCCTCCGGCACCGACTATGGAATATTCCGACCCGTACTGGGGACGGAGATCTCGTTGGACGGCAGATAGAACGACGTTCTCGTCGTCGACAACGAGGATTACCGGTTTCGTGGGCACGTCGGGTGAGGG
This sequence comes from Acidimicrobiia bacterium, assembly GCA_041746755.1. Lineage (GTDB taxonomy): Bacteria > Actinomycetota > Acidimicrobiia > Spongiisociales > ZC4RG35 > MA-ANB-1. Next base: position 8,699 of record JBGTGL010000008.1, on the reverse strand, counting down.
TACTATTTTCTTCAATGGCTACGCCTGAGGAAGTGCGAGATCTCACCCGATTGCTCGGAGCGGCCGGCCGGGCGCATCATATCGAGTTTGGTGGGCCCAACCCGGGGTGGCCGGAGTGGTACGCAACCTTTCTGATCGATAATGGCCTTGATTCAACTATCGGCTTCGAACCCCAATTCGATGAGGTCGTCAAGTGGTTGAAAGAGGCCGACGAAAATCATCGCGCCGAAGCGCCCGAGGAGCGATGGCCTGGTTTCTACGCCGAGCGGATATTCGGGTGGATCGAAAACGACTAGCTGGCGTTAGCGATGGCTTTCATCAGTGCCCTTGTTGCGTAAACCGATGCCAGATGAGTTTTGTATTCCACTGAACCGTAGAGATCCTCGATGATGGTCACATCCTCGGCGGCTTGGGCCGCAGCCGTTCTTACCGCAGATTCTGAGCCGTCGGTCCCGATCACTCCCTGAGCTGTCGCATTGGCCAGAGAGGCTTTGGTCCCCACGCCGGTGAGGGCAACTCTGGCGTCGACGATCGACCCTCCATCGAGCTTCACCCAGGCTGCGGCCCCGGCCACCGCATAGTCGGAGAGTCCTCCGCGACGGCCCAGTTTGTCGTAGGCCGAGCCCTCCCCGGCACCCGCCTTGGGGATCCGGATCGATGTGAGGATTTCATTCGGTTCGAGGGCAGAGGTCAGGGCATCGACGAAGAAGTCAGCCGCAGCGATCTCACGGGTTCCATCGGAGGACTGGGCGACCATCGTCGCTCCAAGCGCGAGTGCGGCTCCCGGCTGGTCGGCCGCCACATCGGCGTGTGCCAATGCGCCACAAGTGGTTCCGCGATTTCTCACTTGCACGTCTCCGGTTAGGGCTGCCGCCGTTGCCAACGCCGAGGCGTTCGAAGTCACCAGGTTGTTCGTCGCAGTCTCCCCGTGGCGAACCAGGGCTCCGACGACGAGGTTACCGTTTTCTTCGGAGATGGTGTCGAGGCCGCCGATACGGCCGATGTCAACAACGGTTCCAGGAGAAAACAACCGCATCTTCATCAGTGGGATGAGACTCATGCCGCCCGCCATAACCTTGGAGTCATCGCCCAAGGCCTCGAAAGCGTCCTCGAGGCTGGTCGGCGCTACGTAGTCAAACTCTCTCGGATACATCAGTTTCTCGCTTCCTGGATAGCAGCCCAGACCCGTTTCGGTCTGAGCGGCATGTCGATATGTTTGACGCCGAGTGGACTGAGGGCGTCGACCACCGCATTGACGATCGTGTGGGCCGAACCGATTGTTCCGGCCTCGCCGATCCCTTTGACCCCCATAGGGTTGACATCCGTTGGGGTGACGGTATGGGATAGCTGGAATAAAGGCAGGTCTTCGGCGGTGGGCACCAGATAGTCGAGAAGTGACCCGGTCAAAAGGTTGCCATCGCTGTCGTAAACCGCCTCTTCAAAGAGAGCCTGCCCGATTCCTTGAGTGATCCCACCGTGGATCTGCCCATCGACAATCATCGGGTTGACCACGTTGCCACAATCGTCGACCGCGAAGTAATTGAGGATATGCACGTCCCCAGTTTCTTCGTCGACTTCGACCACAGCGAGGTGTGTCCCAAATGGCCAGGTGGCGTTCCCGGGGCTGAAGGAGGTGTGGGCCTCCAGGCCACCTCCCACTCCCTCGGGGAGCGTATGGGCCTGATACGCGGCCTTGGCGATCTCCGCCCAGCTAACGGATTTGTCCGGCGATCCGGCAACATGGGCGCTGTCGTCTTCGAAGATCATGTCGTTGGGGGAAGCCTCGAGGATGTTGGCCGCGATCAGAGCTGCCTTCTCCCTGACCTGTGCGGTGGCCTCAAAAGTCGCCGCCCCGTCAACCGAAAGCGATCTGCTCCCAAAGGTGCCGATTCCCATCGGATGCTCCTGGGTATCGCCGTGACGTACTCTGATTCGGTCGACAGGTATACCGAGCCCGTCGCCGACGATTTGGGCCCAGCTGGTCTCGTGACCCTGGCCGGTCGGCCCGGTCCCGATGACCACAGTGACTGTCGCGTCGGGGTTGACTCGCACCAGCCCGGATCCGTTGAAAGATGCCGGAAGTCCGTAGTTGGTCCACGAGAAACCGATCTCGGCGAGCACTGCCGGGCCAAACCCGCAGACTTCGACATATGACCCTACCCCGATGCCGACATGTCTTCCCTCGGCGCGTGCACCGTCACGCATCTTGAGCAAGTCCTGGTACCCGGAAACCTCGATGAGTTTGTCGATTGCTCCTTCATAGTTGCCCGAGTCAAGTGCGAACCCACAACCCATCACGGCGGGGAACTCGTCGGGTTGCCAGAAGTTCTTTCTCCTGACTTCGAACGGGTCCATCCCGATCTCGTGGGCGAAGGCGTCGATGATTCGCTCCAGGTAGTAGATCGCCTCGGGTCTCCCGGCACCCCGGTAGGCGTCGGTGGTCATCGTGTTGGTCACCACGCAATCGACCGTCCAACTCACCGGCATCTTGTACTGGCCGGAAGCTATCCATAGCCCGAGGAGCGGTATCGCGACGGTGAAGTTCTGGGTGTAGGCGCCCATATCTGCGATTGCGTCGAGTCTGTAACCGAGGAATTCGCCCTCTTTGGTTCCAATCAGAGTGGCGGTCCCCACCCAGCCCCTACCGTGGATGGTGGCACCGGCGGCCTCTCTGCGGGTCTCGGTCCATTTGACGGGCTGGCCCAACTCCTTGGATGCGAACGCGGCCAGGATCTCGTCGTTGTACACGTTCAGTTTGGCCCCGAAGCCGCCCCCGACCTCGGGGGCGATCACCCGGACGTCGCTTGCGATCATCCCGAACATCTTTGACACCGCGCCGCCCAAGGCGTGAGGGACTTGAGTCGAGCTGTGGATAGTGAATGTGTCATAGCCTGCGTTGAATTCCGCCACTACCGAACGCGGTTCGATGGCGACGGGGATGAGACGTTGATTGATCATCTCGAGCGTGACGACTACGGCGTCGTCGCGCTCCATGGCAGCATCCACTTCCGGTGTTTGGTCTTCTAGCCCGAGGGCCTCCCAGTAGCCGTGGTAGGTCCAGGTGTGGAGGATATTCGACTCGAGTTCGTCGTGGACTTTGACCGAATCAGACTTGGCCTCCTTGAGATCGATGACCGCCTGCTTGGTGTCGTAGTCGACGTCGATGGCATCAGCTGCATCCTGGGCCTGGTATCTGTTTTCGGCGACAACCATCGCCACGGCTTCGCCGACATGGTTTACCTCACCGGCGGCGAGGAGGGGTCTCAGTTTTCCAATAGGCACCTGGGCAAGCAACGGTCCGAGATGGGATACGTCGTCGTGGGTGAAAACGGCGATCACGCCGGGCATCGACTTTGCCGCCGACGTGTCGAGAGAGGTGATTTTGGCCCGGGCGACCGGGGAGCGGTTGAAGGCAACATGAAGCACCGATGTCGGCTGAAGGTCGTCGACGTAGGTTCCACGGCCCTGGATCAGAGCGGGATCTTCCCTGCGGCGGACAGCTCCGCCCATGACGCTTGTAGTGGCCATTATGAGTTTCCTTCCCAGTCTGGTGCCGGTGGCTCCTCGCCACGGACCTTGGCCCCGGCGTATTCGACGGCCCGGACGATGTTGTGATATCCGGTACAGCGGCAGAGATTTCCTTCGATTCCATGGCGGATCTCGGACTCAGTCGGGTTGTTGTTTTCGGTGAGAAGGGCGGCCGCGGACATGATCATCCCCGGGGTGCAGAATCCGCACTGGAGTCCGTGACGTTCCCAAAAGCCTTCCTGGACCGGGTGGAGCTCACCGTTTTGGGCAAGGCCTTCGATGGTGGTTATTTCCGACCCTTCGGCTTGGACCGCCAGCATGGTGCATGACTTGATGGGTGCCCCATCGACGTGGACCGTGCAGGCGCCGCAGTAGCCGGTCTCACAGCCGACGTGGGTCCCGGTGAGGTGGAGGTTTTCCCTGATGAAATGGACCAGGAGGGTGCGTGCCTCAACGTCGGCCGAGACCTCCTGTCCGTTAACGGTCATCGAAACGTTCATTTGAGGCCTTTCTCGGGGTCGATCTGAAACTATCAGAACTCACCCTCACGCGTCGCTCAAAACGAACTACTTAGTCGAGCGACCATCCTCGGGCGATACCTGCGGCGTAGGGGGTGACGGGGCGGAGCCTGATGTCGTTGGCATCGCCAGACTGGGTGATTCTCCCGCTCTCAATGATGTGGATCTGATCTGCGAAGAGAAATGCCTCTCTCGGGTCATGGGTGATCAGGAGCCGGGGCCCGGCGAAAGCGTCGAGGTGCTCCTTCAAAATTGTCTGCAATCCGGCCCTTGTGTTGATATCTAGGGCGGCCATGGGCTCGTCCAGAAGTAACACGGTCGGTCGAGAAATAAGAGCACGCGCCAATGCCACTCGTTGCGCCTCACCACCCGAAAGTGTCGCCGGCTTCTGATATTCCAATCCCTTCAGCCCCAGTTTCTCGAGCCATTCGTCGCAAGCCGCGTTGGCTTCCTTGCGCCGCAACGATCGACTGCGAAGCGGAAAGGCGATGTTGTCTCGCACTGTCATATTGGGGAAGAGCAAGTAATCCTGGAAGACAACGCCGAAGTTGCGGTCCTCGGCAACCACGAACCGAGAACTCGCCGGATCGTCGAGTATTAGGGAACCGATTCTCATGCATCCGCTATCCACGGGGAGGAGGCCGGCCAACGCCGCAACCACGGTCGACTTTCCAGCCCCGTTCGGGCCGAGCAGTGCCACAGTGGTCCCCGCGGGCATCGAGATGTTGACGTCGATGTGAAAGCCCTCAGGCCGGGATAATTTGATGTCTGCGTGAAGTGTCGTCAAACCGATCTCCACCAGCGATCCTTGAGCGATATAAGGACCGCCAGCGACACGCCGACCATGATGAGACTTATGGTGATGGCGGCATCCCGGTTTTGCTCCAAAGCGACGAACACTGCCAGTGGCATGGTTTGGGTCCGTCCTTGCAGATTCCCTGCGAAAGTAACGGTGGCCCCGAACTCTCCGAACGCCCGTGCCCACGTCAGCACCATGCCCGCAATCAACGATGGTCCGATTGCCGGAAGTGTTATTCGCCGAAAAGTGGTCCACCTGCTCGCCCCGAGGGTTGCCGCAGCGCCCTCGTATCGTTGATCGGCCGAGCGGAGAGCCCCTTCTACGGTGATTATCAGAAAAGGCGTCGCGACGAACGTTGCCGCAACGATGACACCCCATATCGAAAACGGAAGGGTCAATCCGGTGAGACTATTGATCGGCCCGCCGAGAATTCCGTTGCGTCCCAGTCCGAAAAGCAGTGCTGCACCTCCGACTACCGGAGGGAGGACAAGAGGTAGCAGGACAATTCCTCTCACGATCGATCGCCCCGGGAAGCTGGCACGGGCGAGAACGAAAGCGGTCGGAACGCCGATCAGAAGCGCCAGGAGGCTTGCCGCAGTCGAGGAGACCAGGGAGAGGCGCAGCGACTCCACGACGATGTCGCTTTTGAGCAGGGTGAACAAATTTCCCCACGGTGCCCGGGCAACCAGTCCGATTAGGGGCACCAGGAAGAAGAAAGTCCCGATCAGGGCTGGAATCACCAGAAAGGCGGGGAGGGGGCGTGTAACACCGTCGCGGCTGCTCAAGGTGCTCCGAATCCGGCTTGCTCCAGCGCTTTTCGGCCTTCGTCCGATAAAACGAATTCGACGAACACTTCTGCTTCCGCAGGGTGAAGGCTGTCTGCCAGAACCGCGATCGGGTAGAGAACGGTCACGTTGAATTCGGCTGGGATGTCAATGCCCTCTAGTTCACCTCTGGCACTCGCGACGTCGGTCGCGTACACAATCCCTGCATCGAGTTCTCCCAACTCAATCTTGGAGACAAGCGAGCGGACATCAGGCTCGTTGGTGTCGATTGATGCCGCGACTCCGGCATTGGATAGGATCTGACGTGCAAACCCGCCGCATGGGACCTCTTCAGAGCAAAGCCCGATCAGCAACTCCGGATTGGCGAAGTCGTCCAAGCCCGTGACCGCACCTGGATTTCCAGGTGGTAGCGCAATCGCCAGCGAATTCGTCGCGAATGTCGCCGGATCACCGTCGATTAGTCTCTCAGCGACTAATAGATCCATGGGGACTAGATCGGCCGGAGCGAAGACGTCGGCGGGGGCACCGGCAAGGATCTGTTCTCGCAATGCCGAGCTGCCGCCAAGATTGAGCTGGACGTCGATGTCGGGATTGGCTGCCTCAAACGCAGCTTCGATTTCCGTGAAGGCATCACTGAGCGATGACGCCGCCGAGACCACCAGGACAAGCCGGTCCCCATTGCCCGAACTCGAACAGCCGGCCAGAAACAAACCCATGGCCATCAAGATCGCGGTGCTCAGGCGCCTCACCAGGCGACTCGGGTTCCGATATTCGCCAGGTCGTAGCCGCCGATCGACTCGAGGACTCGTGCAAACCTCCTGCTTGAAATGAGGTTCAATGCAGCCACCAGCGAAGGATCCTGGTCGAACTGGCCCGGGTACCAGACCTCCACCACATGAGTGGCCAGGGGATGGAAGTCGAGACCGGTAGATCTCGCCGCGGGTTCGAAGGTGAGAGCCGGGATTCCGGCCCAAAGTCCACGGTGTGCCGCCTCGAGGTGAGTCGCAGCCACCGGCCCGGCGACCGTTCGAGGTTCCGTGGTCAGTGCCTTCTTGAAAGCCTGTTGGATCCTGGCTCCCTCCTCACGTTGCACTACCGGCACCTCGCCGGACAGCGCCCGGGACTGCCATCCGGCCCGGGTCCCTTTGATGGCCCCCAAGCCGACCCGCCAGCTGGCGAGATGCAGGCGATTGAAGCTTCGAGGGCGGGCCAGCCCGTCGAGTTCACGCTTGCTGCCATGGACCGCAGCGAGATGGGCGCGGCCGGAATCCAGAGCGGTCAAGGCCGACGCCGATGAGGTAGCCACCCACATCGCCCCGATGCCGGACTCTTTCAAGGTTTGCTCCACGATCGCCAGGCCGGGTTCGCAACCGGCAACAACCAAGCCCGGCACGACGTTGGACACAGATTCGAGATGGCCACCGGCGACGACGGCATCAATGCTCTCATAGCCCGATGCCCCGTGGCGGGCCGGAGTGGTCACCAATTGGCCACCGACCCGACCCATGAGGACGTTTCCGTCGATTGGTGGCATCCCGGTCAGCGCATCTACGGCCTGATCGAATCCACCAAAGAGCTCGCTGACGTTGACTCCAAGTGCTCCCGCAATGGCAATTGCCACATCGACCCGAGGCAAATTTGTATCCGCTTCAATTGCACCGATCGTTTGACGGCTCACCCCGGCGACGGCGGCGAGTTCTTCCTGGCTGAGTCCAACCTGCTCGCGGCGTGCCCGAAGCCGCCGTGCAATGTTCATGCCAGAAATCTAGCACCAATGCCAGAAAACAAAGGCCGGCACCTGCGTTCCTCGCCAGCACACCGCCGCGCTGTTCAGGCGACAGCGGGGATTCGGACGGTGAAGGTTGTTCCTGATGCCGAGCTGGTGACAGATATTTCTCCGCCCGTCCTGCCCACGAGCGATTGCACCGTATGAAGTCCTAGTCCAGTGCCTTTGCCGGGTTCTTTGGTTGTGAAAAACGGGTCAAAAATACGCTCGACGACGTCGGCTGCGATTCCGGCACCGGTGTCGGTCACCGAAATTTCCACGTCGGATTGGGTGTTCCTCGCCTGGATCGTCAGCGTTCCCGAACCGTCCATGGCATCAGCGGCATTGTCGATGAGGTTGGTCCATACCTGGTTCAAATCGCGTCCCGGCGCCTCGACGCGGTGGAGATCATCTTCGATATCGAGTACGACATCGATATCCCGCAACTTGTACTTCAACAAAATCAATGTGTCTTTGACTCCCGACATCGGGTCGATCTCCTGAATAGGTGCTTCATCGAGGTACGAGTAGTCCTTCACGACCCTCACCAGCTCCGAGATGCGTCCAGTCCCGATAGCGATCTCACTGACTACCTGTTCCGCAGCGGCGCGAAGCCCGATCCACCTGATCAGGTTGGGCTTAAGGTCTTCGGATATGTCCGTAGAAGCCTGCTCGAGAAGGTCGATCGTCCATCCCCTGTCGACCAGGGCCGGTGCGACGTCCCACGGGTTTTCGACTCCGACGCTGCTGAGCCAGTCAGCCAATAGATCTTCCCTACCCGCCCTTTCGAGGCTCGACAGGGCGTCTTCGAGAGCAGTCGGCTCGGGAAGATTGGCTCCGGTGTGTGCTCTCGCCAGGATCCCGGATTCGGTGCCGAGAGCGCTGTAGATTCGGTTGAGTTCGGTGGTGCTCCGCGCTACGGCGGCCGCCGGATTGTTGAGCTCATGCATCAGTTGGGCCGCCATCCGACCCAGAGCGGCCATCCTTTCCTCGTGGCGCAGGGTGTCTTCGATTTCTCTCAAACGCTCGGTCACGGTGCGAAACAACCTCCGCACTACGGTCGGGTCTCCCAGCAGGCTCTCAAAGGCGTCAACAGGCACTTCGATCACCTTTGAACTCTCGATTGCCTTGACGGTGGCAGTTCGAGGGGCATTATCCAGCAATGCGATTTCGCCTACGACCTGGCCGGGGCCGAGGCGTGCCAATTCCACGTCCCGATTTTCAGTGAGCTTGGTGACGATCAGCACGCCCTCGACAACGATGTACATCTCCTCGGAGTGACTCCCTTCTTCGATGATGACCTC
>JBGTGL010000007.1:0-3660 GCA_041746755.1 Acidimicrobiia bacterium | reverse complement strand
TGCCATTCCGTGGGTGATGGCCGTGGCTGCGATCCAGGTGTCATTGACAGGCACTTTGCGTCCAGCGCTCTTCAGTTTTGCTCCGAGCTCCGCCCATGTCTGTGCAACTCGAATGTCGATGGGAACCGGAATTAGCGCCCTTGCGAATTCGAAGGTCGACAAACGGAGAATCCGGACATCGTCGGAGACTGCCATGAGAACGCCCATTCGAAGTTCGGCCAACGCCACTACCGACACGGCGAGGTCGTCAGGCAAATGCCCGATCAATCGCTCTTGCTCGATGGCGATGAACGCCGAAGTGTCTAGGAGTCCGACCAAGGATCAATCTCGTCGATCGTGCCCGACAGAGCCTCGTCCAGCTCATCGAGGAGCCCCGAATCTGTGCCGAGCTTCGACATCGCCGCGATGAAGGTCTCCTTGGGCATAGTCGTAAATCTCTTGTCGAGACCCGAGACGACGGCAACCGGTCGGCCACTCACCGTGATAATGAATTCCTCGCCCGCTTCGACCCGACGCAAGACGTCGCTCACTTCATTACGCAGTTCGCGCACGCCAATTTCCGAAACCATGTCGAAAGTGTAGCACATGTGCTACTAGGAAAGGAAGCAAGGATCTTCCAGATCTATCCGTTGAACCAGGACGGTTTGGCTCGAGACCGGCACGTGTTGATTTGTCTGTCGGAAGGTCGCCGATCTCAGCCAAGACTCCCACCGGGTCGAAACGACCTCTCAGCTCGTTGCAAATGGTTCGTAGCTGGACAGTTCCACTTTCGAATACCCCAACTCGATGAAACAGTCGACCTGATCCGATACGTAGGCATAGAGACTCTTCAACTGGACCTCAGAAAACGGCGGGGTCTCATCAAGATACGTCGGATCTATCTCGGCCGTGCAGGCACGTGAGGCTTCCTTAGAGCCTTCTTGTTGGCCAGGAAAGAATACGGATCCCTCCTCCTCGAAATCTCATAGACGAGAATTCCGGCGGCGACTGCGGCGTTGAGGCTTTCCGCTCCACCTGGCATAGGAATGCTGACCGAGCGATTGCATGCGGCGACAACGGCGTCGGGGAGTCCGGCGGCCTCTTCGCCGATGAGAACCGCGTAGCGGCCGATACCCAAAGATCCTGGTTCCAATCCCCCACTCACGATAGTGGCGACCGGTTCGAGATCCATCGATCGGAGTTGATCGAGATCGGCGATCGAGATGAGGGGGGTGGCGAATTGGTTGCCGGCCGCAGCGCGGAGGACTTTCGGTGACCAGGGGTCCGAAGTTCCCTCGGTATACCCGAATCCCCAGCCGAAAGCTCGGGCGATGCGGATCATGGTCCCGACGTTGCCCGGGTCGCTCACTCCCCAAGAGACCAGCAGATTCTGGTCGCTCAGTTCGCCTGGTTCTGGGACGACGACCACGGCAATGGGACCACGGGGTGTTTCGGTTCCCGCGAGGCGTTTCAATGCGGGCCGGTCAACCAGGATTGGCTCGAGACCGAGGTGGCCGGCCAATTCCAGACTCGTCTCGTCGCTCTTCAATGCGAAGATCTCCCGGATCTCGGCACCGGCCTGGATCGCTTCTTCGAGGAGATGCGGACCCTCGATGAGGGTCAGACCGGCCATTTTTCGATCCCGGCCGCGATGAAGCCGGGCCGCTTCCACCACTTTGGGGTTTTTGGAATTGCGGACCGGCTCCACTCAGAGAGTCCTCTGAACTACTGGGCTTTGGAAACTTCGACCATTTGGGCGAAAGCGCCCGGGTCGTTGACAGCCATTTCGGCGAGCATTTTCCGGTCAACCTGCACTTCGGCGGCCTTGAGACCGGCGATCATCTGCGAATAGGTGGTCCCGTTCTGACGGGCCGCGGCGTTGATCCGGGCGATCCACAACTTGCGGAAATCCCGTTTCCGGGCACGGCGGTCGCGATACGAATCGGACATCGCATGCATGACCTGCTCATTCGCAGTGCGGAAGCGACGGCTCCGGGCACCCTTGTAACCCTTGGCCCTGTTGAGGACCTTCTTATGTGACTTCTTGGCGTGAACCGCGCGTTTTACACGAGCCATTATCTATACCTCCGTATAACTCAGCGGCCGAGCTGCTTTTTGAGGACTTTGGCATCTCCGGGTGCGAGCTCTACTTCGCCTTTGCGGCGCCGGAACGTGTTCTTACCTTTGGCCAGCTTCAGATGTGCCTTGCCAGCCTGGCGGCGCATCAGCTTGCCGGAGCCGGTCACCTTGACCCGTTTCTTCGCTCCGCTATGTGTTTTCATCTTCGGCACAGCATTGCCTCCTACTGGTCTTGCTGCTCAACAACTGGTTCTTCAACCGGTTCTGCGACCTGCTCTGCAACAGGCACTTCTTCTTGAACTTTCTTTGCTGCCTTTTCTGCAGCCTTCTCTGACGATTTCGAACCTGACTGCTTCGGTTTCCTCGAGGGCGCCAGAACCATTGACATCGAACGTCCTTCGAGCTTCGGGGTTTGCTCGATGACTGCGTAATCGGAAACTTCGTCGGCCAACCGGTCGAGGAGGTCCTTCCCGAAATTGGGACGTTCCTGCTCACGACCTCTGAACCGGATGGTCAACTTCACCTTGTCGCCCGATTCCAGGAAGTCCTGGGTCTTGCGACGGGTGATGTCGAAGTCGTGGTCGCCAATACGAACCTTCATACGAAGTTCTTTGACACTTGTCTTGGTTTGGTTCTTGCGAGCTTCGCGCTCTTTGACGGACTGCTCGTACTTGTACTTGCCGTAGTCCATCAACCGACACACTGGTGGGTTGGAATTGGGGGCCACTTCTACAAGGTCGAGGTCCAATTGGTCCGCGAGCCACAGTGCCTCGTTGATCTTCTTAACTCCGATTTGGGAGCCGTCGGGTGCTACGACCCTGACTTCGTTGGCCCGGATGGCGCCGTTTACGCGCAGCTCAGTTGTAATGGCTATTTCCTCCTGTTGGAAACGTTGCTGTCTGGTTCATCAAAAAAGCAGCAAGCGAAAAACTTGCTGCTCAAAAACTATCCAGAACAAGTTCCGGATGCGTGGGACCTCGGCTCCCTCGATACCTTGTTGGCGTCGGGGGCCAGGTGGGGAAGCAGCGGCTTCCACTCTTTGCTATTGAATTGTGAGAGGAATGGTACCCGGGTGGCGGGGGTATGGCTAGTGGAGTTTCCGCAGGGCAGTTGCGGTTAATACTGCGGCGTCTGTTGCTTCTGCGCCTTTGTTGGCTTCTCCTGCTCCAGAGCGGGCCATCGCGTCGTCGATGTCGTGGACGGCGAGGATGGCGTTTCCTACCGGCACACCGGTATCGAGAGCCACCCGGCTCACGCCTGAGGTGGACTCCCGGACCACGATTTCGTAATGATCGGTCTCGCCTTTGATCACAACGCCTATCGCCACGATCGCATCACGTCCTGAGCTGGCTAAAGCCGCGGCGCCAACCGGTATCTCGAGTGCTCCCGGCACATGAAGGACTTTGACATCCTCAGCGCCGAGTTCTTTCAGCCGATCGAGAGCCCCGGTGAGAAGTCGGGCGGTGATGGTCTGGTTCCAGCGGGCAACGACAACGCCGACCTTCAATTCTGAGGCGTCGAGCACACCTTCGATTTCGGTCACGCACCGGCCTCGAGGTCGAGGGTATGGCCGAGACGGGTGGCCTTGGTCTGGAGGTAGTC
>JBGTGL010000006.1:0-3564 GCA_041746755.1 Acidimicrobiia bacterium | reverse complement strand
TTCGGCTCCGCAAGCTCCGCCTCCGGGGGAGGAATAAGAACGAGGCGGAGACGGATGGGGCCGGTACTCACCAACTCAAGCTCTAGGCGCGGGCTTTCACACCCCCTCCGCCTCGACCCAAAGTGGTCTCGGCACCTCCCCCGTTCGGCTCCGCAAGCTCCGCCTCCGGGGGAGGAATAAGAACGAGGCGGAGACGGATGGGCCCGGTACTCACCAACTCGGCGTTCGACTCTCACCAACCTTTTGCCGCGAACCCGAAACAAATCGGACAGCCATAGACTGGCCACGTGAAAATCATCAGGCCGTTGATAATCCTGGGGGCTGCCGCCGCTGCCGTTATAGCGCTCCTGAGACGGGGACCCGAACCCGTTTCACCCGAACCCGATTGGAAACCGGTGTCGCCTTCGTGAAAGTCGGCGTACTCATCGGCGGGGAAACGTCGGTCCGCGCCGCCCACTCCCTGTCGGCCGATCCACTCGTCGACGAACTGGTTGTCCTCGGTCCGGCCACCAGTCACAACTTCAAGGTCGTCCAATCAGCCGCGGGACTCGATGTATTGGTGGGGTCAGGATCACGCGCCCCTGCCGAAGCGCGCAGACACCAGACTCCCCTGATCTGGGATGGAAATCACTCCGCGGATGGTGTCGCCATCTGGGGGGCATCTCTCCTCGGTATTACGGCCGCCATCGCCAGGAGGCAACGGAACGCCACAGTGGTGGCGGCAGCCCACCCCGACGCAGCGCAGGCTTCGGGTGTTTCGGTCCGTTTCGCCAAACCAGTCGGTGCCACACAGGTCGATCAGGTGCCACTCGATGGGACAAGTGTCGCCCTGGGCAAGTCGTACAACGATTACGCGGCCTGCCTCGTCGCCACCAGGAAACGACAGATCACCGTGGTCGATCGGGCAGTGTTCATCCAGGGAATCGCTCTCGCCGCGGGGGTGGGAGTGTTTGGGGATGAGGCCCGGCCGGTATGGGATGACCCTCTCAGATACCTGGAGACAGCAACCGGTATGGGCCTCCAAATGGCCCAGGCGGAGGCTTAGGAGACGACGTCGTGTTCCTGGGTGGGAATGTCTGCCTGATCAGGCGACAAACCATTCCGATAATCCGCCGGAGGGTGAAGCACGGGTACGACAGGGGCGGGGGCGATCGTTGGGTTGTAGGTCTCCTCGAGAACCACAATTTCTAGGCCACCCACGACATCAGATACAAGGTTGTAGACAACGGCGCCAATGACGGTTGCTCCGGTCATTGCCACCCACCAGACAACCGAGCCAAAGACAAGAGCCCTGAAGAACTGTTCCACATTGCCGAACGGCTGTGACCCGGGGTCAATCAAGGTGATTTCGACCATGAACTCGGTGATTCGATCCGGAATCCCGGCGCGATCGAGGACCGACCAGAAAATGACGGTACCGAGGACCAGTGCAATCGAAAGGACAGCCCAAACCAACGCTGAGACTTTCAGCGCTGTCCATGGATCAATTTTTCGGATGATTCGCCTTACCCGGCGCACGGTGGCCATCTAGGCCCTCCTGGTTATAGGAACAAGTCTACGGGAGATGCTGAATAGTCCAACGATTGTCGGGGTTCGGCCGTTCCCACGACCAATCCGAGACTGGCTTACTCCTCATCTTCCTCGTCGTGGACCACTGCGAAAGCGGTCAGGTAGGACCCTGCGGCCATCCCGATGACCTTCACTCCAGTGCTGTCTCGCTTCTGGCGGGAGATTTTTCCTACCTGCTGACGGATACCCGTCCCCTTCGACGAGATCAAGAACACTTCATCGTCCTTGGCAACGGCCCGGGCTCCAACCAGGTCGCCACGTACCTTGGTCAACTTGTACGCCTTGACCCCGATTCCACCCCGCGTCTGGCGACGGAACTCCTCCATTATCGTTCGCTTCCCGTAGCCACCACTGGTGAGGAGGAGCACTTCGTCCCCGTCGACGTTGGAAACGGCGGCAACCACCTCATCACCGGCGCGCAACCTGATACCGCGGACACCTTGGGTGCCTCTCCCCATGGAGCGCAGGTCGGATTCGGCGAAACGGATCCCCTGACCGTTCTTGGTGAAGATGAGGAAGTCGTTCTCACCATTGGTAGTACGTACTGTTACCAATTCGTCGCCCTCGGTCAGCTTGATCGCTACCAGTGTCGAATTACGGGAGTCGTACTCCTTGAATTCGGTCTTTTTGGCTTGGCCATTCTTCGTGACCATCACTAGATAGCGACCGGTTTCGTAATCCCGGGTGTCGATGATCGCCTGGATCTTTTCCTCAGGCTCGAGCGGAAGCACTGCCTGCGCCAGGACCCCCTTGGCGGTGCGGGATTGTCGGGGTATGGAGTGCGCCTTCACCCGATGCACCAGACCCTTGTTGGTGAAGAACAAGAGGTAGGCATGAGCGGTGGTGTGAACGAGGTGATGAATCACATCTTCGCCGGCAACTTCGGCGGCTTTGACCCCCCGACCGCCCCGACCCTGGGTGCGATATGTCGACGCCGGAACCGATTTCACATATCCGGCTTCGGAGACGGTGACGATCAATTCGTCGTCGGCAATTAGATCTTCGAGGCTGAGGTCACCTTCATCGGGAATGAGGCGACTCCTCCGTGGCTCACCATACTTTTCCCTGATTTCGGTGAGCTCCTCCCTGATGATCGTCCACCGACTTTCCGGATCGGCGAGGATGGAGCGAAGCTCAGCGATGGTTTCGTGGAGCTCGGCAAGTTCGGTACGAAGCTTGTCGACCTCGAGTGCGGTCAAACGGCGCAGCGGCATGTCGAGAATGGCGTTGGTCTGGATCTCGGACAGCTCAAACCGAGCAATCAGGTTCTCTCTGGCTTCAGCTGTGTCCTGAGAACCGCGAATGACCTTGATCACTTCATCGATGTTGTCGACAGCGATGATCAGACCTTCGAGGATGTGGGCTCGTGCCTCAGCCTCATCGAGGCGGAACTGGGTTCTCCGCTCGATCACCTCCATCTGGTGGTCGAGGTAATAGCCGATCATCTCGGAGAGATTGAGTGTGCGGGGCACGCCGTCGACCAGCGAAACCATGTTGTACCCGAAAGAGTCTTGGAGTGGGGTTCCCTTATAAAGTTGGTTGAGGACCACCTGGGGCACCACATTTGTCTTCAATTCGATGACAAGACGGGTCCCGACTCGGTCGGAAGACTCGTTGCGAACCTCGGCAATCCCCGTGATCCGCTTGGCATCGACAAGGTCTTTGATCTTGGCAACAACCCTTTCAATCGACACCTGGTACGGGAGTTCGGTCACCACGATCGCGGTCCGACCCTTGCGGACTTCCTGGATGTCACAAACCGCACGCATCTTGACCGAACCGCGTCCGGTGGTGAGGGCGTCCTTTATGCCACCGAAGCCCACCAGGAAACCGCCGGTGGGAAAATCGGGGCCCTTGACGAACTGCATGAGTTCTTGGGAACTGGCATCGGGATTGGAAATCGCGTGCAGTGCAGCGTCGACCACCTCGTTGAGGTTGTGCGGGGGGATGTTGGTCGCCATACCCACGGCGATTCCCTGCGATCCGTTTACCAGG
>JBGTGL010000005.1:0-9304 GCA_041746755.1 Acidimicrobiia bacterium | reverse complement strand
GAAGACCTCGGCCCTCTTGAACAGGATGCCCAGCTCCGCCCCCCGGCCGCTGCCAGCCATTATCGCCGTCGGGGTGGCGAGGCCCAGGGCACACGGGCAGGCGATTATCAAAACGGCCACACCTGCCGTGAAGGCGTCCGTGGCAGCATTGCCCAAGAGCAACCACACAACAACGGTGACAACCGCGATGACGATCACCGTCGGGACGAATACGGCAGCGATCCGATCGGCGAGGCGCTGAATCGGAGCCTTGGAGCCTTGGGCCGTTTCAACCATCCTGACGATGCTGGCGAGAGCAGTGTCCGAACCGACGGCAGTGGCTTCCACTTCAATTCGGCCCTGGAAGTTGACGGTCGCACCAAAAACCGGGTCGCTCGTCGCCTTGGCCACCGGCAGGGATTCTCCAGTGAGCATCGACTCGTCGATCGATGTTTCTCCGGTGACGATGACACCGTCGGTCGGTATCTTTTCACCAGGCATAACCAGCATCAGGTTGCCCGGAGCGACTTCTTCCAATGGAACCATCCGCTCACCGTCAGGGGTGATCAACCGGGCCTCGCGGGCACTCAGTCCGACGAGTCGGTGGATCGCTGACGAGGCCCGTCCTTTGGCTCTGGCCTCGAAGGCGCGTCCCAGAACTATCAGCGTGATGATTACCCCCGCCGTCTCGAAGAAGAGGTGGCCGCCGGTGAACAGGGCTGTAATCGAGAAGACATAGGCGGAAAGAGACCCAAGAGAAATCAGGGTGTCCATGTTGGCGGCACCGTGCCGGAGAAGTCTCAGGGCAACCCGGTGGAACTGCCATCCGGCCCAAAAGACAACCGGTGTCACCAGGACCCACTGGAGAACACCATTCCACGTCACCATCGGCCCGAACATCGACAGCAAGACAACCGGGATCGTCAGAGCCGCTGATATCCAGAATCGCCGCCACTGCGTTTCCTCGTCGCCGTGGTAGTGCTCCACCATGTCTCGAGGAGCCTCTTCGGGTTCGTGGTGGGTGAGTGTGTATCCGATCTTGGCTACGGCGTCACTCAGCGCAGACGGGTCAGACCCCGGTCGGGTGGTCACCTGGGCAGTGGCCGTGGCGAGATTCACCGAAACACTCTCCACTCCGTCTTGACGGTCGAGAATCCGCTCCACCCGGGTGGCACAGGTGGCGCAGGTCATACCGTCGACATCGAAATGAAGCGTTTCGGGCGCTCCTGTGCTAGCCGAAGACTGCGTAGCCCTGCTCCTCGATAGCTTGCTTTATCGAAGCGATGCTTGCGGTGTCGTCGTGATCAATGGTGACCGTCGCGTCTGCGATCGTTACGTCGACCTTTTCGACACCCGGGACCTTGGACACAGCCCCTTCGATACTCGTCTTGCAATGGTCACAATGGACCTCGGGAACTTGGAGTGAGATCTGGCTCATGAACCCATTGTAGACCTTCCAGTCGACTGGAAGGTCAAATCGTTTATGCTGAGCTCATGCGTATCGGGCAATTGGCCGAGGAGATCGGCATTTCCAGCAAAACAATCAGGTTCTATGAAGAGAGCGGGATCCTGCCACCTCCTGAACGGGCCGAGAACGGTTACCGCGTCTATGGCCCGATGTCGGCCGACCGGCTCCGGTTCGTCAAAGATGCGCAGTCTGCCGGCCTCACCCTCAAGGAGATTTCCACCATCCTCAAGTTGCGCGATCGTGGTGAGGGAACCTGTCATCACACGATGGAAGTGCTCGAAGGTCATCTGAAGGATGTCGAGCGACAGATCGAAGAGCTAATACGGACCCGGGAACGCCTCCAGGAAATGATCGAACGTGCCCGGGGTCTCGATCCTGCTGATTGCAACGACCCGAACCGGTGTCAGACCATTGACGCTCTTTCGGCCGGGTCGTATTGATACAAAGCGCAACATCCACGGCGCCCTAAGCTCCACCAGCCCGTCCAGAAGTCAGGTAGCACCTTGTCGGATCCCTCGAACTTGCAGTCGCGACTGCGCCGTTTGGCGTCCAATTACCAGTGGACCTGGCATCCTCGCACCGAGCAGTTCCTGAGGGAATTGCCGAACTCGGGACCGGCAACACACCCGATCACGGCGATCGAAGCGATGACACCCGAAGAAGTCGATGCACTTGGTGGTGACGAGAAATTCCTGGTCGAGCTAGAGGAGTTGTTGCAACATCTCGATTCGATCCCCGATCCCGTCTCACCCCTGGTTGCGTACTGTTCGCCTGAGTTCGGGATCTCGACCCTGCTGCCCATCTACTCTGGGGGCCTTGGAGTGCTGGCCGGAGATCATCTGAAAGCCTCTAGCGAGCAGAATCTTCCTTTGATCGGCCTCGGTCTGCTCTACTCGGAGGGGGTTTTCCGCCAGGAGATAGAGGAAGGGCGACAAACGGAGAAGCATCACCCCGTCGTCCCGGCGGCGATCGGGGCGATCGACACCGGTGTCCGAGTGGAGGTCCCATTCCCGGGCCGTGCGGTGTTTGTTCGGGTCTGGTCGCTTGAAGTGGGTTCGGTTCGCTTACTCCTGCTCAACACGGACGTGGAATCGAATTCCCCGGAAGACCGCACGATCACCGACCGTCTCTATGAAGGCGACGCCAGGCATCGCTTGGACCAGGAGATGATCCTCGGGGTCGGTGGAGCGCGGGCTCTCGCCGCGATGGGTTTGGAAATCCCGATCCATCATCTCAACGAGGGCCACGCCGGGTTTCTCGCATTGGAACTGCTCGACCGCCATATCAGCGTTGCCGGTTTCGAGGGTGCACTGGAGATGACCCGGCAGAGCCTGGTTTTCACCACCCATACGCCAGTTCCGGCGGGGATAGACCGTTTTCATCGAGACTTGATCGGCCCCTATCTCGATATTTGGACCGAGCGGTGGGGGATTCCGTCCGACGACCTGTGGTCCTTGGGCGCCGACAGCGAAGACAGTCACCGGTTCAACATGGCAACCTTTTGCCTGAATGTTTCAGGGGCGGCCAACGGAGTGTCCCGCCTTCACGGGGAGGTGAGCCGTCAAATGTTCGATGGTGTTGGTATCGGCTCCCGGATCAGCCATGTCACCAATGGAGTGCACGCCCGAACTTGGACCAGCCCGAAAGCCCAGACGGTCTTTGACGAGGCCCTCGGCCCGAAATGGTCTGAAGGTGATCTCGAAGCGTGGGATCGGGTCGACGCAATCACCGACTCCCAATTGCTCGGCTTGCGCCGTGCCGGGGCCCTCCACCTTGCCGACCTGGTGAAGGCGTCATCAGGGCACAAGCTCGATCCCGACGCCCTGGTGCTCGGCTTTGCCCGACGTTTCGCACCTTATAAGCGCGCCACGCTCCTCTTCCAGCACCTGGAGACACTGGGTGAGCTCCTCGATGACGACTCGCGGCCGATTCACATCGTCTTCTCGGGAAAAGCACACCCCGCTGATGAGCCCGGTAAAGCGCTGGTTGCTGAAGTGGCGGGCTTTGCCATGTCCGGGGAATCACGCGACAGGTTCACGTTTCTTCCCGATTACAACATGGATGTTGCTCGAACCCTCGTCCAGGGTTGTGACGTGTGGTTGAACAACCCGATCCGGCCCCGCGAGGCGTCGGGTACCAGCGGGGAGAAGGCTGCCCTCAATGGCGCCTTGAACTGTTCGATTCTGGACGGCTGGTGGGCTGAGATGTATGACGGGCGGAATGGTTGGGCGGTACCCGCCAGCCTCCACACCGATCCCGCCGAGCGCGACCGCGAGGAGTCAAGCGAGCTCCTCGGACTCATCGGCTCGATGGCCGAGGAGTATCACGAGGGTCGTTCCATTTTCCTGGGACGGATCAGGCACGCCTGGCGGACCTTGGGACCGGCCGTGACAGCGGCGAGGATGATCCGCGATTACACCGACCAGGTCTATCGACCGGCGCTGGACCGTCGGGCTAGCTCTTAGGCCAGGGTTTCATATACCCGGCGACCGCGTCGAGGTAGATGCTCTGACCCGTCAGGCCCGGTTGGTTCGATTCCGCCGTCGCCAACCTGGAGAGGAACTCCGGCTCGGGGTCGCCACCAGTCACCTCCCTGATCAGCTCGATTGCCCTTCCCGCTTGCCTGAGGACGAAAATCGATTCCAATCCCGAGATGTCGTTGAAGAACCACCCGCAGGAGGTGTACATCAGCATCGCCCGGTGTTGAATCTCCAGCAGGTCGAGGCCATTCTGACGCCCTGTTTCATCGAGACCCGGTACTCCGTACTCCTCGATGAAGTCCGCTCCGGACCGACCCAGGAGGATTTCGATGTAAGCGTCCCGGGCGGCCCACGGATCTTGCAGAATTCGGCCACGAGTGGCAGAAAAATCGGCGATCGCGAGGTCTCGCAGCCAATCCAAAGCGGCCCTCAGCGGTCCTCGCCAGGCCTGGTTCCAGCCCTTCCCACCGCCGGTGGAGCAACCGCAATCCGATCGCCACCTTTCTATCCCGTGAGCACAACTCCAGGAAGAATCTTCGACGATCCGAGCGCGGCGAGTCGGAGGGCTGACAGCGAGGAATGAGGCGTAGTTGACCAGATCGACTTCGGTCGACTTGCGAAGAGAATCCAGGGCGGATGCCAGGGCCATCTCTCCAAACCGATGATGGTGGCCATAGGTCTCACCGTCGGTCGCGACATGGGCCAGGGCCGTCCCGTCGGTGCTGCTGATCGAGTCGGCCAGGCTTTGGGCCAGCCGGCGGCCATCCTTCAACAAATCACCAAAGGCAATTTGCTGCGACAACGGGCCGTCATAGAGAAAGACCGAGAGCTGCTTGCCGGCTACCGGTTCTACCAGGTAGGGGACCCGCGGATTCACCGAGCCATCCCTGACATCCACGAGTTGGCCGGAGTCGCTCTCAGCCGCGGCCACCTGATAAGGCGACAAAACCGTGAATGTCACTCCTTCGTCTACCAGTAACTCGAGTGTCCTGGTGTCAACCGCCGTCTCCGGCAGCCACATGCCCTCTGGCCGACGCCCGTAACGATGGACGAAGTCGGCGATTCCCCATCGAATCTGAGTTCGTTTGTCGGCGTCGTTAGAGAGCGGAAGGATGGTGTGGTTGTAGCTCTGGGCCATACCCGATCCGTGCCCTCCGAGATTGGGCATGGATTGGCCATCTGCGGCGATGATGCCCGCGTAGGTATCTGGAGCATTGCTCTCCAACCATGACAGCAGAGTGGGTCCTACGTCGTAGGAGATCCACTCATAGTTGTTGACGGTCGCGATCACGGCCCCTGAGTCATCGAGGATTGGCGCGGCGAGGTTGGGTCCGTACGACTCAAAGTTGATTCGTTCGTTCCAGTTCGGGTGGGGGTTAGCCGAAGGCTGATTCTCGACGAGGCCGGTGAAGGGGTTCTCCCGGGGTGGTTGGTAGAAGTGGCCGTGGATGCAGACGAATCGTTCGGTCATATCTTCCTGGCCTTGAGTAGGGAGCCCCGGCGTGGTCACTCTTCCTCTTCGCTGCTGGTGGGTGTCCCTTCGTGGCGGAACATGACCGAGCCGAGTGGTGGAACCGTCACTTCGATCGAGTACGGAAACCCCCTGTGCTCCACGGGAGGCTCCGCAGTGGTGATCAGGCCGAAGTTCCCGAAGCCCGAACCACCGTAGATCTCGGCATCGGTGTTGAGTATCTCCACCCAACTGCCCGACGCCGTTACGCCGACCGGGTAGCCGACTTTCGGAACCGGGGTTGTGTTGTGGACGACGAGGGCGATCTGTCCTTCTGAAGAAATCCGGAAATACGCGATCACCCCGTTGACGGAGTCGTTGGGCTCGCTCCATACGAAACCGGAGGGGTGGCAGTCGAGCTCGTGGAGAGCCGCCGTCGAGCGGTAGACCCGGTTCAGATCTCCGACCAGCCGCGACACTCCGTCGTGGAGTTTGCTGGAGGAGGCGCTCCAATCCAGCTCGGAATCGTGGTCCCACTCTCGCTCCTGGCCGAACTCACCGCCCATAAAAAGTAGCTTCTTGCCGGGTTCCGCATACATCATCGCCAGGAGAAGGCGGAGATTGGCAAAGCGCTGCCACTCGTCGCCCGGCATCTTCCCGAGCAGCGAACCCTTGCCGTGGACCACTTCGTCGTGAGAAAGAGGCAGTAGGAAATTCTCTGTGAACGAGTACATCGATCGGAATGTCAGGTCGTGGTGGTGATATGAGCGATGTATCGGGTTCCTGGCCAGGTAGCCCAGCGTGTCGTGCATCCAGCCCATGTCCCATTTGAGGCCAAAGCCGAGGCCGCCCAACGATGTTGGCCTGGAGACCAACGGCCATGCGGTCGATTCCTCGGCGAACATTTGGACGTCCGGATACTCCTGATACGCCACGCTGTTGAGTTCCTGGAGAAATCGTACTGCTTCCAGATTCTCGTTCCCGCCGTAGGGATTAGGAATCCAATCGCCGTCATCGCGTGAGTAGTCGAGATAGAGCATCGATGCCACGGCGTCGACTCTGATCCCGTCGATGTGATAGAGGTCGAACCAGAACACGGCACTGCTTATCAGGAAGGCGGAGACCTCACTCCGACCGTAGTTGTACACGTAGGTCTTCCAATCAGGGTGAAATCCTTGACGGGGGTCGGCATGTTCAAAGAGGTGAGTGCCATCGAAATAGGCCAACCCGTGCTCGTCGCCGGGGAAATGCGAAGGCACCCAATCGAGGATGACCGCGATTCCGGCTGCATGAAACGCATCAACCAGCGCCATGAAGTCTTGCGGAGTCCCGTAACGAGAGGTCGGAGCGAAGTAGCCGGTCGTCTGGTAACCCCAGGACCCGTAGAAAGGGTGCTCCATGATCGGGAGCAGTTCGACATGGGTGAAGCCCAATCCAACGACATAGGAGGGGAGCTGTTGGGCGAGCTCTCGATAGGTGAGCGGCCGCCCGTCGTCGTGGCGTTTCCACGACCCGAGGTGGACTTCGTAGATGCTGATAGGTGCGCCCAGTGCATTTCGTGCGCCGCGCCCGGCCATCCAATCCCCGTCATCCCAGGAGTGGCTCAGATCCCAGATCTTGGATCCGGTCGCAGGCGGTGTTTCGTGGTGGAAACCGAATGGGTCGGCCTTGGAGACTTCGAAACGGCCGTTTGCTATCCGAAACTTGTAGGTCGCCATCGGCATCGCGTCTGGGATGAAACCCTCCCAGATGCCAGATGTGCCGCGGCGTTCGAGTCGATCGATGTCTGGTGACCAGCCGTTCCAGTCCCCGATCACCGAAACCCGGTCTGCATTTGGTGCCCATAACGCGAAATGGGTCCCCTCTACCGTGGGGTGCGCTCCCAGCTTTTGGTACAGCCGGCGATGCGTCCCTTCGTTCCAGAGAAATATGTCGTCTTCGGTCAGCAGGCTGGGAGGATGGGCTTTCGCCGATTTCGAATTCTTCCCCTTCGGTTTGGTCACCACGGGAGCGTAATCGTGGTTCCGACCGGTGAACCAAATACTGGTTACCCCGGGTGGCCCCAATACCCTTGTGCGATGAACATATCCGCCGCGACAGTTGTCGACCTTGTGGCGTCGGGCCTGGAGCGGACGCCTCTGCACACCGATTCCGGATTGGCCTTTGTTTACGTGGGCGACGTAGAGAAGGCCGGGGTCATCGTTATGGAAGATCGGTTCCCGGAGGTCGGTCCCATGAAGCGTATGCCAGGGTCCGATGTCTGGCTTGCGGAGACCGAAATCGACCCTGACGGCTCGATCGAATACAAGCTGAACATAACCCAGAACGGCAAGAGCCGAATCGTTCTTGACCCGTCGAATCCCGAGAAGTCTTCTGCCCCGTTCGGATCGAACTCAGTTGCTATTGGGAGCGAGTATTCGCCCCCGGTGTGGCTCCTCGAAGCGCCTGCAGCACCCGGAGAGATCAAGGCTTTTCCGGTCGAAAGCAAGATCTGGGGACGGTTGAAGGACCATCAGATCTATGTCTCTGCGGGATCGGACGGAGCAGGTGAATTGCCCTTGCTGATCCTCCATGACGGGCCGGAGTTTCTCCAGTATGCCGGGTTGGCGAGATGCCTCGACTGGCTGGTCGGCAAGAGACGGATCCCTCCGTTGATGGTCCTCCTCCATCAGCCGCACATGCGCAATGAGGAATATGTGGGGAATCCCCTCCACGACGCCCATCTTTTCGAGGAGGTGCTTCCGGCGGTGCGGTCGACCTACGAATTCGGGCAACTGTATGCCGGAGGGGCGAGTCTTGGCGGCGTGGCCTCGCTGACCCTCTCCTATCGGACGCCAGGCGTATTCACAGGCCTGATGCTGCAATCGGGATCCTTTGTGCGGGAACTCGGTGGCCGATACCGCCGCGGGCCGGTGCTCCGACCCGTGGCGAGACTCCTTCCTGACGTCCTCGACCACCCGGACCGGTTACCAGAACGACTCGTTTTCTCGTGCGGTACCTACGACGGCCTTGTCGAAGACCACCGCCAACTGGTGCCGAGACTGGCGGAGAGTCGCCCGGGCGTCACGTATCGGGAGATCAACGCCGGCCATCACTGGCGCTGCTGGCGGGACGCGTTGGAATCCGATCTATCCACACTGTTCCTCCCCGCCTAGTCTGCTGGGGTGAAACAAACACGACGGATCGGGCTTTCGCTAGGTGCGGATCTCTGCTGGCCGGCCTTTTACGAGGACATCGTCGCCGAGTTGGGGCCGATCAAATTGGGTGGAAGTAAGGTCAAGTTCGAGGTGGAACGGGTCACCATCGAGCCATTCAACTTGCGCCAACCCGCTCACTACGACCTGGTGATCGACCGCCTCACTCCGTGGTATCACACCTCCCGGGAGTGGCTCAAGAAGGCAGTGTTGATGGATGACGTGTACGTACTCAACAGCCCATTCACCTTGCAGTCGATGCAGAAACACACCTCTTATGCCGCCATGCTTCGCCTCGGGCTACCCATTCCCGAGACCTGGTTGCTCCCACCGAACGAATACGTCGACACCCCCGACCTCGAGTTCACGCTCGACCGCTACGCCCGTATGTTCGATCTCGCCGATATCGGGGACAACGTGGGTTACCCCTCGTATATCAAGCCCTACGACGGCGGCGCATGGGAGGGGGTGTCCCGTATCGAAAACAGCGAGGAATTGATAGACGCGTACAACTCGAGCGGAACGAGGATCATGCACCTCCAGGAGGCTGTCCATCCTTACGACCTTTTTGTACGGGCGCTGGGCATCGGACCTCAGGTCAACTTGATGAAGTACGACCCGGACGCTCCGCTCCACAGTCGCTATCTCGTCGAGTTCGATTTCGTCGACACCGAAGAGTGGGAGCTCCTGAGGGATATGTCCCTGACGATCAATTCATTTTTCGGGTGGGACT
>JBGTGL010000004.1:0-28987 GCA_041746755.1 Acidimicrobiia bacterium | reverse complement strand
ATCACCCGTGCTGTCAAGCGTGGGGGGAAAGTGTGGATCACCATCTTCCCGGACAAACCGGTCACTCAGAAACCCGCCGAAACCCGAATGGGTTCGGGAAAGGGAAACCCGGAGTTCTGGGTAGCGGTGGTCAAGCCGGGGCGAGTCATGTTTGAACTTGCTGGGGTCCCTGAAGATCTGGCCCGCGAGGCCCTGCGCAAAGCAGGCCACAAGCTGCCGATCAAAACCAGAATTGTTACCAGGGAGGACTCATGAACCTCTCCGATATGCGCGAGATGACCGGCGATGAGTTGGTTGATGCGCTGGTAGAAGCGAAAGAGGAACAGTTCAATCTCCGTTTCCAGGTAGCCACCAACCAGTTGGACAACACCGCCCGGATAACCGACGTGAAGAAGAACATTGCCCGCCTCCTGACCGTGATGCGCGAGCGCGAGCTGGCATCAGCATCGGCTGGCACAAGATCTATAGAAGAATCCGAGGAGGCCGTCTGATGGCTGAAGAAACAACCAGGGCGCGACGTAAAGTCCGTGTTGGCGTGGTCATCTCCGATGCCCGCGACAAGACGGTCACCGTCGAGGTGCCGTACCAATCCGCTCATCCCCGCTACGACAAGGTCGTGCGAACCAGCTCGAAATTCCATGCCCATGACGAGACCAACGACGCCCACATGGGTGACACCGTCCGCATCATGGAAACCCGGCCGTTGTCGAAGCAGAAGAGGTGGCGTGTTGTTGAGATTGTTGAGCGTGCTCGATGATCCAGCAGGAAACCAGGCTCAAGGTCGCCGACAACAGTGGTGCCCGTGAAGTGCTTTGCATTCGCGTGCTCGGCGGTTCGTCACGGCGCTATGCCGGAATCGGCGATGTGATCGTCGCCGCCGTTAAGGACGCTACCCCGGGGGGGTCGGTGAAGAAGGGCGAAGTGGTTCGGGCCGTGGTGGTCCGGACTAAGAAGGAGTCCCGCCGTCCGGATGGCACCTACATACGTTTCGATGAGAACGCCTGCGTGATCATCGACCTCAATCAGCAGCCTCGGGGTACCCGCATTTTCGGTCCGGTCGCCCGGGAGCTTCGCGATCGCAAATTCATGCGGATCGTCTCACTCGCACCGGAGGTGTTGTGATGAAGCTAAAGAAGGGTGACACCGTGATGGTGATCTCCGGCAAGGATGCCGGAGTCGAGTCGCACATCACCAGGGTCCTCCGTGACAAGAACAAGGTCCTCGTCGAAGGGGTCAACACCGCCAAGCGTCACACCCGTCCCACCGGACAGACCATGCAGGGGGGGATCATCGACAAGGACATGCCAATCGATGCCTCCAATGTGATGATCGTTTGTAAGAAGTGCGGGCCGACGCGCATCGGCGCTCGCATCGACGACGACGGGTCCAAGCACCGGATCTGCGTCAAGTGTGGAGGAGAGTTGTGAGCACGCCCCGTCTCAAGACGAAGTACCGCGACGAGATCGCCGCGAAGCTGCAAAGTGATCTCGGTCTCGACAACCCGATGCAAGTCCCCGGTCTCGACAAGATCGTGGTCAACATGGGCATCGGTGAGGCCAACAACGACAAAAAGGTCGTTACCTCGGCCGTGGACGAACTGAGTTTGATTACCGGTCAGAAACCCAAGGTCAATTTGGCCCGTAAGTCGGTTGCCGGTTTCAAACTGCGTGAAGGTACCCCTGTTGGCGTTTCGGTGACTCTCCGTGGAGCACGGATGTGGGAGTTCTTCGATCGGCTCCTGGCGGTTGCGATACCCCGTATTCGTGACTTCAGGGGGCTCAACCCGAAGTCATTCGATGGCCGAGGCAACTACACGTTCGGCGTAACCGAGCAGCTGATCTTCCCGGAAATCGATTTCGACTCTGTCAATGCGACTCGTGGGATGGATATCACCATCTGCACTACCGCCGCCGACAACGACCAAGCCAAGGCACTCCTCGAGGCCTTTGGTTTCCCGTTCCGCAAGACCACTGTGTCATAGGAGTAAGTATTTAATGGCCAAGAAATCTCTAATTGCAAAAGCGAACCGGACGCCCAAGTTCAAGGTTCGCGGATACAACCGATGCAAACGATGTGGGCGCTCACGGGCCTATCTTCGCGACTTCGGTATGTGCCGAATTTGCGTCCGTGAACTCGCCTCAAGGGGCGAGTTGCCCGGAGTCAGAAAGGCGTCCTGGTAATGCATACCGATCCAATTGCAGACATGCTTACCCGGATCCGCAACGCCGTTGCGGTCGGGCACGAGCGGGTGACCATGCCATCGTCGAAACTCAAGATTGGGATTGCTGAAATTCTCGTCGCTGAGGGCTTCATCGACCGCTATGAGGAGACCGCTGATGGGGCTCAAAAGGAATTGATGCTGGTCCTCCGTTACGGAAACCGACGCCGTCCCGCCATCGAAGGTATCAAGCGCATCTCCAAACCCGGTCACCGGATCTATCGGGGCGCCGCTGAGCTTCCCCGTGTCCAGGGTGGCATTGGTGTCGCGGTGGTGTCGACAAGTCAGGGCATCATGCCTGACCGTGAAGCCCGGCGTCGCCGCCTCGGCGGCGAAATCCTCTGCGAGGTGTGGTGACATGAGCCGTATCGGAAAAATGCCGATCGACGTGCCCTCGGGTGTCGACGTCAGGATCGACGGCACCCGGGTCGTGGTCAAGGGTTCCAAAGGCGAGTTGACCCGCGAATTCACCGACCGTGTCGAATTTGGTGTCGAGGACGGAGTAATCACTCTGACCCGCGATAGCGACAGCCCCCAGTCCCGCGCTCTACATGGGTTGAGTCGGGCCCTTCTCGCCAATATGGTGCACGGGGTTTCCGAGGGATACTCAAAAGAACTCGAGATCCAGGGCGTTGGCTACCGAGCTTCGATGAAGGACAAAGGCATCGAACTTCTGGTCGGGTTCAGCCATCCCGTTAATGTCGAAGCACCCGAAGGAATCACATTTGACGTGCCAGAACCGACCAAGATCATCGTGTCCGGCATCGATAAGGAGATGGTGGGCCAGGTGGCCGCCAACATCCGCAAAGTGAGGCCTCCCGAGCCATACAAAGGCAAGGGAATCAGGTACTCCGGGGAATATGTTCGGCGTAAGGCCGGAAAGGCAGGTAAGTAATGGCCGGTACCCGTACCCAAGCCCGCACCCGCCGTCATTTCCGGGTTCGCAAGAGCGTATCCGGCACCGCGGCAAGACCGCGCATGGCGGTGTATCGGAGCAACCGCTACATCTATGTTCAGGTAATCGACGACGTGGCGAGCCATACCCTGGTCTCGGCGTCATCGCAGGAGAAAGATCTCCGCTCTGGCGCTTTGAATCAAGACACCGCGACAAAGGTCGGCAAGTTGGTCGGCGAACGCGCCAAGGACGCAGGAATCAGTTCTGTGGTCTTCGACCGCGGCGGCTACAAGTATCACGGCAAGATCAAGGCCCTGGCGGATGCCGCCCGTGAAACCGGATTGGAGTTCTAAATGGCCGGTGGACAACAAAATCAGAATCGTCGCGACGACCAATCGAGTGGTTTCGACGAGCGAGTGATCCAGATCAACCGGGTGGCGAAAGTCGTTCAGGGTGGGCGTCGTTTCAGTTTCACGGCCCTGGTCGTAGTCGGAGATGGCAACGGCAAGGTCGGCATCGGTTACGGCAAGGCGAAAGAAGTCCCCGCTGCCATCCAGAAGGGCATGGAAATAGCCCGCCGCGAAATGGTGGAGATTCCGATGGCCGGCCAGACAATCGTCCATCAGATCACCGGGGAGCACGGGGCGTCCCGAGTCCTGGTGAAACCGGCCGCACCCGGTACCGGTGTTATCGCTGGTGGCGCAGCCCGTCAGATCCTAGAGGCCGCCGGTATCAAAGATGCCCTGGCCAAGTCACTTGGGTCGCCGACCCACCTCAATGTGGCCAAGGCAGCGATGAATGCCCTCACCGGACAGCGCCGCCCCGACGACGTAGCCAAGTTGCGTGGCCGGCAAGCGGAAGACTTCGTTCCTCCCGGTCTGCTCAACGCCTACCGGTCGACCGAGTCGCTGCGTGCCCATACCAAGGCAGGCAATTGATGGCGAAGGAAAAGAACGTCACGGTGACTCTGAAACGTTCGCTCATTGGCGAGAAGCCGAAGACGCGGGCGACTGTACAGGCACTGGGATTGAGAAAGATCAGTCAGAGCGTGACCCATACCGACTCAAAGAGTCTTCGAGGCATGCTCAACCAGGTCAACCATCTCGTCGAAATCGATGAAGGCTGAGTGAATTTGTATGAGTGAAGAAAAGAAGGAACAGCTCAAGCTGCACAACCTTTCCCCGGCACCCGGATCTAAGAAGAAGAAGATCAGAGTGGGCCGTGGTGAGGGTGGCCGTCGTGGAAAGACCGCCGGTCGTGGCACCAAGGGCCTCAAGGCCCGAAACACGCTTCGTCCCGGATTCGAGGGTGGTCAGACACCTCTCGCCATGCGGCTTCCCAAACTCCGTGGGTTCACCAACCCCAACAAAGAGGCGTTCGCAGTGGTCAACCTGGCGGCATTCGAAGGATTTGCAGCCGGCGAGGAAATTACACCCGAGTCGCTTCGCGAAAAGGGCCTGATTCGCCACAAGGGGCGGGTCAAGGTTCTCGCCGAGGGCGAGCTGGACCGTGCCCTTACCGTCAAGGCCCACGCCTTTAGTGGTGCCGCCAAAGAGAAGATTGAAAAGGCCGGCGGAACGGTCGAAGTGATTTAGCCCCCACGGCTGCCACAATCCAGGTATCTAAATGCTCTCCATCTATAGAAACATGTTCAAGGTCCCCGACCTGCGGGCGAAGATTTTCTTCACGCTCGCGATGTTCGGGGTATACCGGCTTGGTGCCACCATCCCGGTGCCCGGGATCGACCTCGACGCTGTCGCACTGTTCCAAACGCAGCAGTCGGCAGGTGGCATCTATGGTCTTCTCAACCTGTTCTCTGGTGGTGCGCTCGAACAATTTTCCGTGTTCGCATTGGGAATCATCCCTTACATCACTGCCTCGATCATCATGCAGTTGCTTACGGTGGTCATCCCGAAACTGCAGAGCCTCCAGGATGAGGGTGAGTCAGGGCGCAAGGTAATCACCCAGTGGACCCGGTACGTGACCGTGGTCCTCGCTCTGATCCAGTCGACCGGATTCACGTTCCTCTTTCACTCTGGACGATTCACCAATGGAATCGACCTGATCCCGCAGTATTCGCCGGCACGGGTGATCTTGATCGTCCTCACGATGACGGCCGGTACGGCGATGGTCATGTGGTTGGGCGAGCTGATAACCCAACGCGGGGTGGGTAACGGTATGTCCCTGATCATTTTTGTTTCGATCCTCAGCCAGTTCCCCTTCATCTTCGGCCAAATCTGGGGTCAGACTGTGGCTGTCCAGCTTCCGGTGCGTTTCGCCGTCATCATGTTGGTGTTCCTGGCAATGGTCGTCGCGATCATTTACGTCGACCAAGGCCAGCGTCGTATTCCGATCCAGTTCGCCAAGCGGGTACGCGGTCGCCGGGTCATGGGTGGCCAATCGACGTACATCCCGCTCAAGGTGAACACTGCTGGAGTCATCCCGGTCATTTTCGCCACCTCGGTCCTCTTGATCCCGTCGCTGATCATCACGGCGATTCCGTCCGACGCAGCATGGCTGCAGTCGGTCTATCGCTGGATCGATGAGAACCTCGGAGGCGGCGGCGGAGGTGTCAGCTGGTGGTACATCCTGATCCTGTTCGCCCTGGTCATCTTCTTCACCTACTTCTACACCGCGATCCAATTCGATCCTGAGAAGCAGGCCGAGATGATTCAGCGCCAGGGTGGTTTCGTGCCTGGCGTTCGGCCCGGGCGGCAGACCGCCAAGCACCTGGGGTTCATTCTCAACCGAATCACGCTTCCCGGGTCGATTTTCCTCGGCGTTATCTCGATCCTGCCTGCCATCGCCGGAGCGATTTGGAACATCTCGATCGCCTTCTCCGGTGTCTCGATCCTTATCGTGGTCGGTGTGGCGCTGGAGACGATGAAGCAGATAGAGTCGCAGCTGACGATGCGCAACTACGAAGGAATATTGAGCTGATGAAATTGCTATTCGTTGGTCCTCCCGGGGCCGGAAAAGGCACCCAGGCCCACGAGGTCGCAAAGACGCTGGATATTCCGCATATTTCCACCGGCGAGATGTTCCGTCACCATGTCGAGGCAGGTACCGACTTCGGTCGTCAGGTCGACGAGATCATGAAGTCGGGCGGTTACGTTCCCGACGAGATCACCGTCGCCATGTTGGCGGGCCGACTCGACGAGGCCGACGCAAGAAAGGGGTTCATCCTCGATGGATTTCCCCGGACCGCACCACAGGTTGAATCTCTCGATGGGTTGCTTGGTGATGACGGTCTAGACGCCGTGGTGGTCCTCGATGTCGATGAGGAAGCTTTGGTGGGGCGTCTTGTCGCACGGGGCCGTGCCGACGACAACGAGGAGACGATCCGCAATCGCTTCGAGATGTATCACGGCCAAACCCAACCAGTTCTCGATATCTACAACGACCGCGAGTTGGTTATCGAAGTAGATGGGATGGGCGAGATCGACGAAGTCACCGATCGCATATTGTCCGCACTCCCCGGCGCGCAGTACCAGGTCACAACAACGAATATTCCACCTCAGTCGCAACAGTGATCACGATCAAGAGCCGTCGCGAGTTCGCCAAGATGGAAAAGGCGGGTGCGGCGGTTGCGGCGATCCATGCCGTCGTCCGGGAGTTGGCTGCTCCCGGTGTCTCTCTTCTCGAACTGGAGGCAGCGTCCGCCCGAATTCTCGACGAACGCCATTGCACGTCGTCCTTCCTCAACTATCTGGGCACCTATCCGGCCACCCTCTGCCTTTCTCCCAATGACGTGATCGTCCACGGGATTCCCACTGCTTACCGACTCCAGGAGGGCGACATCCTCTCCGTTGACGCCGGCGCCATTTATGAGGGTTTCCACGGCGACGCCGCGATCACTATCGGGGTTGGAGAAATATCTCCTGAGGCACGACAACTGATCGAGGCCACCGAAGAAGCGATGTGGGCCGGTATCCGCCAGGTGAGGGCCGGCAACAGACTCGGCGATATCGGAGCCGCGGTGGCCGAAATCGGCGCCGCCCACGGGTACGGGGTCGTCGAGGAGTATGTGGGCCACGGGATAGGCCGCCAGATGCATGAAGAACCCCAGGTGCCCAATTATGGGGAACCGGGCAAGGGAATGAAGCTACGCAAGGGGATGGCTCTTTGCATCGAGCCCATGTTCAACATTGGTGGCCGGCATACCAGGGTCGACGATGACGGTTGGACGGTCCGCACCGCTGACGGCAGCCTTTCCTCCCATTGGGAGCACACGGTGGGGATAACTCCGGATGGGCCGATGGTTTTCACCTCGGCCGAACAGCCTGTTCCTGTGGAATTTGAGCAAATAGCCAGTCGTGGCTAAGATTTGAGGGTCCAAGACGTTTTGTCGTGGGCATTTTTATCCGGTCCGGGACACAAACTCTAACCAAGGTGGCTTGAGGTGTGGCCTGGCAACACTCGCGTGTCCTGGGAATCTGCTGATTTTTCCCCCGTATAAATTAACTTTTTTGGAGAACTCAGTATGAAGGTAAGACCTTCCACAAAGAAAATGTGTGAGAAAGGTCGGATCATTCGACGCCGTGGCCGCGTCTGGGTGATCTGTGAAAACCCCCGTCATAAACAGCGTCAAGGTTGAGGAAAAACTAAACGTATGGCACGTATTTCGGGAGTTGACCTCCCACGCGACAAGAGGCTCGAGATCGGGCTCACCTATATCTACGGAATCGGGCTGACCCGGGCTCAGGAGATCTGCGCGGCAACGGAGATCGATCCCGATACCAAGATTCGGGCCCTGACCGACGATGAGGTCACCCGGATTCGCCGGCACATCGACGCTACATATGAAGTCGAAGGTGACCTGCGACGCGAAGTCCAGCAGAACATCAAGCGCAAGATTGAAATCGGTAGCTACCAGGGAATCCGCCACCGTCGTGGTCTTCCCGTCCGTGGCCAGCGCACCCATACCAACGCACGCACCCGCAAGGGTCGTCGGGTGGCCATTGCCGGTAAGAAAAAGGTCACGAAGTAGGAGTTTGTAGGTGGCAACGCAACCAGGAACCAAGCGGGTCCGCCGTCGGGAGAGAAAGAACATCTCTCACGGCCAGGCCCACATCAAGGCAAGTTTCAACAACACAATCATCAACATCACCGATCAGAACGGTGGCACCGTCGCCTGGACTTCAGGTGGTTCGGTCGGATTCAAGGGATCACGCAAGTCGACCCCCTACGCAGCCCAGGTCGCTGCCGAAGAAGCCGCCCGTCGCGCCGGTGAGCACGGGATCCGCAAGATCGATGTGATCGTCAGTGGTACCGGCTCCGGTCGTGACACTGCGGTCCGCACCCTGCAGAACATGGGTATGGAAGTCACGTACGTCAAGGACGTCACCCCACTTCCCCATAACGGCTGTCGTCCCAAGAAGCGGAGACGCGGCTGATGGCGCGTTATACCGGTCCCCGTCACAAGGCATGTCGTCGTGCCCGGACCCCGTTGTGCCAGTCGAAGAAGTGCCCGGTCGATCGTCGCCCCTACCCGCCCGGCCAGCATGGCCGCGGTCGGATTCGGGAGAGCGACTATCTGATTCAGCTTCGTGAGAAGCAGAAGTTGCGCACCATGTACGGCGTGCTTGAGAAGCAATTCCGCCTCTATTACAAAGAGGCTGCCCGTCGTGACGGTATCACCGGCGACGCCCTCCTCGAGCTCCTTGAACAGCGTCTCGACAACGTCGTTTGGCGTGCAGGATTGGTGGCGACCCGCCCCCAAGCCCGCCAGCTGGTCAATCACGGCCATTTCCTGGTGAACGGGAAGAAGGTCGATATCCCCTCCTTCCAGGTGAAGCCGGGCGACGTGATCACAGTCAAGGAGAAGAGCAGAGACCTGCTCATCATCCAACATTCAGTCGATACCCAGGATCGAGTCGTTCCCGACTGGATCGGGGTTGAACCCGGCGATCGGAAGGTGGTTGTCAACGACCATCCCCGTAGGGACCAAATTGACACGGCTATCAACGAACAGTTGATCGTCGAGCTCTACTCTAAGTGAGGTAACACTTTGTTGATCGTTCAGCGTCCCCATATTGAAGAAGAGACCATCTCCGACCTCCGGTCGAAGATCATCGTCGAACCGCTCGAGCCGGGTTTCGGGTACACCCTCGGAAACACCATCCGTCGCACCTTGCTGTCCCGGATCCCTGGTGCTGCTATCACCACAATCCAGATCGAAGGCGTAGAGCACGAGTTCTCCACGGTCCCCGGTGTGGTTGAAGATGTCGTCGACATGATCCTCAACATCAAGCGGATCGTCATCAGGATGGAAGGACTCGACACCGAGACCCTCTACCTTTCGGCCAAGGGTGCCGGAGACGTCACCGCAGGCGACCTCAAGCTTCCTGCCGGTGTTGAAGTTGTCAATCCCGATGCCCACATCGCTACCCTCAGCGCCAGCGGGCGTCTTGAGATGGAAATGACTGTGGCTCCCGGAGTTGGCTATCGCTCGGCCGATAACAACAAGGGCGGATCGTCCTCGATTGGCGTAATCCCGGTCGACTCGATCTTCTCACCGGTCCGGAAAGTGTCCTACCGGGTGGAGAACACCCAGGTGGGCCAGATGACCAACTTCGATCGCCTGGTGCTCGATGTCGAGACCAACGGAGCTATTGAGCCTTCCGAAGCCGTTTCGTCGGCCGGAAAGACTCTCGGCGAACTCATGGGCCTACTTGCCGACATCGGCGAGGGTCAGGGTCTCGAACTCGGCGAAGTCCAACTGGAAACATCCAGCTCGCCTGACCTCGAACTCCCCATCGAAGCGCTCGACCTTTCGGAGCGGCCCCGCAACTGCCTGCGTCGCGCCCAGGTCAAGACCGTTGGCGAATTGGTGGAACGGACCTCCGATGATCTCCTCAATATCACCAACTTCGGCCAGAAGAGCCTCGACGAAGTGACTGCCAAACTCGATGAGTTGGGCCTTAGCCTTGCCGACGCGGGAAGCCACGGCTGATGCCACGTCCACGAAAGGGCCCACGTCTCGGTGGGTCGCCCCAGCACGAGCAGAAGATCCTGGCCAACCTGACCACCGATCTCATCATGCACGGGCGAATCACTACGACTCTGGCCAAGGCCAAGGCGCTGCGACCCTATGCCGAGAAGATGATCTCGAAGGCGCGTACCAATGAGCTTCATGCCAAGCGGATTGTGATGAAGGACATCACCAACCGTGATGCCGTCGTCAAGCTCTTCGATGAGGTTGCGCCCCGATATGTCGATCGTCCCGGTGGCTACACCCGGATCACCAAGCTAGGACCGCGTCGCGGCGATGCCACCGAGGAAGCGATAATCGAACTGGTCTAGCGGGCGAGGGCTCCGAGGACCATTCCAACGAGACCGATTGACAGGGAGACGATTAGTCCCTGGACCGGGGTGAATCCGCCCCGGAAGATCCGAACGGCGATTACCTGATCGAGTAGGGCGATCGCACTGGTTATCAGCCCGATAGCTGCTACGACCAGGAACAGGACCGAGAACCACTCCGGTTTCGCCAGCAGGAGGACCAGGATTCCGAAGGCGACGACGACGCCACC
Organism: Acidimicrobiia bacterium; assembly: GCA_041746755.1. Taxonomy (GTDB): domain Bacteria; phylum Actinomycetota; class Acidimicrobiia; order Spongiisociales; family ZC4RG35; genus MA-ANB-1. The sequence goes on along the minus strand of JBGTGL010000004.1, from coordinate 18,339 downwards.
TCGGCTGAAGACCCAGTCGGGGAGATACCTGCCGAACTTCTTCTGAGCCGATTCCAGCTTTTCGTCGAGCCAACCCACCGCGCTCTTCCGCTCCGCGGCAGGCTCTGGAGCTGACGTAGTCTCGACAGCCGCTGGCACCTCAGCGGTTTGCTTTGCCTCGACCGCCGCAGGGTTGTGCCGGCCTTTGGTTTTGGTGGCCTTCTCTCTCTTGACTTTTTCCTTCTTGACCTTTTGGGGTTTGGCCTCAGGTTTGGAGACAACTCCGGTGGCGAGGTTGAGCGCCTCGGTGAAGCGCTCCGGCTCGGAGAACTTGAGAGTGGCCGATTCTCCCTCGACCCGCATCTTGTATCCGCCGAAAATTCGTTCGAGGGCGAGGTCGGCGATCTGCCACTTTCCCAGCGTCTCCCCGGATGCGGCCATCTCGAGCTGGGCACCGTCGAGCATGACGGTCGTTTCGATAGGTGTCGGGTCGGCGCCCACGGTTAATTGGGCCTGATATGAGTCCATTGCGGCTCCATGGTGGTCGGTTTCGGATTGCTGTAGTGGCATTTAAGTTGCCACGGCCATCTGGCTGTTCATCCACCTCTCCACCCTGGCGAGGATCTCGGCGTCATCGCCGGGGGTTCGCGGGATGGGGGATCCGAAGGTGATTCGGACCGTCGAACCGGGAGTAAACGGGACTAGGCGGTTCAAACGCCACGATCCGGTCACAAGTGTGGGTACTACGGGCAGCCGATCTGCCTCTTTGAGCATGGTGCGAGGCCCGGCGGTCTTGAAGGGGAGGAGCTGGCCGTCTCGAGAACGCCTGCCTTCGGGAAAGATCACCGCCGATACACCTCTTTCCTGAGCTTTGGCCGCCATTTCTTTGATTGCCCGTAACGCTTGACGTGGGTCGTCCCGGTCGATGATGGCATTTCCTCCCCACTTCAGATTGAGGGACACCGCTGGAATCCAGTTGCTCAACTCTCGCTTCGCGACATATTTGGGGAAGTTGGAGACGAGAGTTCCGCCGATCATCATGATATCGAGCATGCTCTGGTGGTTGGAGACGATTGCATAGCCGGTCGCAGGGAGAACGTCCTCGGGACGATCAACGATGATTCGGGTTCCGAACAATTGGAAAGCTCTGAGCAGAGTCCACTGCAGGCCAGCCATGACCCATTCGAAACCTCGGATCGAAAACGGCCTGACGATCCGACCGGTGATATCGAAGAGGAGGAGGATGAGCCCGAACACGAGGACGAATGGAACTGTGATGATCCAAGAGAAAATCTTCTTCACATCTCCAGTCTATGTCCAATATGCACCGTGTCGTTAGCCTGTGGCGATGTCCAGCCCGTTCTATATCGATTTCGACAGTGTCGCCTGGTCAGCCCTGCGCGCCAACACCCCGCTGACGCTGAGCGAGTCTGATATCGGGGAGATTCGGGGGATCAACGTCAATCTCGACATGGAGATGGTGGAAAGCTCGTACCTGCCGTTGTCGCGTCTGCTCAACCTCCATGTCCAAGCAGGTGTCCAGCTTCGCGCGGTCACTGATACATTCCTTGGATCCCCACCTGTGCCGACACCGTTCCTGATCGGAGTAGCGGGGTCGGTCGCGGTAGGTAAATCGACAATTTCTCGTGTTCTCCAGGGTTTGTTGGCGCGGTGGCCGCAACACCCTGATGTCGAACTGGTCACGACCGACGGCTTTCTCTTCCCTAACTCTGTTCTCGAGGAGCGAGGACTGATGGATCTGAAAGGTTTCCCGGAGAGCTATGACCGTAAATCGCTTCTCGAATTTGTCGCCAGGGCCTCTGCCGGGGAGCCAAAACTTGAGGTGCCGGTCTACTCCCATTTCGACTACGACGTCATTCCCGGCGCCAAAAGGGTCATCGACCGACCCGACATTTTGATAGTCGAAGGGCTCAACGTGCTCCAGGCAGGCGAATCCGGTGCGTTCGTGTCCGACTATTTTGACTTTTCGATATTTGTTGACGCCGATCCCGGCGATATCGAACGTTGGTACCTGGAACGGTTCCTGACGTTGCGGGACACTGCATTCGCCAAGCCGGGTGCCTACTTTCACAAGTTTGCGGACATTTCTGACGAGCAGGCGATTGGAGTGGCCTCACATATCTGGCGCACCGTCAACCTGAAAAACCTGGTTGAGAACATTCTCCCCACCCGGGACCGTGCCAGCCTGATCTTGGAGAAAGAGCCAGACCACAACATCGGACGGGTTCGCCTGCGCCGCTGACCGCTATTCTGTCTGAGCCTGTGACCAAGATCTTCAACCGCCTTTTTAGAGCCTCCCTGTTTCAACGCGCGGCCTTTCGGGAGGCATATTTCGACAACGACTCCGCAGCCGATGGAGCAATCACCGTCTCGTTGGTGGCGGCGGCCACTTACCTCGGACTTCTCGCCGCGTCGTCCTTGTCGTTCAGCATCACCGGATTGCTCGCATGGGTGATTGGCGGGGTTACGTCCTGGCTGATCCTTGCCTTTGCGACCTGGGGGGTTTCCCGCTATTTCTTCCAGACGATGGCTCGCCCTCAAGTGATGGTCGGAGTCCACGGCCTGGCGGTGTTGCCGTTGGTTCTCGATGTTTTTGACAATCAACTCATCGGGGCCGTCGGCTTGGTCTGGTATATCGCGCTTCTCGTCATCGCGACCCAAGAGGTGACCGACCTCGATTTGAAGAAGTCCGGCGTGTCGGTCCTGATTGGTTTTGCTGCCGCGGTGCTGGTCCGGGCCCTGCTCAACGTACCGTTCGCCGCCTTCTCCTCAATTTTCTGAATGGCCGTCGTCAGGCTCGACCTGTCCTATGACGGAACCGCGTTTCGCGGCTATGCCAAACAACCAGGCCAGCGAACTGTACAGGGAGAGCTCGAGGCAGCCCTCGAGCAGATTCTGAGCGAGACGATCGACTCCTCGGTTGCCGGGCGGACCGATGCCGGAGTCCATGCCCACCACCAGGTAGCTTCGTTCGAGGCAGACGATGTCGACGTTTCCAAGCTGCAGCGGTCACTGAATTCGATGCTGGGCGGCGAGATAGTTGTGACTCGCTGCTCGCTCGAGGACGATGGGTTCAATGCACGCTTCTCGGCACGGCGCCGCAGCTACCGCTATGCCGCCAGTACCGCGCGATATCCCGATCCGATGCTGCGAAACCAGGTGTGGTTTCTCGACGACGAAGTCGATGTCGGCCTCCTCCACGACGCTGCCGCGCAGTTTGTTGGCGAAATCGACTTCACGTCATTCTGTCGTTCCGTGGGAGGGAAGAGCAACGTGCGCCGAGTGGAGAGATCGGCCTGGGAGCCCCTTTCCGATGGCCGGCTCTTCTATTGGGTCGAGGCAAACGCCTTTTGCCATCAAATGGTGCGCTCCCTGGTGGGCACCTGTTACGACGTGGCTCGGGGCTACATCGCCCTCAGCGAAGTAGCACAAATCATTCAACGTGCCGATCGATCAACGATGGGCACGGTTGCACCTCCTCATGGGCTGTCTCTGTGGTCGGTCGGCTACGACTGAAGCGAGGACTTCCGACCCGATTCCGATTTCCCTTTGGACATCGTCCCGCTTACCATATGGGGGCTCCCCGGCGGAGCCGTTTCCCCAAACGCACCCCGCTAATTCACTGTGCGAGGCAGAACTTTTCATGACTAACAACAAGACTTATTCGCCCAAATCCAGCGAGATCGAACGATCCTGGTGGGTTGTCGACGCCACTGACCTCCCACTTGGGCGGTTGGCGTCCGAAATCGCCCAGGTCCTCCGGGGCAAGGACAAGCCCATCTTCGCCCCCCATGTCGACTGTGGCGATTTCGTCGTAGTCATCAACGCCGACAGGGTGGCAGTGACTTCGAACAAGAGCCAGGGCAAGATTTACTACCGCCACTCCGGCTATCCCGGAGGCATCAAGGCAGAGACATTTGAAAGACTGCTGGAGCGCCGGCCCGAGGCAGTTATCGAGCGGGCCGTCACCGGCATGCTCCCCAAGAACAAGCTCGGTCGCCAGATGGCCCGTAAGCTCAAGGTATATGCCGGGCCCGACCATGAACACGCTGCCCAGCAACCCCAACCCCTCGAATTCAAGATCCGAAAGGTCGAAGTCTGATGGTCAAACCACTCGTTCAATCCACAGGCCGGCGCAAGGAAGCCGTCGCCAGAGTCCGCCTTTATGACGGATCCGGCCAGGTGAGTCTCAATGACCGTCCCCTTGAAAACTACTTCCCGACCATGGCCATGCGGATGCGAGTCATGGAACCGCTTCAGTTGACCGACACCCAGGGCCGCTATGACATTTTCGCCAAGCTCGAAGGCGGCGGCACCACGGGACAGGTCGACGCCCTCCGTCTCGGTATCGCTCGGGCATTGATCGTTCTCGACCCCGAACTCCGGGCAACTCTCAAGAAAGCCGGTCTGTTGACCCGCGATGCCCGGGTTGTCGAGAGCAAGAAGTACGGTCTTCGCAAAGCTCGTCGGGCGCCGCAGTACACCAAGCGCTAGGCGTGAAGAGTCTCCGTCGTCTGGTCGACGATGGGCAGTCAATCTTCGGCACCGATGGTGTCCGCGGAGTCGTGGGTATCGAGCTAGATGCCGAATTAGCCCTGGCCATTGGTCAGGCGGCCGGTTCCTACCTTCGTGGTGGCCCGGTTTTGGTGGGAATCGACACCCGCCGCTCCGGCCCGATGCTCTCCTTCGCATTGCAGGCGGGTTTTCATTCGGTTGGTATCGACACCATCGATGTCGGAGTCCTCCCCAGCGGCGGGATCAGCCACCTCACTTCGACGTCCGCCGCCACGATGGGGGCCATTGTCTCGGCGTCGCACAACCCTGCCGGTGATAACGGGATCAAACTCCTCTCGTCGAAGGGTTCAAAACTTCCCGACGAGGTTGAGCGTGATATCGAAGGCCGCATACGCGCATCTGGCTCGAAGGCTTCAGTCGGCAACGACATCGGTACCCGGTTTATCGATAGTGACGCCCGCTTCAGGTATTTGGATCACCTGGTCGACGCCTCCCGGTACAGCTTGAGTGGACTCAAAATCGCCCTCGACTGTGCCCATGGTTCGGCCTATGAGACCGCACCCGAACTCTTCGAACGTCTCAAAGCAGATGTCGCCGTCTTCGCCGACGCTCCTGATGGTTCGAACATCAATCTGGAGCGAGGTGCTACCCATCCCGAGTATCTGGCCAACATGCGCAGCGGCCGGATTGGCCTCTGTTTCGACGGCGATGCCGACCGTCTCATCGCAGTCGACGAAGACGGCAATGTGGCCAACGGCGACGTGATCATGGCCATTATCGCCCGCCACCTGAAGAGCCAGGATCGTCTCAAGAACAACCTCGTGGTGGCCACGGTCATGGCCAACCTCGGATTCCACAAGTCGATGGCGGCGGCTGGAATCGACCTCGTGACAACGAAGGTCGGAGACCGCTATGTGATGGAGGAACTGGTGGCGCGTAAAGGCCTCCTAGGCGGAGAGCAGTCAGGGCACATCATCTTCACGGATACCGGGAACACCGGCGACGGTCTGATGACCGCTGTCCGTCTTCTCAATGTGGTTGCCGGAACCGGCAGAGAACTGCGCGATCTCCGTGCGGAAGCAATCACCGAATTTCCCCAGGTCCTCGTCAATGTTCCCATCGCACGGGGATCAGACATCGATGGCGCCACCGAACTTTGGGACGAGGTCTCCGAAGTCGAAGCCCGACTCGGTGAGGAAGGCCGGGTGCTGGTCAGGCCCTCGGGAACCGAACCGCTGATTCGGGTGATGGTGGAAGCTGCTACCCAAAACGAAGCAAAGAGCTACGCTGATCGTCTCGCCAGGACCGCAATATCGGTTTTGGGAAAGGAGTAAGCCACCACAGATCACCCATGAAGTCAACAATTTGTAGCGCCAGACCTCGTCCTTTGCGGCGAGGTGACGAGGAGGAAGGTCATCGACAATTCGGCGGATGCCTTCCCGGCCAGTTCCGGTCGTGAGCGATGTGGTTTAAACCCTGGAAGCAATTCCAGTAACAGAGGCCAATCGCAGGGGATGTGCCTCGCTGAGGCATCGACTTCAATGGTTTCGCCCATATCTCGTCCGACATCCGTTCAGGATGTCTTCTCATCAAATAAGGATCTTCTCTCATGTGTGGAATAGTTGGATATGTCGGCCCCAAGCCGGTCATCGATGTATTGATACCCGGTCTAACCCGACTGGAGTACCGGGGATATGACTCGGCGGGAATTGCAATAAATCATCGTGATGGTGTCACCGTCACCAAGAGTGCCGGTCGGATCGCCGAGCTGGAGAAACTTCTGGAGGCGGAGAATCCCGCCGACGGTGTCTCCGGCATCGGGCACACCCGTTGGGCCACTCACGGCGCACCGAACTCGGTAAACGCCCACCCCCATGTCGACTGTTCCGGTCAGATCGTGGTGGTCCACAACGGGATCATCGAGAACTGGGTCGAGTTGAAGAAAGAACTCGTCGACCAGGGACACATCTTCAACAGCGACACCGACACCGAACTGGTGGCACATCTCATCGAGTCTCTGGGCGACATGCCCCTGGCTGAAGCCGTTCGACAAGTGATGAACAGGGCAGAGGGCGGACTGGCGTTGGCGGTGAGCCGTCGCGATGACCCGACACTTCTGGTTGGTGCGCGGCGTGGCTCGCCTCTCGTTGTGGGCCGCGGGGATGGTGAGAACTTCCTCGCTTCTGACATTCCAGCGTTCCTCGAACACACCAAGCACATGGTGATCATCGATGACGACCGCGTCGTCGAGGTGACCGACCATTCGGTGGTGGTTACCGACCTCGAAGGCAATGTGGTGATTCCAGACGAACGGGAGGTGGAGTGGGACCTCGAGGCAGCCGAGAAGGGAGGGTTCCCCACCTTCATGCTCAAAGAAATCTACGAGCAGCCGCATGCCATCGCCGACACCCTTGCCGGACGGATCGTCGGTGGACGTGTCGTCCTCAACGAACTCCAGCTCGACCCGGCATTTCTTCGCTCGGCCGACAAGGTCTTCGTGGTGGCCTGTGGCACTTCATATCACGCGGCAATGATGGCTAAGTACGCCATTGAGCGATGGACCCGGATGCCGGTGGAGATCGATATTGCCTCCGAGTTCAGATACCGCGATCCGGTCTTGGACGAAAACTCGCTGGTTATCGGGATCAGCCAGTCTGGTGAGACCATCGACACTCTCGCCGCGGTTCGCTATGCCCGGGCCCAGGGTTCGACGGTGATAGGTGTTTCCAATGTGGTCGACTCCGCCCTTGCCCGGGAATCCGATGCGGTGTTGTACACCCGGGCCGGACTAGAGATCGGGGTCGCCGCAACCAAGACGTTCACCACCCAGTTGGTGGCGATGCAGTTGCTCGGGCTTTACCTGGCACAGATCCGAGGCACCCAGGACCCGGGAGCAATCGAAGTCCTCGTCCACGAAATGGAACGTCTCCCCGAGTTGGTGGAGTCGGTCCTTGAGCAGTCAGAAGAGATCGAAGAGATCACCCGACAGTGGGCCGACGTTCGAGACTTCTTCTTTCTCGGGCGATCGGGTGACTTCCCGGTGGCGATGGAAGGGGCGCTCAAGCTCAAGGAGATCGCCTATGTCCGCGCCGAGGGTTACGCGGCCGGCGAGATGAAGCACGGGCCGATCGCCCTGATCGAGCCGGGTGTGGTTGTGGTCGGCGTCGCCACCGACAGCCACGTCACCACCAAGACGCTGTCCAACATGGAGGAGATGAAAGCGCGGGGTGGAACCATCGTCCTCGTCGCCGAGGAAGGCGACGATGTCGGCTCGGTCGCGGAGCACGTTTTCCGGGTTCCGTCCGGCCCCGACCTGCTGTGCACGGTGACGGCGGTGATACCGCTGCAACTACTGGCCTACCACGTCGCCAATGCCAAAGGCCTCGACGTCGACAAGCCTCGCAACCTGGCGAAGACGGTCACGGTCGAGTAGGTAGCGGTCCCGCAACTAATCTCGCCTCGTGAACATTCTTGGTCTTGGAGTAGATCTGGCTGACATCGAACGCGTCGAGAGGGTCCTTGAGAAGTACCCCCGATTTGCCGAGCGCTGCTTCACCGAGCACGAGCAGGAGTACGCCTTCCGATTCGCCAAGCCGTCGCGGCGTCTGGCAGCGCGCTTCGCTGGGAAGGAAGCCGTGATGAAGTCGTTGGGCACCGGCTGGCGTCGTATCAACTGGAAGGAAATCGAGATCACCGGTGGTGGTAAACCAACTGTTCGGATGTTCGGCCGCGCCGCGAAACGGGCTGAGATGATGGGTGTCACCGAAGTTTTGGTCACGATCACCCACACCGACACCTCGGCCCTGGTGATGGCTATCGCCGTCGGCGACCACGACTGATCTCAGTATCCTTGCTGCCGTGAAACCAGTTCTGACGGCAGATGAATACCGCCGGGTTGATAAGGCGTACGTAGGTGATCTCGATGCGGCGATGGATCGGGCTGGCTATGCCGTGGCCCTTGCCGCTGTCCGGGCCGGGGCGGGGTACGGGGCGCGGGTACCGGTGTTGGCAGGAACCGGCAACAACGGGGGCGACGGCTATGTCGCCGCTCGATACTTACAGAATCGGGGGGCGTCAGTAACCGTCCACACCCTCGGCCCACCGAAAACTGACGAGGCAATCCGGGCCCGAGCCAAGGCGGAGGCAGCAGGAGTCCGAGTTCAGGCCATCGCACCGCCCGACGGAGGAGAGGACGTCGTTGTCGATGCGCTCTTTGGTGGGGGAGTTCGAAATGGCATCCCTCCCCGGATCCTCCCATGGATGGACACCACTGCACCGGTCGTTTCTGTGGACTTTCCGACCGGCCTCGACCCCAACTCGGGTGCGGTCCCCGAGGGGGCATTCACCGCTGTCGAGACCGTCACCTTTTCCACCCTCAAAACGGGACACGTATTGGGGAAAGGACCTGACTATTGCGGGCGGGTGACTGTCGCCGACATCGGCATCAACGGGGGAGATCCCTCCATGTTCATCGCAGAGTACTCCGACACCCGTCGTCCCCGGCGCCCCCGCAGCTCTCACAAGTGGTCGGCGGGATCGGTAGTGGTGATTGGGGGCTCGTCGGGACTCGAGGGAGCGGCGGTCATTGCTGCGGAGGCTGCCCTGTCGTTCGGCGCGGGATCGGTGGCGATTGCCAGCCCGGATTCCAGGGGTGTGGTCGCAAACACAGTGGAGTTTCCAACCTTCGACTTCGCAGGAGCGCTCGACCATGTCGGCCGGTTTGACGTGGTGGTCTTCGGTCCCGGCCTCGGGTCAGACGACCTCGATAACGCCAGCAAGCTACTGGCCGACGCCAATCGGGTTGTGGTCGACGCCGGGGGCCTCCAAGCGGGTGTAGTTGACATGCTCCGGCAGAGTGAAATAGAGATGATTCTCACACCGCACAGTGGTGAGTTTGAGCGGGTTGCAGGCGGCAAGGGTGGGACTTTCGCGATCCGTGCCCTTGCTCGGAAGAGTGGCGCAGTTGTGTTGCTCAAGGGAAACCCAACCCGGATCTCAGATGGCGGACACCCAGTACTGGTCAACACCGGTGGGCCGGAACTGGCGACAATCGGCACCGGAGATGTCCTCTCCGGGATGATCGCCGCCATATGGGCCCGTGGGGTCCAACCACTGGAGTCGGCGGTGACCGGGGCGTATTATCACGGGATCGCTGCATCGCATCTCGCCCAACGGACCACCCTCACCGCTCGCGAGTTGGCACGAGAGGTCGGGGATTACGCATGGTGAGACCTACCTATGCCGTGATCGATCTTTCGGCGATAAAACACAACGTCGAGACCCTCCGTAGTTTGATCGCCCCAGCCGAATATTGCGCGGTGGTTAAAGCAGATGGTTACGGCCACGGTGACGTCCCGGTTGCCTCTGCCGCATTGGACGCCGGGGCGACACGTCTCGCGGTCGCCCTGGTCGAGGAGGGCACCCGGCTCCGTGAGGCGGGTATCGAGGCTCCAATTCTGGTGCTGTCCCAACCACCGCTCGAGTTTGCCTCAGAATTCGTGAAGTGGGAACTGACCCCCTCCGTTTATACAGGAGAGTTCGCTGACACCTACGCCTCCGTCGGCGGTCAAGCCGTCCATATCAAGGTGGACACCGGGATGCATCGTGTCGGAGTGGCAACGGAGAATTTTGAATCGTTGCTGACACAGGTCCGCGGGATCGGACTGGAGGTCGAGGGGATCTTCACCCACTTTCCCGTGGCCGACACCGATTCCGAATTCACCATGCGGCAGATCGAAACATTTACTCAAATCATCGAGGGAGTCGACATCCCTCTGGTCCATATGGCTAATACGCCAGGAGCGATCCTATTTCCCGAGTCCCGGGCCGCCTTTGCCCGTATCGGATTGGGCACCTACGGTCTCCATCCCTGCGACGAGACCCGGAAGGTGGTCGATTTGCGACCTGCGATGAGCCTTTTGTCCGAGGTGAGCTTCGTGCAGCGGCTTCCCGCCGGAACACGTCTCTCCTATGGGCGGGCACTTGAACTAGAGGAGGATTCGACCGTGGTGACGGTTCCCATCGGATATGCCGACGGATTCTGGCGTCTCCTTTCCAAGTCGGGTCGGGCGATCATAGGAGGAGAAGCTTGTTCGCTTGCCGGGACCGTAACCATGGACCAAACCATGTTCGTTGTTGGCGACGCCGAAGTCGGCTTAGGTGATGAAGTGGTCCTACTCGGTTCCCAGAATGGCACTTCCATCTCAGCTGATGATTGGGCCACTGACGTGGGAACCATCTCATACGAGATCGTTTGTTCGGTAGGGCCGCGGGTGCCCCGGAGGTATCTGTCTTGAACGAGACGCTGACTGCAATACAGGGAATAGAGGTCGGGCACTGGACAGAAGCTGAAGCAGGTACCGGGTGCACGGTGATCTCTTTGCCCGAACCCAACGTTGTTGCCGTTGAAGTGAGGGGAGCGGCCCCCGGGTCTAGAGAGACTGCGTTGCTCGAGCCCGGAATGCGGGTGGAGCAATGTCAGGCGATCCTGCTCACCGGTGGGAGTGCCTTCGGCCTCTCGGCTGCCGATGGGGTGGTGACAGAATTGGCCAGAGAGGGTCGGGGCCACGAGACGCCGGTGGCGCGAGTTCCCATTGTTCCGACGGCAGTCATTTTCGACCTTTATCCGGGCGACCCTGATCGTCGACCCGGCCCCGAGGATGGTGCGGAGGCCTACCGGAATCGGAGCAGCGACGCTGTTCCCACGGGGCTGGTAGGCGCCGGGACAGGCGCCACCGTGGCCAAGTGGAGAGGGTTCGAGTACATGGTGCCTGGTGGGTTGGGGAGCGCAACCCGAGCTGCCGGCGAGGCGACCGTGGCCGCCCTGGTCGTGGTCAACGCGGTGGGCGATGTTTTCTCGATTTCCGGTGAGCCCTTGACCGGAGGCCCCCATGAGCCGGGGCCACCAATGCTGGTGCCACCCTCATTCACCAACACCACGCTGGTAGTGGTGGCCACGGATGCCGTCCTCAGCCGCGTCGAACTGGGTCGGTTGTGCGTCCGCGCTCATGACGCGCTGGCGACGTGTATCCGGCCGGCGCATACCCGCTTCGACGGCGATATTGCATTCGGAGTCTCCTGCGGGACACAATCTGGAGATGTCGAAGCGCTGGCTGAAGCTGCCTACGGAGCAACGGCCGCGGCAATCGAAAATGCCCTGAGTTCATCGCGTCCGTGAGATGATTGGCTGCACCGTATGTTTGAGATAGTTTGCCCAACGCCCGATGACACCCGCGCTTTCGCCAGCAAGCTGGCATCCCTGATCTCGCCGGGCGACATTTTGGTGCTGTCCGGGCCCCTCGGAGCGGGAAAGACGTTGTTTACGGGTGGATTGGGGGCCGGTCTCGGGCTTGACGAACCAGTGGTCAGCCCATCGTTTGTTCTGGTGCGCACATATCGATCGGGGTTCATTCCCCTGGTACACGCCGACGTGTACAGACTGACAACCTTCAACGAATTCATCGACCTCGACGTTTTGGAACAAGCGTCGGATGGTGTTCTCGTTGTCGAGTGGGGCGACGCCATCGAATCGAGCCTCCCTCCCGATCATCTCCGAATCGAGTTCACGGTCGGCGAAGATGGTTCTCGGACCATTTCTCTTCAGCCTCTCGGATCTTGGGAAGATCGAGACTGGGAGGCTATCGCGTGAAGTTTCTAGCGATCGAAACCGCAACTCCCGGCGCTTCGGTCGCCGTCGTCGAGGACGCCACAACCCTGGCAGCGGCGTCGAGGATCGACCGGGTGGGGCACGCGACTTTCCTGGTGCCTGCGATCGACTTCTGTTTTGATCAGGTGGGCTGGTCACCATCCGATCTCGACGCGGTGATCGTCGATGTGGGACCGGGCCTCTACACCGGTATCAGGGTCGGTGTCGCCACCGCCCAGGGAATCGCCGCGGCTTTCGGAATTCCCATAGTCCCGGCGATATCACTCGACGCCATCGCTCTCGAGGCGAGGACCGGTCACCGACAGATCTGGGCCGTTGTCGACGTGAGGAGGGGAGAGTTTGCGCTGGCCCGCTATCGACCAGTTCCCGGGGGCGTCATCAAAGACAGCGGTGTCGAATTGGTGACACCGGAGGTGCTCAAGGCCCAGTTGGTAGAAAATGACGAACAGTCGCTCATCGTCGGCGATGTCGGTTCTCTCCCCGAAGGGTTCATTACTGGCATTCACCGGGCCAAGGTGGGACGCCCCCGTTACCCGTATGCCGTTGCACTGGCCGAAGTGGGCCGGGGCCGATTCGAGAAGGGCAGTTTCCCTGCGCCCGATGAGATTCGTCCGATGTACCTGCGAGATGCCGACGTCACAATCAATTGGGAGAAGCTGCGCAAGGAGGGCCCATGGGGACAACAGTGAGCCATCCTCAGATCCGTAAGCTCTCGTCCGACGACATCGCCCGGTTGGTCGAGTTGGAATCCGGGAATCAGCCAACCCCATGGTCCGAGGCAGTTTTCTCCGACGAGATCCAGGCCCGCAACCGGGTCTACCTCGCCGTAATCGATGGCGACGATGTCTTCGCATACGGGGGGATCTTGGTGACGGTCGATGAGGCCCATGTCCTCAACCTCTTGGTTGCGCCCGACCAGCGGAGAAAGGGTCACGCCAGATCCTTGATGGTTGAATTGCTCAAAGAGGCCGTCGGCCTTGGAGCGAAGCATTTGACCCTCGAAGTGCGTTCACGAAATCACGTCGCGATCAGTCTCTATCAGCAACTCGGGTTGGCCCCCGTTGGGGTGCGACCTGGTTACTACGGAGACGACGACGCCCTGATCATGTGGGTGCACGACATCGATGCTCCTGGTTTCCTCGAAGGGCTGGAGGGTCCACGATGAATCCGCTGGTTCTCGCATTCGAGACGAGTTGCGATGAGACCGCGGTTGCAGTTGTCCGCGGTACAGAGGCTCTGTCCAACGTTATTTCTTCGCAGGTCGACCTGCACGAGCGCTTTGGCGGTGTAGTCCCCGAGGTGGCGGCCCGAGCCCATGTCGAGTCGATCAGGTCATTGACCCACCACGCTTTGAACGAGGCCGGGGTCCATCCTGACGACCTCGACGGGATTGCGGCCACGGCGGGTCCGGGGCTGGTTGGCGCGCTTCTGGTCGGCCATAGTTTTGCCAAGGCCACCGCATGGGCCCGTCAGCTCCCATTTGTCGGGATCGACCATATGGAAGGCCACCTGATGGCGCCGCGTCTTCAATTTGATGACTTCACCCCGCCGGCGGTGGTATTGCTCGCATCGGGTGGCCATTCCCAGATCGTCCATGTCACCGGGTGGGGCGAGTATGAAACGCTGGGCTCGACCATAGACGATGCTGCCGGTGAGGCCTTCGACAAATTGGCGCGAGTCATGGGACTCGGCTTTCCCGGTGGCCCCGCGATCGACCGAATCGCCGGGGATGGAAATCCGGCAGCGGTTGCCTTCCCCAGGGCGCTCGCTGACCGGCCGTATCACTTCTCGTTCTCGGGTCTCAAGACGTCGGTGGTCACCTACATCGAAAAGGCTGCCGCCGCAGGGGAATTGCCTCCAATCGAAGATGTCGCGGCTTCGGTCCAGGAAGCCATCGTCGATGTGCTGGTCGACAAGACATTCCAGGCCGTTGATGACACCGGGGCCACCACCGTCGGGGGCGGGGGAGGCGTTCTTGCCAACTCCCGTCTCCGCGCCAGATTCGCCGACGAAGCCGACAAACGTGGAGTCCGGCTTTGTCTGCCCTCCCCGCTGTTGTGCACCGACAACGCGGCCATGATCGGGGTTGCAGGCGGTTATTGGCTCTCCCAGGGACGCATCACCGATTGGGCTGAAAACGTCGACCCGGGCATGGTCCTAGGCCGATAGCGACGAAATCTCATTGTTCCTCTGATGTTTCTCTACTCAAAACCTGAGTCCCTTCGACTCAACCTCGATTAGCACTCCGGTCGGTGGAGTGCTAGTGTTTCTGGCACTCGCATTATGAGAGTGCTAATCGGTTCAGATCTTGCAGTACATCTGCGCCCGATCTGGGTCGATCAGTTAGAAAAGCAGCAAGGCTCAAGGAGGAGCAAGGAATGCAGCTTCAGCCGCTTGGTGATCGAGTGGTAGTCACATCCAACGACGACGCGGAAACCCGCACGCCGTCAGGTCTGGTTATCCCCGACACCGCCAAAGAGAAGCCACAAACCGGTGAAGTAGTCGCTGTGGGCCCGGGTGCCCGCGACGAAGACGGTGACCGGATCCCGATGGAAGTCTCCGTCGGTGACAAGGTTCTCTATTCGAAATTCGCAGGCACAGAGGTCAAGCTCGATGGGACGGAATACCTGGTCCTTTCGGAGCGCGACCTGCTTGCCATTGTCAAGTGAGGAGCTAACACATGGCAGCTAAAGAACTTCGCTTTAACGAAGAAGCCCGCAAGGGATTGCAGGCGGGTGTTGACAAACTCGCCGACGTAGTCAAAGTCACCCTCGGCCCCAAGGGTCGCAACGTCGTACTTGAGAAGAAGTGGGGTTCGCCCACCATCACCAACGACGGTGTGACCATCGCCAAGGAAATCGAGCTTGAGGACGCCTGGGAGAACATGGGCGCCAAGCTTGCCTACGAAGTCGCCAACAAGACCGACAACGTTGCCGGTGACGGGACAACCACAGCCACCGTTCTCGCTCAGGCCATGGTCAAGGAAGGTCTCCGTCAGGTAGCTGCCGGTGCCAACCCCATGGATCTCAAGCGAGGTATCGAGCAGGCCGTAGAAGCCGGTGTCAAGGCGATCGGCGAAATGGCTCGTGACATCGAGACTACCGAAGAAATCGCCCACGTTGCTTCCATCTCGGCTAACAACGACAACTCCATCGGCAAAGTCATTGGCGACGCTATGGACAAAGTCGGCAAGGACGGTGTCATCACTGTTGAAGAGGGACAGACCTTTGGACTCGAACTCGAGTTCACCGAGGGTATGCAGTTCGACAAGGGATACATTTCCCCTTACTTCGTCACCGATGCCGACCGTCAGGAAGCGGTCCTCGAAGACCCTTACATTCTGATCGCCAACCAGAAGATCGGGTCGGTCAACGACTTGGTCCCGGTTCTCGAGAAGGTCATGCAATCGGGCAAGAGCGTTCTTGTCATCTCTGAAGATGTTGAGGGTGAAGCCCTTGCCACTCTTGTTGTGAACAAGATTCGTGGCACTTTCTCTTCGGTCGCTGTCAAGGCTCCCGGGTTTGGAGAGCGTCGCAAGGCCATGCTCCAGGACATCGCGGTTCTCACCGGAGGGACGGTCATCTCAGAGGAAGTCGGTCTCAAGCTTGAGAACGTCACCCTCGACATGTTGGGCCGTGCCCGCAAGATCGTTGTCGCCAAGGACGCCACAACTGTCATCGACGGTGACGGCACCGAGGCCGATGTCAAGGCTCGCATCAAGCAGATCGAGCGTGAGATCGAGAACACCGATTCCGACTGGGACCGTGAGAAGCTCAACGAGCGTCTCGCCAAGCTCTCCGGTGGCGTTGTCGTCATCAAGGTTGGAGCTGCCACCGAGGTAGAACTCAAGGAGAAGAAGCACCGTATCGAGGACGCCGTCTCGGCTGCACGTGCTGCAGTTGAAGAGGGTGTTGTCCCCGGTGGTGGTGTGGCCCTGCTTCGTGCCCAGACCGCCATCGATAAGCTCCGCGGTGGAAACGATGACGAGAAGACCGGTCGTCTTATCGTCCGTCGCTCCATGGAGGAGCCACTCCGTCAGATTGCAGTCAACGCTGGCGTCGAAGGCGGCGTCGTCGTCGAGACAGTTCGCAAAGGTGAGGGATCCTTCGGATTCAACGCTGCCACGGGCGTCTACGAAGACCTCATCGCCGCCGGTGTCCCTGACCCGGCAAAGGTAACCAGGTCGACACTGCAGAACGCAGCTTCGATCGCAGCCTTGTTGCTGACCACGGAAGCCCTCGTTGTCGAGCGGAAAGAGGATCATCCTCAAATGCCCTCCGGCGGCGGCGGCGACCACGGTATGGACTTCTAAGCCCACCACCGTTTCCAATTGAAAAGGGACCGCTCCGGCGGTCCCTTTCTTCGTGCGAACCGGCGGCTGTGAGTGCCAGTAGTGGCACTATGCGTGGGAAGTTCGATTTAGGGCGTCCCTGACCGTGGCTATCACATACGATGGGCGTTTGACGATGTCGTCCCAGGTGAATCGTAGGATGATCCATCCCGCCAACTGGGCGAGATTGTCCCTCTGCCGATCGAGTTGAAATGCCTCGGGCGAGTTATGCCAGCGGCGACTATCGGCTTCCACGATTACCCGATTGTCGATATAGGCCAGATCAACCCGCCCGTTTGAGTGCCGAAGCCAAGGGGGCCTGAACTGGGTGGTCGGTAAGGGGAGTCCTCCGCCAAGGAGAACCCGGACCACCCGCATCTCGAATGTGCTATCCGGCTCCATTGCGAGGTCCTGTCGGGCCTCGAGTACGCCTCGAAGTTTCACGACTCCGGGTTTCCCTCTCCTGGCGAGTCGCTCCAGACGGACTCCAACGAGATCGTACGTCGTGAGGCTCATGCGGACCGCTTGATCCACGACATCAGCCAATTCTCTTCTCCTTGCGATGGACGCAAGGTCGATCAGCGTGCGAG
This sequence comes from Acidimicrobiia bacterium, assembly GCA_041746755.1. Classification (GTDB taxonomy): domain Bacteria; phylum Actinomycetota; class Acidimicrobiia; order Spongiisociales; family ZC4RG35; genus MA-ANB-1. The sequence goes on along the minus strand of JBGTGL010000004.1, from coordinate 1,238 downwards.
GGGGATCGGTGACGGGAAGTCCGTCAATGTATGTTGTCTCGGCGGCTTCGAGATCAGTCGATTCATGAATGACCACCGAGTGGAATCGGTTCGTTCGACGTATCGGTACCGTTACCGACACGGTGCGCTCGTCACGGATGTCCAGACCATGGAGTCTCGCCGCCGACTGGTGAGAGACTACCGCTCCGATAGCACTTGCAGCGGCGTGTAGGAGCCCCCATTCCGAGTGGATCACTCCGGGGAGTGCAAGCACGCCTGGTGCGATTCCGATCAGCCGAGATGAGGCGAGTCGCCGGGCGATCGTTCTAGCGCTCATCCCCATCGCCAGGGCTTCGGCTCGGGTGACTATTCCACCGTTATTGATGGCATAGTTGATCACCTGGTTCTCTGGTTCTCCCACGGTTCGAGCATGCCGGAGATTAGATCAGATAACTAGTACCTCGTTCTTTCCCTGTCTGGCGCCACTATTGGCGCTCTAGGCCGCCGGTTCGGGGATCTCTTCTTCGTTGCCGGGGAGGCGGACCGCGAAGAATGCGACCAGGAAGGCGAGGCCGAGGGCGCTGAGGAACTCGTTTTGGATTGCTTCGACAACGGAGCGGAAGCTGGCGGTCAGCGAGGTCAGGGGACTGAGACCAAGCATGCGGTCGTACGTCATCTCCCCGGCCGGAGCCATGTTCATTGCGATTCCGGAGACTTTGGCCATATCTGCATCGCTCATTCGGGGAAAACCAGACCCCGAAGTCGGGTCTTGCCCGGCAGGCGGCTGCTGCGGGCCAGGAGGCAGCGCAGCAAGAAGAGGATCATCGCCAACTGTGGTGGACGTCGTCGACTCGGCACTGGTTGTCGTCGTTTCGGGGGGCCGTGTTGTCGTTGTCGCCGCGATAGTCGAGGTAGTTGTTGGCGGGCGGGTGGTGGTCGTAGTTGTGGTGGCTGGTTTGGTCGTGGTCGTGGTCGTCGGTTTCGTTGTGGTCGTGGTTGGTGCGATGGGTTCGATCCCCAGCTCGACCTCGTCGATCAAGACCTCCGCCCCGAGATTCGCCCCCGTGATCAAGAATTGCACCTCGGCTTCATAACCGGCGTATTGGTTGACCATGAATGTGAAGGCATTGAAGCCGTTGGGCGCCGAGATAAGCGGATGGGACTTGATTGTCGTCCAGGACCCTCCTGCCTTTCTCATCTGAACATCGAGCCGGCCCGCCGGCACCAAACCGCCGTCGATAGCGACTACGTACCAGAGT
>JBGTGL010000003.1:0-4836 GCA_041746755.1 Acidimicrobiia bacterium | reverse complement strand
ATCGGGGACGACCCTGATGAACCCCTTAGAGTCTCAGGGGAATCCCCGATTGAGCAACGTCGCGAGAACAGCGAAGATAGAAGCGATGAGTGACCGTAGTTTTGCGCTCCACCGGCGCAAGTCGGATCGGGTAGTCGCCGGAGTAGCCGGTGGCCTGGCTGACGTGCTCGGTCTGAGTGATGCATTTGTTAGGGCGGCTTTCGTGAGCCTCAGCACAATCTGGGGCCTCGGTGTGGTCTTGTATCTCGTCCTATGGCTATTCACGTTTGAGAAGGTGGAGGACCAGGAAGTCGAGCCGGTGAGCGCACAGCAGGCTGTCGGCCTGGGTCTCGCCTTCGTTGGCCTTATGTGGCTGCTCAATGCAATCGGGTGGTGGCCTTCAGAGGGTGTCGTTCTCGTCGTTACGGCTATTGCGTTCGGAGTCGCCGCGTTGACCGATCGGACCGTGCCTGGCCCCCTCGCGGCCCTGGTCGACCCCACCGTGGAACGGCCGGGGAGAATTCGCACCATCTTCGGAATAGTCCTCCTGGTTGGAGGTCTGGCATTTCTGGCGAACTCCATCGGCCCGGTCGCAGAGTTGGGAGCCGTCTTTCTGGCTGTCGGTCTCACCGGCGTGGGTTTGTTCGTAGCTTTTGGTCCCTGGGTACGCCGACTCACCCAGGACCTGGGGGCGGAGAGGCGGGAACGGGTTCGACAGGAAGAAAGGGCCGGAATGGCCACCCATCTTCACGATTCCGTGCTTCAAACCCTGGCACTGATTCAGCGAAGTGACGACCCATCGCGGATGTCGATGCTGGCACGGCAACAAGAGACCGAATTGCGTGACTGGTTATACGGCAAGGCTCCGCTTGACGGAGTCGACTTGATGTCGACAGCCTTGCGGGACCTCGCCTCCAGGGTTGAACAGGACCATCAGGTGCCCGTGGACGTCGTCACCGTCGGAGACTCCCTGGTCGATGAGCGGACTCGAGCGGTGCTTGCCGCAGCGAGCGAGGCGTTGGTCAATGCCGCCAAACACTCCGGCGCCGCCCGCCTTTCGGTGTTCATGGAGGTCGAAGACGAGGAATTGAGAGTGTTTGTGACCGACCAGGGGACGGGCTTCGATGTCGATGAGATTCCTGAAGATCGAAAAGGCATCAAGCACTCAATCGTGGAAAGAACCGAAAGAGTGGGTGGCACCGTCGCCATCGAGTCGGAGCTTGGCGAAGGCACGGAAGTGGGACTCTCCCTACCGTTGTTGGCGTCGTGAAAACAAAGGTGTACCTGGTAGATGACCATCGGCTGTTCCTCGCCGGTGTCAAAGCCGAACTCGATGAGGAGTTTTCGATCGTCGGCACCGCCTATGACGTTGATACCGCAATTGACGGCATTCGTACTCAGTTACCCGACGTTGTGCTCATCGACGTTCACATGCCCGATGGCGGGGGAGTCGCCGTGGTGGAGGGGGTCGGCGAGACCAACCCCGACATCCGCTTCCTCGCCTTATCGGTGTCAGACAGCGCCGAAGATGTCATTGCCATGATCCGGGCCGGTGCGAGGGGGTACGTCACCAAGACCATCGACCCCGCCGACCTCGCCGACGCGATCAGACGGATACATTTGGGAGACGCTGTTTTCTCGCCGAGGTTGGCCGGGTTTGTCCTCGACGCCTTTGCCGGGGCCATTCCCTCAGAGGATGATCCTGAGCTCGACCAACTGACCTCCCGGGAAAAGGATGTGTTGCGATTGATCGCCCGCGGCTTCGCTTACAAACAGGTAGCCCGGAAGCTCAACATCTCGATCAAAACGGTCGAAACCCATGTTTCGTCGGTACTTCGCAAACTCCAACTGTCCAACCGCCACGAGCTGGCCCGGTGGGCGTCGAAACGCCGGATCGTCTAGGCAGCAGGTTGTTTGTAGGCAACCCCGCCTTTGAAGACGTGGGTGACGTTGGCGGTGTCCTCCAGAATCGTCACGTCGGCCGTTGGGTCACCTTTCACGCAGATGACGTCGGCGTCGTAGCCTTCGACAAGTTGGCCGGACATCGGCGCCTGCGGTCCTAGCGTCGCAGGGCCGTTCGCCGTGGCGGCCTCGATTGCCTGGAGATTGGTCATCCCATCATCAACCATGAGCTTGAGTTCGTGGGCGTTTCGACCCCACATCCCTGTAGCCCAGATATCGGTGCCCAGCGCGATTCTGACGCCTTTCTCGATCGCCAGTGATACCGCCTCGCTGTGTTTTTCCGAAGCGGCCTCTCCTTTGATTCGAGCGTATTCGGGCATACCCGCTTTGGCTCCTTCGGCCATCAAGTACTCAACTATGAATCTCGTGGGAACCAACGTCGCGTCTTTGGCCTTCATCAAATCGGCCGCCTCTTCGTTGAGGTAAGTGCCGTGTTCGATTGTCATAACTCCGGCTTCGAGAGCGGCGACAATCCCTCGGCTCCCATGGCAGTGAGCCCCGACCAATCTCTCCATCCGGCCCGCCTCATCGACGATCGCCTCAAGTTCCTCTTTGGAGAATTGGGGAAGTAGCGGGTCATCGAGTTCGCTCATGACGCCGCCGGAGGCGTGGATCTTTATCACCTTCGCCCCGAGCCTCAGCATCCGCCGCACCGCTGCCCGACACTCGTCAGGGCCGTCGCAGATGTTGTCTTCACCCCAGTGGGAACGGATCAGCTCCCGGGCGACATCGAGTGGCGCTCCGTGGATATCCCCATGGCCACCGGTCTGTGAAAGCATTCCTCCGCTGGCATAGATGTTGGGACCTTCCACCCAGCCTTCGTTGACCGCACGAGCGAGGAAAGTACCCATCCCGCCCATCTCCCGTACGGTGGTGAATCCGGCATGAAGTGCGGCCTTGGCGTCACGGGTAACTCGCATCGCAGCGAGCTGGGGCCGCAAGCTCGACATTTCATCGAAATTGGCTGTAATTAATCCCAGGAAATGGCCATGGCACTCCCACATCCCGGGCATCACCGTGTCGGTAGTGATCGTGGTATCGGCTTTGGGCGCTCCATCGGTGGCCCCGACGTAGGATATGGACGAGTCGGTCAGGACTACTGAGGCGCTTTCGATTGGTGCGCCCCTGCCGGGAACCAGTTTCTTTGCGTCGATTCGTACTTTCACTCTGCGGCTGCTTCTTCGTAAGTCTTGTTGGTGACATGGACGCCTCCAGCCACGATGAATCCTCCCACATGCACCTGTACGGCGTCGCGGTCGGCGGTAGTTGCCGTGGAGTCGTCGAATCCTGCGGCGACCACGGTGCCTGTGAAGTTGACCCGCCAACCTTTGGGGATGATCAGCTCTACGCCGCCCCCGATTACAGCGAGATCAAAGTAGATGCCGGTGGGTGCCGGCCGGGTCTGGCGGAGGTCGAGCCGCGTTCCCCCGAACATGGTCAGGATTTTCCCCCCGTAGAAAGGATCAGCTACGGATACGAGATCCTCGCCTCCGTAGATGGCCACCATGTCCACTTCCTGTGTGGTGGGTTCTGCATTGGACTGAAGCATGAATTTGGCTACCGCCGCTGCACCCAGTGTGGCAACCAATCCCAGCTTCAACAGTCTGGTTAGAAATTTGAACACGCCATAACCATATCTGAATTTCAAAGCGGGAAGTTCGAAGCGGGCATTGGTGTTGGCTGTTTCCAATGGCCCAGCTCAATTCTTTTGCCGCTGCATGGAACATCCTCCGGGTCCTCGCCACAATCGGCTCGCCTGATCCGGATGGGACGGAGTCTTTCGATCACTCGCTGCTGGGCGAAGTGCTCACTGCGCTGGATGGTCGCGGTTCGGTCGATCTCACCAACAGTGTCGGAGATCTTGATGCGTATCTTGCCGAAGCGTCGTTGGTCGAACCCGACGAGTTGACCCGGTCTGATGCGTTGGCCTTTTGGATCAATGTCTACAACGCCGGTGCCCTCCGACTGGCCGGTCGCGCCCAAAGCGACGGAATGGAAACCGTCCTTCGGGTTCCAGGTGCGTTCAGCGCGCCATTCGTCAGAGTGAAAGGTGAAGAACTCTCCCTCGATGCCATCGAGCATGCCAAGGTGCGCCGCTTCAGAGATCCCCGGGTTCACGGGGCCCTGGTTTGTGGTGCCGTTTCCTGCCCTACCCTTCGCAGCGAGACCTATGAGGGCGTCACCCTCGACGCTCAACTCAATGATCAGGTGGTCGCATTCCTAAGGGGCGGTGGAGCTGTTTTCGACGACGGAGTTCTCCATTTGAGTCGGATTTTCAACTGGTTCGGTTCCGACTTTGTGCGGCCGCACAAGATGCCAACGCTCGTCCCATCCCCAAGGCGGAAAGTTGTCGCCGCGCTCAGGCCTTGGCTCGAAATCACGGAGACATTCGAGCGGATCGAGTATCGGGGTTATGACTGGGGACTAAGGTGCTCGGTGGGCCCGGCCTGACGGGATGCGCCCCGCGGCTCATCCCAATCGTTCGCCCGCTTCCACCAGGATTGCCAGGGTATTGGCTGGCGGAGCCAGGGGGCAGGACCAACGATACGAGTGAACACAACTCGGGTGATAGGCATAGTTGAAGTCGAGGACTAATCCGGTCTCGGTCTGACCGAGGTCAGCGCCTTTGACCGTGTCGATCAGATAGCGCCCTCCTCCGTATGTGTCCGCGCCGTTGGTCAGGTCGCGAAACGGAATGAACAAACCCCCGCCATAACCGTTGAGCCACAACACATCGAGACTGTGAGATGTGTTGTCGAGCTCAAACTTGACTGTGCCGATTCTGGTGAAACCCGTGGATCCATCGCCCGAGTGGGCGATTTGGGTTTGCTCGTCCTCGCCGGCGACGAATCGACCCTCGACCCGCCAGTGGGGGTCGAATGGGAAGTAGGGAAG
>JBGTGL010000002.1:0-14390 GCA_041746755.1 Acidimicrobiia bacterium | reverse complement strand
ATGGCCTCTGGCTGCTGGCGGATCACAATCCATTGCAGACGCCCTCGCCAGGAAATTCGAAGGATTGGGGGGAGTCATTGAGGTTGGCCGCAAAGTCGAGACCATCGAAGGTGTCAACGCACCCATCGCCCTGTTCGATGTGATGCCCGACGCCCTCTACAGGATCGCAGGGAGACGGCTTCCGACTTCGGGGAGGAGGCGACTCCTCAAGTGGAAGCCAGGAGCCGGAGTGTTCAAGGTGGACTGGGCCCTCGACGGCCCCATTCCGTGGGCCGATCCGCTCAGTCTTCGGGCCGGGACTGTCCACGTCGGTGGGACCTTCGAAGAGGTCAGGTTGTCGGAGAGCGAGGTGGCTGCCGGACGCCACCCCGATAAACCCTTCGTGCTGGTGGCCCAGCAGTCACTATTCGATCCGACCCGCGCACCGGGCACAAATCAAACTGCTTGGGGTTACTGCCATGTCCCCGGCGGGTCCGACCGGGATATGACACAAACGATCGAGAATCAGATCGAACGGTTCGCTCCGGGCTTCAAGGACCGGATCATTGGTCGCCACAGCATGGATGCGGGAGACTACGAAAACTACAACCCCAACTATGTCGGCGGTGATATCGGTCGAGGCAGATTCGGGCTCAAGAAAGTGCTCCAACTTGGAAATACCCGGCCGTTCGCATTCGGCCAAGGGGTTTTACTCTGCTCAGCGGCCACGCCACCCGGGGCCGGCGTCCATGGGATGTGTGGCTACTACGCCGCCAGGGCGGCCCTATCGACGATTGGTTAGCCGGCTACCGCTGACGCCTCATCCTCGTAGAGGCCAATCGCCTCATCGAGGCGGGTTAACGAGAAGATCTGGCGGTAATGATCACTGAGCCCGTAGGCGCGGAGGGCGTGACCGGATCGCTGAGCCCGGATCAGCGTGGTGACCAATAGGCCGATTCCACCGCTGTTCATGTAGTCGAGGCCTTCGAAGTTGAGGATGACCGCATGAGCGTTCTTCCCTGCTTCTTCGTGGGCGGCTGCTATCTCGGCTTCGGCAAACGACGTTATCTCCCCTTTGATGTCGATGACTCGAACACCGTCGGCAACGTCGCGAATATCCATGGTCAAGTTTGTGGTTGGCATCTGCACTCCCTAAATAGGCCCGTTGGCGTCCTCATAAATGTTCATGAAATCCGAGAGACGGGTGATTTGAAATACCTCCCGGTAATGATCGGTGAGCCCAAAGGCCCCAACTTCCCGCTCCTCTGCCCTTGCCATTGCAAGAACGCCCACAATTACTGCAATCCCCGTGGAGTTGATGTACTCGACATCACCAAAGTCGAGACGAATCTCGCCAGGTACGGCCGTCGCCTCCTCAAAGGCTGCCTCCATTCCCTCTTTGGCCCCCCGATTTACGACACCCTTGAGTTCGATGACAGAACCTTCATCGGTCTTGGTGACTTTGGCCTCGAATTCGCTTTCGCTCATCCTTCGTTTCCTTCCTTGTTCATGACCAATTCAACGGTGTGGGTGCCGTTGGATTGGTGACGGTTGACCTCATCGACCATCTGCCCGATAAGAAATAGCCCCCAACCGCGAGGAGTCTGCTCTCCGGCGAGTTTGGCCTCGATATCGGGAGTGGCGGCGTCGGGAATCTCGCCATCGCCGCCCATGTCAGTCACCCTGACCTTGATCGAGGTGTCCGATGCCGAGACCACGACGTCCACATCGAGATCAGGGTTGTTGTCGTTCCCGTGTTCGATGGCGTTCATCACCGTCTCTCCAACAGCCGTCTTGAGACGCTCCAGTTTTGACCCATCGATCCCGAGACCAACGATGGCCTCAGACACTTTGGCAATGGCGATTCGTTCATTGCCCTCCTCGCTTGGCACGGTGAATGTGGTGATGACGGAGTCACCCGAATCTTCATGAAAGGCGGAGGCGCTCGCCTCAGCGGAAGCCGTCCTGCGAACGACAACCAACGTGATGTCATCTTCCTGTTCGGCGTCGGGTCCCGTCCACTTCTCGAGATCGTCGATCAGAACACTGACCATTTGGTCGGGTGCGGATTTTTGGCCCACCCTTCCCATCAGCCTGGCGAACCCGTACATCTCTCCATCAACGTTGTGGGCCTCAGTGATCCCGTCACTGGTTAGAACCATGACGTCGCCATCCCGGAGCCGATAAATCTTCTCCTCGTACGGCATATTCGACATCAATCCCAAAGGCATCCCGGTAGCGCGCAGTTCGACCACACCCTCCTGGTTGCGAACATAGGGAAGGTTGTGACCTGCATTGGCGAGAATCACCTCACCCGAATCTGTGTCGATAATTGCGTACAAACAGGTGACGAACATGGCCGGAGGTATCTCGTCGACCAGGCCATCGTTTACGTCACCCAGAATCGCCGACGGTGAGCCGTGTCGTTGTGATGCGGCACGCAACATCGACCGACAGGTTGCCATGACCAGTGCGGCCGGAACCCCTTTGTCGGTGACGTCCCCAATTACGACGGCCATTCGATGATCGTCGAGCTCGATGAAATCGTAGAAGTCGCCACCGACGGCCCGCGCCGGGCGATAAAAGGCGTCGACGCCCCATCCTTTGATTGATGGGAGCTTCTTGGGCAAGAGGGTTTGTTGGATGAGCGCGGCGACCTGAAGTTCCTGGTTCAGTCGCTCCCTTTCCTTCGCCTCCACCTGCTGCTCCTGGACTAACTGGGCGACTTTCATTGCCGGCGCAACCTGAGATGCAAGGCTTCCCAACAAGCGGCGGTCGTCTGAGGAGTAAGCCTGGTCGGAGAGCCGGGGGCCGAGATAGAGGGCGCCGAGGAGTTCTCCCTGGCCGATCAGAGGTACCACCAGGTCGACGCCAGCATCTCGAAGGGAATCGACTGCTGGTGAACCGACCTCAAGACTCTTCAATTCGACAGGGGCACCCGACGAGAGGAGTGCCGTCTCCAGCACATCTCCGGCCGGGATAGGCAGAGGCTCCAAGCCGGGCGCGGCCACCTCCACCTCTGGCTTTTCGGCATCGGTGGTGGCCTTCTGACGGCGTCTGATCGAAAACATGGTCACTTTCTACACCAAGACCGTTCCGAAATCGTTACGAAGTCCAACGCACGAGCGGTATTTAGCGGGTCGAGTTGTCGGTGTCAGGCGACTGTCCTCTCTGCCACGGAGGGCCCCGAGTGGTTGACCAGCCGCGAACTCGTCGAGATCAGCCGTGCCCCTAGACGCTTGGCCAGGCCCGCGCACCCCTCTCTCATAACACTGTGATGTGCCCAAACGAATGCCGGCCTCCCGAGCGGAGCCACTACGTTCATCCACTTCTTCGTGGTGGACACGTACCAGTAGTACTTCACAACTGTCTTGCCCTCTCTCTGGGCGAGTTCGAAGGTTCCAGTGCCGATCAAGTCTCCCCTGGCCAGCATCCGAATCCGGTTCGGGCGCTGGAGCTCAGTGAGCGTCGCCTCAAAATCAAGACTGTAAAACAGGGGGCTTTTGATCGAGTACGTCGCCCTGGCACCGATTCGATTGTCAGCGCCGCTCGACACCAGTTTCGAATTCTTTATCGACGGCCACCATTCGGAGTAGCCGTCAGGTGTGGCCAACAGATCGAACACCGCCTCGATCGGAGCCGAAACCACCCATTCACTTTCGAATTGATAGTGCGCCATTGCACTCCTTTCGTTCTGTCCCCACAGCTAAACCGAGTGGCGATACGAAATCGTTACGAGACATTTGATCAGGCACGATCCCGTATCCACACCCCTACCGCGGTAGGTTGCATCGTCTCAGAGACCACCCCGACCCAACCGTCCACAACATCCCCGACCTCGACCCGGTCCCGCAATGTCGATGCGAACGACTCCATCACCCGCTCCGCGTCATAGCGGGAACGGTTGAATCGGCGGTCGACCCAAACCTGGACCCGCCTTCGCATCGGGTTGAACAAAGCCGCCACCGCCAGGGTGGAGGCCGCGACCACGATCGGGTTGTCCGAAGGGACAAACACCTGCAACAAAGCCACCAACCCGGCATAGACACCGACCAACAAACCGATCACCAACACATACGCAACCGTCCTCGAAATGAGGCGGTCGATTTCATAGAGGCGATATCGGGTGATGGCAACACCGATCGCCGCGGGTATTGCCATATTGCCCAAGAGCCAAAAGATTCCGCCGTTCCAATCATCAGGCACGAATTGGCCAACTAACAAAACCGAGATGAACACCGCACCTCCGAACAACAGCCATCGAAACTGCTGCCGCTCGACCCCGGTGCTGCGCCGCCACCGCCCAAAAATGCTGGCGATCGCAGCAACCGTCAATGCAATCACCAGCAAGAACCCGCTCTCATCTGCGATCGAGGTGACCATGGTCAAGTCAGGCCGTGCCATGGGATTGGCCAGACCGGTGTCCGCGAGGGGAGCTGGCGAGAACAAGAACCCAATAGAGGCCCAGGTCGCAACGACGAAAAGGAGCCGGTTCAACCACTTCCCAATGGTGCCGGTCGGGAACCCCGAGGGGAAGACGATCAGTAACCAGATGATGGTGAACCAGGGAACTATGCCCAGGATTGTGTAGCCGAGCTCCACCCATGAGGCGACCGTTGGTGGCATTTCGAGCACGAAAGCGCTCAGCCCGAAAGTGATCCCTTGTGCCACTCCGATAACGAAACAGGCTATACCGACCCGATTTCCCGGGCGTTTGCTCAAGATCATCCAGCCGACGATGGGCCAGATAACCCAGGTCAGCGGCCACGCGCTCGAGGAAGTGCCGGCATATGGGCCGATCAGCACTGCGAGAACAGGTCCGGCGAGGGAAACGGCCATTCCAAGAATCAGCAATAGCCTCTTTATTGCCACCGGCGCCATCTCGGATTCAGGGTCATGGGAGCCTTCCTCACACGTTAGGGAAACTACTGCGATTCTCGGTAGGGACCGTTACGAAATCGATACGAAATTCGAAGAAGACTCAGCGTTCCGGAATTTTGGATTCGGCGGCGTCGTAACGATGGCATAATCCCGGGGTGGGGAAGGAACGCCATTCTTGAAGTCCAGTTGCTTGGTCCCCCGATAATTCGTGTGGACGGTGCACCACTCGAGGTCGACACCCGCAAGGCGGTCGCCCTCCTCGCCTACCTGGCGATCGAGGGTGAAGTCCTACGGGATTCAGCCGCAGCCATGTTCTGGGGCGACTCCTCTGACGAGCGCGCCCGGGCGAGTCTCCGCCGGACTCTCTCATCACTTCGCTCCGGAACCGGCTCGAATGCAATTTCAGCAGATCGCCTCAAGATATCCCTGTCAACGACGGTTAAGACCGATGTTTCCGAGTTCGACTCTGAAACCGCCGAAACCGCGAGCCATGACCATGCCGCCAACGACGTTTGTGCCTCATGTATCCCCCACCTGAGACGCGCCACCGACCTTTACCGCGGCGGCTTCCTCGCTGGATTCACAGTGCGTGAAGCGGCAGAGTTCGAGGACTGGACGCGCACGGTGGCGGAAAGTTTTCGGATCCGGGCAGGTGAAGCATTCCACCGCCTCGGGATCGCATACGCAGCCGATGGCAACTACCCACAGGCGATAAAGGCGGTTACCAGGTGGACAGAATTGGACCTCCTGCACGAACCGGCCCACCGCCTCCTGATGCTTCTCAACGCATGGGCTGGGGATCGGCCCGGGGCTGTTGCGGCGTATCGGAACTTCGCAGCCATCCTCGATATCGAGCTCGGGGTGGCTCCGCTGGAGGAAACGACCGAGCTATTCGAGGCGATCCTCGACGAGGACCTACCCCCAGCCCCCGGCGTCAGTAGACGGCCCCAGGCAAGCGGGCCGGCAATCCGACCGGCCAGCACGATGCTAGACCGCGAAGACGAGCTCGATCGGTTGGAGCGGGCGGTTCTCACCCGAACCGAAGAAGGCGCTCTAGTCGTCCTCGACGGCGCAGCTTGGATGGGCAAGACCCGTTTGATCGAGGAGCTCACAAGACTCCGTGTCGCCGAGGGAGATCTCGTTGTGACTGCTCGCGCCTTCCGCATGGAAAGCACTCTTCCCTATGGCGTTGTTGCTCAGATCCTGAAAGGATTGGCCGATCCAATCCATCGCAACAGCGACCGGATCCCCACCTGGACATTGGTCGAAGCTGCTCGCATTCTCCCTAGCTTGTGGCCGGAAACACCTGATAGGCCTACAGACGTTCTTGGTGAACTTCGAGTCCTCGAGGCGATTGAGCAGATTCTGAACAATCTCTCTCGGACCCAGCCCACCATCATCATTGTGGAAGATCTGCAATGGCTCGACCCGGCCAGCAGCGACTTGTTGCTCTATCTGGCGAACCGCATCAGGAGCATCCCGATCACCCTTCTGGCCTCTCACCGCACCGGGGAAATGCTGAGTCAGAATGCTCGCACCCTGTTGGCGATGGCTGACGAGCAAATCACCCTCCGACCCCTCGCTGCCGAAGATATCGACCCCAGCCTGGCGAGGGATCATGATCTTGAATCTCTCCTGGCAGCTACAGGCGGGGTGCCAATCCTTGTTCTCGAGGAAATCACCGGTTCGGGCAGGCACGATGGCGTATCCCGATACATGGAATCATCCCTGGCAGCCATCAGCGACCTGGCGGGCCAGATCCTCGCTGCTGCGTCAGTGTTGGCTGGGATCTCAACGACAGACCTTCTCCAGGAAGTAAGCGGGCGCAGCGACGCCGAACTGGTAGAAGGCGTTGAGGAGCTACTGAGAACCGGCATCCTCCGGGAGGTTCCCGGTTCTGACACCCTCGGTTTCACAATGGATTCGATGCGCGAAGTCGTTTATCAGTCAACAACACTGGTCCGCCGAAGGCAGCTCCATCGGCGCGTCGCCGTCACTCTGGCTTCTTCACAGAGAACCAGAAGGGACGCCAGACTCGCCGGGACGGCCGCCACACATTTTCGCGATGCCGGCGACGAACGCTCTGCCGCCGAGTGGTATCGAATCGCCGCCGACCTCGCCCGCGCGATGTACGCACACGCAGAAGCGCAGGAATTCCTAGAGAACGCATTGGCACTTGGCGATGATGACGTTGCCGAGATCAGGCTTGCGTTGGGCGAAATGGATATCGCCCGGGGCCAATATCAAAACGCCACCGCGCAACTCACACTCGCTGCTTCCCGAGCGGACGGAGCAACGCTCGCTCTGGTCGAGCACCGACTCGGACAGACAAATCGAATGTTGGGCCGATTCGTCCAGGCCGAGTCGAATTATCGCAACGCCGTGTCCCAGCATCCCGAGCCGGCCGACCTGTTCTCCGACTGGGCACTACTCGAGCATCGCCTGGGGAATCAGACTGAAGCCACCAAGCTTGCGAGACGGGCTGTCTCGTTCGCCAAGAAGTCGGACGACTCTATCCTCCGATCTCGGGTCTACAACATCTCTGCAATTATCGAAGAGGACCCCGCCAAGGCAATGAGCCTGATCGATCTCGCCATCACCGAGGATGACGACCAGGTTTCCCGAATGGCCAGCCTGAATAATCGAGCTCACATTCTCTCCTCAATGGGCAATTCGGCCGATGCCGTCGGCCTTTTGCTAGAGGCGGTGTCGATCGCCCAGGAAACAGGTCACCGGCACAGGGAGGCCGCCCTACTCAGTCACCTGGCGGACAATTATCACCGTCAGGGTGACACGGCATTGGCGGAAGAGACTCAAGAGAAGGCCGTAGCCCTATTCGCCGACATCGATTCGGGACAATGGGAACCCGAGGTGTGGTTGATGACCCGGTGGTAACCGCCAGGTCATGACTCCTGTCTTAGCCTATTGCCGATCGCGATCGGATCAGCGCCAACTCTTGAAGCGCCAGATGGGCATCGATTCCTTCATCGGTGGCGACCCTCGTCCAGACTCCGGTGGGGTCCAACTCCCAGGCCAGGACATCGTCGGCGAGTAGCACGTCAAGGATCTCATCGACTCTCAGCCGGAGTCCCGCGTCGAGGACCGGGGCGAGTGCCTCGACCCGCCGGTCAAGATTTCGGGGCATCAGGTCGGCCGAACCCAGGTAGTAGTGGCGTTCGCTCCCCCGTGCGCCAAATCTGTAGAGCCGGGAGTGTTCCAGGTAGCGGCCGATGATCGAACGTACCCGAATATTCTCTGACAAACCGGGGACCTGGGGCCGGAGGCAGCAGATACCGCGCACGATCAAGTCGATTCGAACCCCAGCGGATGAGGCTGCGTAAAGACCATTGATGATCCCGGCATCAACCAGAGAATTCATCTTGAAAGTTATGTGGCCGGCGGACTTCGAGGCTTCCTCCTCGATAAGCTCCATGATGCGGGCCCGGACCCCTACCGGGGACACAGCCATCCGGCGATACTGTTTTTGCCGGCTGTAACCGGTCAAGAAGTTGAACAGGTCGGAAAGGTCGGACCCGATCTCGGGATCGGACGTAAACACCCCGACATCCTCGTAGGTTCGAGCCGTGCTCTCGTTGTAGTTACCCGTCCCTACGTGGGCATACCTGACGGCCCGATCACCCTCCCGACGAACAACCAGCGCCAGTTTGGTGTGGGTTTTCAGGCCCACGACGCCGTACATGACATGGACTCCGGCGTCCTCCAAGCGTTGGGCCCATTCGATATTCCGCTCTTCGTCGAATCGCGCTTTCAACTCGACCATGGCAACAACTTGTTTTCCCTCCCCAGCAGCCTCGATCAAAGACGCCATCAGCGGGCTGTCCTTGGAGGTCCGGTAGAGGGTCACCTTGATAGCAAGCACTCCACTGTCTTGGGCAGCCTGATTGATGAACGCCTCCACCGAGGTAGTGAAAGAGTCATAGGGATGATGAACCAGGAGGTCTCCCTGCTTGATCACATCAAAAAGGTCGACTCTTTCGGTGGACGAGCCGGCGAGGCGGGGAGGTGTGACCCAGTTGAAGACCGCAAACTTGAGGTCTGGAAGATCCAGATCGTAGACCGACCACATACCGGAGAGGTCGAGGGGCCCATCGACGTAGTAAACGTCATCGGGTGATCCCCCCATCTCCCGCAACAGCAACTCGAGAACGTCGTCTGGTATTTCCCTATGGACCTCGAGACGCACCACCCGTCCAAAGCGACGTTGGGTCAGCTCAGACTCGATCGTCATCAATAGATCGCCCCCCTCATCTTCCTCGATTTCGAGGTCGGCGTTTCGAGTAACGCGAAACACGTGATGGGCCACTACCTCCATACCGGGAAACAAGGAGTCGAGGTGATGCGCAATCACTTCCTCCAGAGGGACGAATCGCTCACCATCCGGGAGGACAACGAACCTGGGGAGTATCGGAGGTACCTTCACCCGGGCAAATCGAGAAAGCCCGGTTTCAGGGTTGCGGACAAAGACGGCCAAGTTCAAGGACAGGTTGGATATATAGGGGAAAGGGTGAGCAGGGTCTACCGCCAGTGGTGTGACCACGGGAAACACCAGATCGCGGAATTGGTCGTCGAGGAATTGCTTGTCATCGTCGTCGAGGGTGGAGTAATCGCTGAAGACGATCCCGGTCGCCGCCAATGCCGGCGCGACCTCGGCGAGAAACAATTTTGAAACCAGCTCATATTGTTCATCAACGACCGACTTGATCGACGCCAATTGCTGCAATGGGGTGAGACCATCGGGGGTCCCGGCGCCGAGTCCGTGAGCTTGTTGCTCTTTGAGCCCGGCAACCCTGACTTGAAAGAACTCATCGAGATTGGAAGACCAGATCGCCAAGAATTTCGCCCGTTCCAAAAGCGGAACGTCGGGCCGCTCGACCAGGCTGAGGACACGCCGGTTGAAGTCGAGCCACGAAAGTTCGCGGTTGATGTAGTTGTCGCGATCTATTTCAGAAGAAGTGTCCATTGGGTTTACAACCGCGCCGATCCTTCAGCCAGCCCGGTGAGCAAGAACTTAGTGAGGTCGCGAACGATCCGGGGCGCGTTCGCCAACGGGTCGGACGAAGCAAGAATCGTTTTAGCTGCGGCCATAATCGAGTCTTGGATGAGACGGCCGGCAAGCATCGGGTCCAAGCTTCGGAATGCTCCTGCGGCAACGCCGAGTTGATAGGCGCGGGCCGTTTCCGACGCGAGGTCTGTGTGAGCGACCCGAATCCTGGTCTGAGCTAGGGGACCCAACTTGGGCACCTCGGTATGCAGTATGAGGCCAAGCACCGGGTTGTCGACAACGAAATAAGTGGTGGCTTCGACCAGCTCGGTCAGACGGGCCACCGGCTCGTTTGACTCGACCCCGTCAATGAGTTCAGCGATCGCCCCGGGGAGCTCAGCCTCGACCAAAGAAGCGATGACATCGTCGCGATCGGCGAAATATTCATAGAAGGTTGTCCTACCGATCCCGGCTTGAGCGGTGAGGTCACCGAGCGAGATCTCCGCAGTGCCGGATTCGGCAATCAGCGCCCGGGCTTCGGTGAGGATGCCGCGCCGTGTCAGATCTTTGTGCTCGTCTATCGAAGAGGCGCGTATCCGTGGCATCGGGGTAAGGCTATCGCCGCGTACGCCCAAAACGAAGTGAAACCACCTCACCCTGATGGGCAGCCGAGTAAGTTGGTGCTCAGATGAGCCAAAACAATCAAGAAACAACTGTGAAAGTGGCCAGGGCACGCCCGATAACCGCGGTCGTTCTAGGGCTGATCGCCGGACTCGCTCTCGCCGTAATTCTCCAGCAAGGTGGAGTCTGGCCGCTCGACAAGCTGACTGTCTTTTTATTGCCAGGCCTGGTAGCTCTGATTTTTATTCTGATCGCCCGTGTTGGTCGTATCGCGTCGCCGGTCGCCCTGACCGTGGCGTTGATCCTCCTCATCGCTCCCATCGCATACGGTCTAACCGGCATTGGCGAAGTCGATGAGAGTGGCCAGCTGAATGGTGGATGCACCGTCGAGGCCTTAAGCAATGTCGACACGACGGTCGTCACCGACACGTCTCGTTCCAACCCCTTCGTGATCGAGCCCGACGGTCCCCTCTCCTGGACATCGACCTCGCCGGGGCCTATCACAGATCATGTATGGGAAATCTACGTTGTGATCGGCGGATTCAACTGGGTAGTCGCCAGCGGAGCAGACGCCAACAGCGACATGGACACTGTCAACGAGGGAAACGAACCATCTCTCGAAGCCTATGTTGAACAACTCACCGGACAAACGGGCGAGCAGATTCGCGGCATCTACGAAGTCGGTGGATTCATTGACGGGACTGGTGGAGAGTGCGACGGATTTGGCTTCGTCAAGATCGATGGAGATTTCTTCTCGACCATCATTTCCTGGATCGCCCTGGCAGTTCTGGCCCTCTCCTTGCTTATTTTCCTGCTGATCGCCTTCACTGGCCGCACCCGGCCACTCGATGAAGAGATCGACGATCCGCTCGACTCCGATGCAACACTGGCAGCGGTAGGCGGTGGAGCCGGCGCAGCCAGCATCGCCACGGCCAACGAAGGCAGCGACTTGGCCGGCGGACCAGCCATCGTCGCCACGCCTCCGGAAGAAGAGGTTGCCGAAGTCGACGACGTCGGCCTGATCACAGATGGAGACCCTGACGAAGGCAGCAGCGACTCCGATCGGTTCTAGTCGACTGGCCACTACCTCGTGAGGATCCGGGCCGGACACCCGGTTGTCATCTAGCTTTAAGCAATATTTTGGTTGGCAAATCAGCGTCGATCCACCAAACTAGGGAGAGTGACGCACGCCATATACCAAGTGATCAACGACCGGGCCACGGGATGGCGGGCTCTCGCCGCATGTTCGGGTTATCCCGATTCACTCTTCTTTCCCCAAGGTGAAGTTGATGAGGCGCAGATCAGAATGGCCCTAGAAATCTGTGGCGGCTGCAAAGTTACCGACGATTGCCTCGAGTATGCGCTGGAGTCGAATCAACGATCCGGGATCTGGGGTGGCACCACCGAGAAGGAACGTCGCTCCCTGCGACGCCGCTGGCTCGCAGACCGAAAGCGATCGGCCTGATCTCCTCCTAGAATCGGGGCTGCGTCGACAACGCCCACCGGAGATCTCAAATGACCAAACAGTCGGACTATGTACTCAGAACTGTCGAGGAGCGGGGAATCCGCTTTGTGCGCCTCTGGTTCACCGATGTCCAGGGAGTCTTGAAGTCGGTGTCAATCAGTCCGGCCGAACTGGAAGTCGCGTTTGATGAGGGGATGACGTTTGATGGATCCTCAATCGACGGATATGCCCGGGTTCAAGAGGCCGACATGCTGGCCAAGCCAGACCCTTCCACCTTCGCCGTACTTCCGTGGCGGGAGGAAAGCCAGGTGGCGAGAATGTTCTGCGACATCTTCACGCCCGAAGGCGAACCCTTTCTCGGAGACCCACGCACTGTGCTGAAGAGAAACCTCGAGCGGGCGTCGGAGATGGGATACACCTTTTACGCCGCCCCGGAGTTGGAGTTCTTCTATTTCAAGGATTCCGGTCCCAATCCCGTGTTGTTGGACCACGGAGGCTATTTCGATCTGACGCCCCTGGATGTCGCCCAGGCCTACCGACGCGACACCATCATCGCCCTGGAGCGCATGGGGATCCCAATCGAGCACTCACACCACGAGGTCGCGCCAAGCCAGCACGAGATCATCGCCCGATACACCGACGCTCTCACCATGGCGGACAACATCATGACATCGCGCTTAACAGTGAAGGAAGTCGCACTCCAGAATGGAATCTATGCGACTTTCATGCCCAAGCCTCTGGAGAAATACGACGGTTCCGGGCTCCATCTCCATCTCTCCCTCTTCGAAGACGACATAAATGCATTCCACGAACCGGGCACCCAAGGTGGCCTTTCCAAGGTCGCCGAGGCCTTCATCGCGGGCCTGGTACGGCACTCCCCTGAGATCACCGCCGTCACCAACCAATGGGTCAACTCCTACAAGCGTCTGGTAGCCGGGTTCGATGCTCCCATCTACGTCTCCTGGGCGCGCAACAACCAGTCGGCACTGGTGAGGGTGCCCTCCGTGAAGCTGGGGAAACCCTCGAGTGTCAGGGTCGAGTATCGGGCGGCCGATGCTGCATGCAACCCGTACCTGGCCCTTTCGGTAATGCTGGCCGCCGGTCTCGCCGGAATCAGGGAAGGCTATGAATTGCCACCAGAGGTAACAGCCGACGTCGACCGTCTCACCCACTCGGAGCGAGCCGCTATCGGTGTTAAGCGACTTCCCGAAACTCTCGCTGAGGCTCTCGATGTCATGGAGAGCTCGGAATTGGTGGCCGAGGCACTGGGAGAACACGTTTTCGACTGGTTCCTCCGCAACAAACGTGCTGAGTGGGACCGGTATCAACAACATGTTTCCCAGTTCGAGCTCGAGACCTATCTGCCGGTGCTGTGACCCTCGCCGTCTTTCCACCGGTTCCCTCTGAATCTTTGGAGGATGGTTTAGCGCTGGTCGATCAGCCGGTGATCAGACCGGCCAATCTAGACCCGCTGGATGAAGCCATCCGCGACGTTGACCTGATAATCGTCGAGTTGTCCGACCAACCGATGCGTCGGTTGCGTGAGGCAAAGAGAGTGGCCGACGACCTGGGGATCCCGATCTTCCTCGTAGTTCAATCCGAACAGCTGGCGATGCTCGACTCTGCGACGTCGCACCGGGACTTTCAGGTGGCTCCTGTGGAGCCAGTTGAGTTCAGGCTCAGAATCAACGCGCTACTCGTCCAACACAGCGACGACGAGATTGTTGCCTTCAAGGACCTGAGTCTCAATACTCTCACCTACCAGGCCGAGTTGGCCGGAGAGCCGATGGACCTGACCTACATGGAGTATGAGTTGTTGCGGTTTCTCGTCGGTAACCCGATCCGTGTCTGGTCACGGGAACAACTCTTGTCCAGGGTCTGGGGCTACGAGTATTACGGGGGGGCCCGCACGGTCGACGTTCACGTACGACGGCTGAGAGCCAAACTCGGCGAGGAACGAGCATCGTGGATATCAACGGTTCGATCGGTCGGGTACCGCTTCGGCTGAGGTCCTCGTGTCTGATTCCTTCTCCGGAATCACAACGGGAAGATGACTCCGGTTTCTTGTTCCTCCCCGGAGGGACGACGGGGAAGATGACTCCGGGTTCTTGTTCCTTCCCCGGAGGAGCCGAAGATTCTTGTTCCTTCCCCGGAGGGACGACGGGGAAGGTGGCTCCGCCGAGGAACGAGGCGGAGACGGATGGGGCCAGCACCCACCAACCCAACCTCTACCCGCGGGCTCACGGTCCCCTCCGCCTCGACCCAAAGCCGTCTCGGCCCCTCGCCCGTTCAGCTCCGCGAGCTTCGCCTCCGGGGGAGGCGCAAGAACGCGGCGGGGAGGGGGGACGGTTCCCACCAACTAAAGCTCTATGCGCGGGGACCGCCTTAGACTCGGCTCATGGGTTTTCGGACTAAACAAATACACGCCGGGGTCACCCCCGA
>JBGTGL010000001.1:0-3604 GCA_041746755.1 Acidimicrobiia bacterium | reverse complement strand
TTCGAGGGCGACCGTTCTCGTAAGGATGTTCTGGTCGAACACGGTTTCCGGCTCCCTTCGGCGAAAGACAACCGGCCGCTCCGTTTTGACGAGTGGTTGGAGAAGGCCAATCAGGTGGTCTTCCTCTCCGCTACCCCATCTGACTTTGAGATCAGTCACAGTACGCAGGTTGTGGAGCAGATCATCCGTCCCACCGGCCTCATCGACCCCGAAGTGATGATTCGGCCTACCAAGGGCCAGATCGACGATCTGCTTGGTGAAATCCGGGAACGTGCGATTCGGGAGCAACGCGTTCTCGTCACGACTCTCACGAAGAAGATGGCCGAAGACCTCACCGATTACCTGCTTGAGATGGGAGTGAGGGCCCGCTACATGCACTCTGAGATCGACACTCTTGAGCGGGTCCAGATCATGCGTGAACTGCGTCTGGGCGAGTTCGACGTTCTGGTCGGTATCAACCTGCTGAGGGAGGGCCTCGACCTTCCGGAGGTGTCGTTGGTTGCCATTCTCGACGCCGATAAGGAAGGCTTCCTCCGCTCATCGACCTCGTTGATTCAAATCATCGGCCGTGCCGCTCGAAATGTCGACGGCCAGGTGGTGATGTATGCCGACAACATCACCGATTCGATGAAAAAGGCCATCTACGAGACCAATCGTCGTCGTGATACCCAACGTGCGTGGAACGAAGAGCACGGTATCGACCCGACGACCATCCGAAAACGAGTGTCCGACATTCTCGAGCTGGTCCAGTCGGAACGCCCAGCGGGGGAGCGGAGGCGTCGGGAGACAGAGGCCAGAAGACCTATTGACCTCGAGGGTGAGGATCTGACAGCATTAATCCTCTCTTTAGAGGACGAAATGAATGAGGCGGCCAGGGAGCTCCGATTTGAATACGCCGCGCGCCTGCGCGACGAGGTCAACGAGCTCAAGCGCGAGCTTCGAGAGGTCGCCGAAGCCGGCTGACCCATCCGGCACCTTGATTCGGAGACCCGAAGGATAGCCCAACAAGCACGCACGATCCAAAATCGAGGGTCTCGACGGTGTTCGTGGCCTCGCGATTGCGATGGTGGTTCTTGGTCACGCCTATCCCAGCATCTACGGCATGGGTGGCGCCGTGGGGGTGACTCTGTTTTTTGTGCTTTCCGGGTTCTTGATCACACGCGTGCTGCTCAACGAAACGAGTTTGCGTCGTTTCTACACGCGGCGTGCGTACCGACTTCTGCCGGCATTGGGCCTCTTCTTGTTGGTCGCCGGCATTGCTTACGGATGGCGTGTGACCATCCCACCCGCCTTCTATGCTTCGAACATCGTCCAAATCGTGAGCGGCGACCTAGGGCCTCTCGTTCATACGTGGTCTCTTGCCGTAGAAGAGCACTTTTACTTGGTCTGGCCCATCATCTTGCTTTCATGGAACTCAGCTCGGCGGCCTTGGTTATTGGGTGCCAGTGTCGTCATGCTGGCGGTTTGGAGACTGATTGTCCCTGATTCGTTGTGGGCCTACCAGGGAACGACCACAAATGCCTATGCCCTTGGGCTTGGTTGTCTTTTAGTTTTTATTGCACATAGTTGGACTCCTTCACGAAGCGTGTACTCCCTATCATTGATCGCACTGCTGCTAATCGGGCTTTACCCGGTCAACCCGAACTCGGCTACCGAATATGCCGAGATCGGGAGATGGTTGTCAGTCCTGGGCGCAGGTATCGCATTCATCGTCGTGTGGGCCACAATTCGCGAGCCGCTGAAATGGCTATCAGCCAGACCGCTGACAACTGCCGGAACTGTTTCCTACGCGTGGTATCTATGGCATGCCCCAGTTCTTCAGGCGTTGAATCATCAGGCTCGTCCCTGGATTCCGTTGGGAATCGCATCGACCTTCCTGATGGCTTTGATCTCTTGGAGATTGGTGGAGGAACCGATGCTCAGGCTGAGGGATCGACGCGAATTACAAAGGACGATTCTAAAGGTAGGAGGTTCTCCTCAATCAGACACTGGGCGCCGCCGGGAGACCGAGGCCCGGAGGCCTATTGACCTCGAGGGGGAGGAACTGACAGCATTGGTCCTCTTTAAAGGAAGAAATGAATGAGGCGGCCCGACTGCTCAGATTCGAATGCGCGGCGCGTCTTCGCGCCGAGGTAAACGAGCTCATACGCGAGCTTCGAGAGGTAGCCGAAGCTGGGTAAAGCCTTAGCACCACGACGACATGTAGTACAAACGGTGTGTGTACCAAGGTTTGAAGATCATCGCGATGGCTCCCGTATTCAACGAGGAACAGAAAATCGGCGAAGTGGTGCGTCGGGTTCCGAGAGACGTAGTTGATGAAGTACTCGTGATTGATGACGGATCCACAGACCGATCGGTTGAGGTTGCCGAGTCTATGGGCGCTACGTCGATTTCGCTAGGTGTCACCATTGGTGTCGGGGCGGCGATCAGAAGCGGGTACGAGTACGCCGTTTCAAACGGCTACGACATTGCTGTAGTGATGGCGGGAAATAACAAAGACCACCCCGAGGAGATTTCAAGGCTGATAGCCCCCGTTGCCGACGGCCAGGCCGCTCTGGTTCAAGGGTCGAGATGGCTGGGCAACGTTGGGGATCTCGGGGACATGCCCCTTTATCGGAAGATGGCGACGCGCCTACATCCGTGGCTCTTCAATCTCATTTCGGGGGCCTCTATGACCGACACGACCAACGGATTCCGGGCCGCCTCTCGTGAATTGTTGGAAGACCCACAACTGGGACTAGACCAACAATGGCTCGATGAGTATGAACTAGAGGTCTATCTGCTCTACAAAGCGCGGAAACTCGGCTATTCCGTAGTCGAGGTTCCTGTCACAAAGACCTACCCACCGAAAGACTTAGGGCAAACCAAGATGAAGCCGATAATTGGGTGGTGGTCGATCCTGCGTCCCCTAGTTCTCTTGGGCCTTCGCATCAAAAGATAGGTTGAGCTGATAGAAATGATGACTGGTGTCGCAATCGTTGGGGCTGGGCATTGGGGCCCACACCTGGTGCGCAATTTCGCCACCCTTCACGGCAGCCAGGCCCTGTGGGTGATCGAAAACGACGATCAGCGCAGAAAGCTCGTGTCGGAGCGTTTCCCGGGTGTCCTTGCCTCGGCTCGATTCGAAGACGCCCTCGAGGACGACAGAGTGGACGCTGTTGTCGTGGCGACGCCCACGAGCACACACGCCGACCTGGTGAGAGTGGCCCTCGAGGCAGGAAAACATGTTCTTGTCGAGAAGCCCCTGACGACAGAACTCAAGGCTGCGATCTCGCTTTGCCAACTCGCGGCGTCGAGAGAACTCGTGTTGATGGTCGGCCACGTATTCCTCTTCAACTCGGCGGTCAACTCAGCCAGGGACTACATCGAAGCCGGCGAACTTGGAGATATTCGGTATATGTCGATGATCCGGACCAATCTCGGGCCAGTCCGATACGACGTAAACGCCGCATGGGACCTGGCCTCCCACGACATTTCTATCGCCAACTACTGGTTGGATGCAACTCCGACTTCGGTTACAGCATCCGGGGGTAGTTGGGTTACCGCCGGTATAGAAGATTCGGTTTTCCTCACGCTCAACTATCCCGGAGGTGTGGTCGTCCAT